>JACVJH010000299.1 GCA_015711895.1 Candidatus Solincola tengchongensis | reverse complement strand
AGCCCCATTTTTTACGCCACTGAACCCGGAGGAGGACGAGGTTGGCCAACGAGCTCGCTCGAGGAATGGCTTGGGGTACGGGCATGGAGACCCGAGTGGCCGGCGCGCCGGAATCCACCATGTTTCATCCCGTGGGGATGAGCCCCTCGGGATTGGCACCTGAGGTCCTCGCGAGTCGCTATCGTGAGTTGCTTAAAGAGCGCCTGGATGGCGGTGAGGGACATGCGGAGGAGCTCGCCGCCCTGGCGGAGGAATGGGCAAGGAGGGACCCGCTGGCCGTGGAGCAGGTGGATGGGATAATCGCCCGTGCCGAGGCGCCTTTCCGCGAGGAGATGGGGACGGCTTCCACCGCCGAGGACCGTTGGAGGGTGGAGGTAGTGCTCCTGGAGGCCAGGACCCTCTTCATGGAGGCTTGCCTCAGGGGCCGCGAACGGAGGCTGCGGGATCTGGCGGATAAGTGGCGGCAGATAGAGGATTTCCCGGACACCCTGGCCGCGGTGGTCGATCCCGGAACGCTCGCCAGGGCCGGACTGGAGCGGCTGAAGGGATTGCTGGGCCTGCGGAAGGCGGCGCTCCTGGAGCTGGACCGTAACGGGCACCTGGTCCCCGTGGCCGGGGATACGGACGGCCTGGAGGAACCGCTGCGGCTTTCCGGGGAGGCTTCCGGGGTCTTCCTGGGAAAGAGGAAAGCGCTGTATGCGGATGAGCTTCGGGAATCCTGCGCCTGGGAGCCCGGAAAGGGGTGGGGTGGGGATGCCGTTCTGGTCCCCCTCACGGTGAGGAAGCGGGTCATCGGTGCGCTGCTGCTGGGCACGCTAACCGGTGACGGGTGGGAGGAACAGGCATATCTGGAGCTGGAGACGGCAGAGGCTTTCGCCGAGCGGCTGGCCGTGGCCCTGGAGAACGCCCGCCTGCACGAGCGCGAGCAGAGGAAGATCCGCGAGACCCTGGCTCTCCTGGAGATGGCCAGGGTGGTCGGTTCGACCCTGGACCTTGAGGAGATCCTCAGGCGGGTTGTGGAGATGATGGTGGATGTCTGCCCGGTGACCATGTGCCTGGCCTACTTGGCGGAGGGCAACGCCTTTCGTCCCCGGGCTTGGGCCGGTTTTATAGAGGAACTGGCCGGCGAGCTGGAGCGAAGAGGAGACCTCACCCTCGAGGATCTGGGCGCCGAGGCGAAACGGGCCCTGGAGGAAGGGAGGGCGGTCACCAGGCCCGTTGAGGAGCTGGGTGGGCTCCTCCCCGGGGATGTGCTCGCCGAACACGGGGTGTCGGAAGCGCTCCTGCAGCCGCTGCGAGCCAAGGGGAGGACGGTCGGTTTTCTGGCCCTCTTCCACGCCGGGCTTCCGAGTGAAGAGGAGGCTTGGGAGGAGGAGCGGCTGGCGGAAGCCGCGGCCGCCCAGGCCTCGCTGGCCGTGGAGAACGCCTCCCTTTACGCGGACATAGAGAGGAGCTATTTCTCCACCGTGCAGGCCTTGGCCAAGGCCATCGAGGTGAAGGACCCCTACACGCGCGGCCATTCCGAGAGGGTCACCACCTACGCCCTGATGATCGCCGAGGCCATGGGGCTCGACGAGAGGGAGAGGCAGAAACTGAAGTACGCCGCCACCCTGCACGACATCGGCAAGATAGGCATCGCCGGAAGGGTGCTCAACAAGCCGGGTTCCCTCACCGAAGAGGAATACACCCACGTGAAGACCCATCCCCTACTGGGGGACAGTATCGTGGAGCCCGTGGAGTTCCTCCAGGAGCCCAGGCCCATCATCCTGCACCATCACGAGCGTTACGACGGCAACGGGTACCCGGACGGTTTGAGGGGCGAGGACATTCCGCTGTGCGCCCGCATCCTCTCCGTGGCCGACGCCTTCGAGGCCATGCGTTCGGACCGCCCCTATCGCAAGGCGCTCCCCCTGGAGGAGGCACGGCGTGAGCTGGTGCGCAACGCGGGTTCCCAGTTCGACCCCCGGGTGGTGGAGGTGTTCCTGGGCATCCTGGACCGGCATGGTGGAGACCCCATCCCCCGGGAAGAGGGCGGTGAGGGCCTTGCTGGCGGGGGAGGACCGGCGGTGGCACGGGGAGAGGCCGGAGGCGCACGGGAAGCGGGCGGCATGGGGAGGTGAAAAGGGGCTTGTTCGACGAGATCTTGAGGGGCGAGGCTGCCCGGCGGCAGGAGGAGGGCAGGAAGTTCAAGGTCCTGGTGGTGGATGACGACCCCAACATCCGCGAGCTGATAGTGGAGACGCTGAGCGCCGAGAGGTTCCGCCCCCTGGAGGCGCGCGACGGCATGGAGGCGCTCGAGCTCTGCGAGAGGGAGAAACCGGACATCGTGATCCTCGACGTGATGATGCCGGACCTCGACGGTCTGGAGGTGTGCCTCCGCCTGCGCAACGAGTTCCTCACCAGCCACATACCCATCATCCTCCTCACCGCCAAGGGGATGCTGGAGGACAAGATAAAGGGCATGGAGACGGGAGCCGACGACTACATAACCAAGCCCTTCGATCCCCTGGAGCTGGAGGCGCGCATCAACATGCACCTGAGGAGGTCCATACGCGACGGCGAGGCCAGCCCGCTCACCGGCCTTCCCGGCAACCGGGCCATCGAGGAGGTCATCGAGGACCGCATCAGGAAAGGGGCCAAGTTCGCCGTGTGCTATGTGGACCTCGACGACTTCAAGGCCTACAACGACCGTTACGGCTTCGTGGCCGGTAGCGAGGTCATCAAAATGACCTCCCAGTGCATCCTGGAGGCCATGGACAAGTACGGCGCGGAGAGCGACTTCGTGGGCCATATAGGGGGAGACGACTTCATCGTGGTCACGGAGATGGAGAGGGCGCCCCTCATCTCGCAGGAGATTATCCGCCTTTTCGATTCTCGTATCCCGTCCCACTACGAGGAAGAGGACCGGGAGAGAGGCTACATCGTGAGCACGGACCGGCGGGGAAACGTGCAGCGCTTCCCCATAATGTCCATAAGCATCGCCGTGGTGCACAACACCTACAGGGAGCTGGACCATCCCGGCAAGGTGGCCCAGATCGCCGCCGAGCTCAAGAAATATGTGAAGACCATGCCGGGCAGCAACTTCGTCTTCGACCGGCGGCGCCGCGACTGACCCCGCCGCGACGCACAGGGAGTCCGGCCGCCGGGCGGCCCGCGGCCTCCGGGTGGCGTGTACCGGCGCGAGGAGGCGGGCCGGGCCCCCGGGCCGTGATGCGGGGTGAGCGGGACGCGGAGGCACGAACGCGTTTCCCGTCCGGGAGACGCGCGGGGCCGGGAAGGCCTCGCCGGAGGATGGGAAGGATAGAAAGGAGTGTCCTGGGGATTGGCATCCAAAGCGGAGGCCAAGGCCATGCGGGAGAGGAGCGTGAGCCTCCCCTCCCTGCCGGGGAGAAAGGGCCGTGTGGGGAGGGCGGAGGTGCGGGTGTTGCTGACCTCCACCCGCTTCGTGGCCTCCCTGTTCTGGCTGACCATCGTGGTGGCCACCATGCTCTTCGTCCTGCCCTACTCGGAGCGCAACACCTCGCCCGTCTTCCCCTGGTTCGTGGTCATGTCCATAGCCGTGTACCTGGGGCACCGCTTCTTCCCCTACGAGGGATACCATCCGTGGGCTTTCTCCCTGTTGCTCCTGGCCACCGACGCCCTGGTGGCCATGATGGTTTATCTCACGGGAGGGAGCAGGAGCGCCCTGTCCCTCCTGTACATAACGGTGATCATCTTCTCCTCCGCCTACTTCGACCTCCTGGAGACGCTGCTCTTCACCACGGTGACCTGCGCCATCTACTTCGCCCCCTACCTCTACGAGCAGATGGATTTCGGGACCCTGAAGGAGATGGCCATGTCCGTGCCGGTTTATTTCCTCATCGCCCTCAGCGGTTTCTTCGTCATCAGCAAGGCGAGGGAGCAGGAGAGGGAGAAGAAGGAGTTGTCGGACATCATCGACCGTGCGGACCGCAAGAACCGCGAGCTCTCCGCCCTCTATGCCGCCTCCATACGCTTCGCCTCCACGCTGAACCCGGAGGAGATAATCGAGGTGCTGGAGGAGAAGGCCCGTGATCTTGTGCCCCTCGACGCCATGCTGATCTGTCTGTACGACGGGGACGGGGACCTCCAAGTGCGCTTGTCCCGAAACGTCGTGGACGAGGAGTCCTTCCTCTCCTATCAACGGGAGGCCAACCCGCTATATGTTGCCGCATCGGCCGTCCTCCCGGTGACCATCTCCCGGACCGGCGAGGACCCGCGCTTCGACCCCTTCATGAAGGAGACGGGGTTCGCTTCCATGATCTGCGTGCCCCTCTTCGCCAGCAACAGCGTCATCGGCGTACTGGCCTGTCTCTCGCGGCTGGAGGAGGCCTACGACGACGACGATGCGCGCGTGCTGCTCACCCTGGCCAGCGAGGCGGCGCTGGCCCTGGAGAAAGCCGGGCTGTACCGGACCACCCTGGAGGACAAGAGCAAGATCGAGACCATCATAAACAGCCTCACCGACGTCCTGCTGGTGCTGGACCGGGAGGGGAAGGTGGTGCTGGCCAATCCCTCCGCGGAGCGCCTCTTCGGCCCGCGGGAGGGGATACCGGAAGAGCCCGTCGGCGAGACCTTCGGCCGGGCCGAAGGGGAGGTGGAATTCAGGGAGGTGGGGCTGGAGGAGGCCCTCCGCGCGGTGCTGCACGAGGGCCGGCAGGTGAAGAACGAGGTGGTCCTCAAGGCGGACAGTACCACTTTCTTCCAGGCGATATGGCTTCCCCTCCAGGACCCGGCGGGAAGCGTCGTCGGAGCGGTGGTCATCCTTCACGACGTGACCGACTTCGTGGAGTTGGACCGCATGAAGTCCAACTTCATATCCATGGTCTCTCACGAGCTCAAGACGCCGCTCACCTCCATCAAGGGTTTCGTGCGCCTGCTGGACGCGGGAAGGGTGGGGCCGGTGAACGAGAAGCAACGCCGCTACCTGGAGATCGTTCTCCGGCAGACGGAATCCCTCACCAAGATCATCGAGGACCTCCTGGACCTCTCCCGTATCGAGGCGGGGATAATCGAGGTGCGCAGAGAGAGGGTGGACCTCCGCGAAGTGGCCGAGGGGGTGCTGGCCGGGCTGGAGAACCTGGCCCGCGAGAAAGGGGTCGCGGTGTTTTTAGAGATTCCCGACGGGCTGCCGGCGGTGGCGGGGGATACGGAACGCCTGAGGCAGGTCTTCACCAACCTCATCCACAACGCCATAAAGTTCACCCCTTCCGGCGGTGAGGTCCGCGTGCGGGCCAGGAAGGAGGGCGGCGAATGTCTGGTTGAGGTGGCCGACACCGGGATCGGGGTGTCACCCCAGGACCTTCCGAGGATATTTGACAAATTCTACCAGGTGGATTCCTCGACCACGCGCCAGCAGAGCGGGACCGGCCTGGGTCTCTCCATAAGCCGCGAACTGGTGGCCGCACAGGGAGGGCGGATGTGGGCGGAGAGCGAGAAGTGGGTAGGGACTACCTTCAGCTTCACCCTGCCGGTATGGAAGGCGGTGCAGACGCCGGTTTCGGATAGCGAATGGAGGTCCGTGTACCCCGCTGAGGGTGAATTGGACGAATCCAGCGGCCGAGGGGGCTAGGGACAGGGCTACGGCCCGAATGGCCGGGGAAAAGACCAGCGACGTTCGCGTGGAAGACGGGCACGAAGGGCGGGGGCCATGCCTCATCGCAGAGAGACAGAAGAACGAGAGACCGACGCATTTGCGACAGGGATGGCCTTCCAGGGGCTGGAACCAGGCTCCGAGCGGGCAAGATAGCCTTTGCGGGCCTGGTTTTCCCGGACCGAGGATTCTCCTCGGGCTCCCGGCATCGAGGACAGCATGGGGAGGGGAGATATTGCCAGGTAGGCGAGGATAAATTATACTTGTTGACCGACAACCGAAGAGTTAAGCAGAAGCGGTTTCGCTTCTCACCCTGGGCCTCAGGCTGACAGGGTTAGGGAAAGCCCGTGGATAGCGGGGAAACCGCTATCCTTTTCCTTTAACGCGGGAGGGATGTCCTATAGAAAAACACGTGCGCGTTAACGACGGGATCCGGGCCAGGGAGGTCCGGGTTGTGGGTCCGGACGGAAAACAGATAGGCATAAAGCCCATTGAGGAGGCCCTACGCCTGGCCGAGGAGATGGATCTGGACCTGGTGGAGGTGGCTCCCCTGGCGGATCCCCCGGTCTGCAAGATCATGGATTATGGGAAGTACCGTTACGAGCAGACCGTGAAGATGAAGGAGGCGCGCAAGAAGCAGGCCGTGGTCAGCTTCAAGGAAATGAAGATGCGCCCCAAGATCGACCGGCACGATTACGAGATAAAGAAGAGGCACATCGAGCGGTTCCTCAAGGCCGGCCATAAGGTGAAGGTCACGGTCATGTGCCGGGGAAGGGAGCTGACCCACACGGAGAAGGGCCTGGAACTCCTCCAGCAGCTGGCGGAGGAAGTGGCCGAGCTGGGGACCGTGGAATCGGAGCCCAAGCTGGAGGGGAGGAACATGCAGATGATACTGGCCCCGGTAGCGGTGGCCAAGAAATGAGGAGCGGGACTTTCCTGTGAACGGAGATGAAGAGGAAGTGAGGAGATCATGCCCAAGATGAAGACCCACAGGGGCGCCGCCAAGCGCTTCGAGATAACCGGCAGCGGCAGGATAAGGCGACGCAAGGGGTACGGGAGCCACCTACTGGTCAAGAAGAGCTCCCGTCGCAAGCGTACCTATCGCGTCAAGCAGGAAGTGTCCCCGCACGACGCTTCCAAAGTGAGAAAACTCCTGCGCAAGGGTTAGGCGGCGACCCCTAGACCGATCGCTGATGAAAGGGATGGTGGACCATGTCCAGAACAAGACACTCCGTAGCCAGGAGGAAGAGAAGGAAGAAGATCTTGGCCATGGCCAAGGGCTACCGGGGGGCGCGCAGCCGCACCTTCCGCAGCGCGCACGAGCAGGTCATGCACTCGCTGCAGTACGCCTACCGCGACCGGCGGGCCAGGAAGAGGGACTTCCGCCGGCTGTGGATAAGCCGCATCAACGCCGCCGCCCGGATGAACGGCATGTCCTACAACCGCTTCATCCGGGGCCTGAAGCTGGCGGAGGTTGAGGTAAACCGCAAGGTGCTCGCGGACCTGGCGGTAAACGACCCCGCCTCCTTCACCGAGCTGGTAAGAATAGCCAGAGAGAGCCTGGAGGGCGAGACGGAGGCGAAGGAGGCGAGTGCCTGATGGGGTTCGCCAGGCGGGATTCATAGAGAGCCCGAAGAACGAGCGCGTCAAGCGTTACCGCCGCCTGCTCAAGCGCAGTTTTCGTTACCGCGAGGGGCTTTTCTTGGCCGAGGGGCTGAAGGCGGTGGCCGAGTCCCTCCAGGCCGACATACCCCCGGAGTGCGTCATCTGCGACCAGAGGGGCCTGGAAGCCCTAGAGGCTTATGCCGATTTCCTGCGGGCCAGGGACATACCTTGTTTCCAAGCCTCCCCACAGGTTATGGAGCTCCTGGCCTCTACGGTCACCCCTCAGGGCCTGGTGGCCGTGTGCCCCATGCTCCACAAGCCCCTGGAAGAACTCCTGAACCGCGTCCCGCCCGTGGTCCTGGTGGCCGATAGGGTAAGGGATCCCGGGAACCTCGGCACCATGGTGCGCATCGCCGACGCCGCGGGGGTGGGGGGCGTCATCGTCTGCTCGGAGAGCGTGGACCTCTACAACCCCAAGACGGTGCGCAGCACGGCGGGTTCCATCTTCCATCTCCCGGTGT
>JACVJH010000298.1 GCA_015711895.1 Candidatus Solincola tengchongensis | reverse complement strand
GGGGGTCGCCTGTCGGCCCTTCGACCGGACGGGGGCGGGATGAGGAAACGCCCATCCGGTTCGCGAAGGAAGGGACCGCGCGGGAGGGTCCGTGCGGGAAGGGTTAAGGGCGGGAGAGCCCGTTTGAGGGCGGAAACCCCCTTAAAGAGGGGAGGACCGTAACCCTTTGGACGAAGCGGCCCCTGAGGCAGAGGCGAGGTAAGGTGGACGGCTACAAGGATTATTACCAGATTCTGGGAGTAAGCAAGAACGCGTCCGAGAAGGAGATAAAGGACGCTTACCGCCGCCTGGCCCGGAAGTACCATCCCGACGCCAACCCGGGGAACAAGGACGCCGAGGAGAAGTTCAAGGAGATAAACGAGGCCTACGAGGTCCTCTCCAACCCGGAGAAGCGCCACCAGTACGATTCCGGCGCCATGTTCATGGGGGCGGGAGGCCCGGGGCCGGGGTTCGGCTTCGACTTCGGGACCTTCGGGTCGCGGCCGGGCGCCCGCACCTACACCTATACTGGGAACCTGGAGGACCTGGGCGACCTCGGCGACCTCTTCAACCTCTTCACCGGGATGGGCGCGGGCAGGAGGCGGGAGACCAGGAAGGGAAGGGACATCACCGCCGACGTGACCATCTCCTTCGAGGACGCCATACACGGCGTGACCGTGCCGTTGACGTTGAGCGGCAGGAGCGCCTGCCCCACCTGCCGGGGGAGCGGCGCCAAACTGGGGACCCTGCCCAAGACCTGCCCCACCTGCGGCGGGCGGGGGACGGTCTCCCAGAACCAGGGGTTCTTCGCCTTTTCCCGCCCCTGCCCGAACTGCGGCGGGCGGGGGACGGTCATCGAGAACCCCTGCCCCACTTGCCGGGGCACGGGCGCGGTGGAGTCCACGCGCAGCATCAAGGTGAAGATCCCGGCGGGCATAAACGACGGCGGCAAGGTCCGTTTTCCGGGAAAGGGGGAGGCGGGACCCCTGGGCGGCCCGCCCGGGGACCTGTACGTCAACGTGCACGTCAGGCCGCACAAGTACTTCAAGAGGAAGGACGCGGACATCCTCCTGGACCTTCCCCTGACCTTCGCCGAGGCGGCGTTGGGGACCACGGTGGAAGTCCCCACCATCAACGGGAGGGTCAAGCTGAAGATACCGGCCGGGACCTCGGACGGGAAGAAGTTCCGGCTACGGGGGAAGGGCGCGCCCCGTCCCAAGGGGAAGGGGCACGGGGACATGATCGTCACCGCCCACGTGGTGGTGCCCCAGAAGCTCAGCTCCAAGGAGAAGGAGCTCATCCAGAAACTCAAGGAGCTGGAGAAGGAGAACCCCCGCGCCTTCCTGGAAGCGTAGGTGAGGTGGCATGAAGGAGAGAAGGAAGAAGACCGGGAACCCGGAGGCGGGTGCGGAGAGGGCCGGCGGGAAGACCCGTGGTAGGTCCGACGAGCCCCTCTACGTCATCAGCGTGGCCGCGAGGCTGGCGGACGTGCACCCGCAGACCCTGCGCATCTACGAGCGCAAGGGGCTGCTCAGCCCGGCGCGGGTGCGCAACCGCAGGCGCTATTCCGAGGCGGACATCGAGCAGTGCCGGCTCATACAGGAGCTCACCCAGGATATGGGCATCAACCTGGCAGGGGTGAAGATGATCCTTGACCTGCAGCGCAGCCTGGAGGTAATGCGCGGGCGTATCCGGGCCCTTGAGGAGGAGCTGGAGGAGGCCCGCAGGGAGATGGAGGAGCGGGTGCGCATGGTGCGGGAGAGCTTCCGTAACGACATCGTGCCCGTTCCCCGCGGGGAGCTCATGCTCCCCCGCCAGGCCAATCCCTTCCTGGGGACCTGGGCCCGCCGTGGTCCCGAGGAGCGATAAAGGGAAAGCGGGACACCCCGCTTTCGCGAGCGGACAAAGTGAACGATCCCCACGTCCGGGGGTTGACATATAGGCCCCTTCCCGGGGCCCGCGATGAGAGGACTATCCCGCGAGGGATGAGGATATACACGGGAGAGGCCGAGAGCCGGCCTCCGGCCCCGGCCGCAGTAAAGGAATGCTCCCCGCTTCGGGGGTTGATATATACCGGCCCCGTCCCGGGGCCCGCGATGAGAGGACTATCCCGCGAGGGATGAAGATATACACGGGAGAGGCCGAGAGCCGGCCTCCGGCCCCGGCCGCAGTAAAGGAATGCTCCCCGTGTCGGGGGTTGATATATACCGGCCCCGTCCCGGGGCCCGCGATGAGAGGACTATCCCGCGAGGGATGAACATAGAACGGCGCGAGCCGTAAGAGGAGGTAGGTAGGATGATAAGCCTGGACAAGTTGACCATAAAGGCGCGCGAGGCCCTGGCCGACGCGCAGCGGCTGGCCGGGGAGCGCCACCACCAGTTCATCGAGCCGGAGCACTTGCTCCTGGCCCTGCTGCGCCAGGAGGGCGGCACCGTGCCCTCTCTCCTGGAAAAGATAGGGGAGGACCCGGCGGCGCTATCCGCAGCGGCGGCTTCCTCCCTGGAAAAGATTCCCAGAGTGACCGGTGCCGTGGGCGCGGTGCAGATCTCGCCGCGCACGGCGGCCGTCCTGGAGTCCGCCCTCTCCGAGGCGGACAAGCTTAAAGACGAGTACATCTCCACCGAGCACCTCTTCCTGGCCATCTCCGAGGAGAAGAGGGGCGACGCGGGCGACATCCTCCGCCGGCGGGGCATCGACCGCGACCGCATCCTCCAGGCCATGAGCGAGGTGCGGGGCAGCCAGCGCATCACCGACCCCGAGGCGGAGGAGCGCTTCCAGGCCCTGGAGCGCTTCGGGCGTGACCTCACCGACCTGGCCCGGCGGGGTAAGCTGGACCCGGTGATCGGGCGGGACGCGGAGATACGCCGCGTCATGCAGGTGCTCTCCCGCCGCACCAAGAACAACCCGGTGCTCATCGGCGAGCCGGGCACCGGCAAGACGGCCATCGTGGAGGGCCTTGCCCAGCGCATCGTGGCCGGTGACGTCCCGGAGGGGCTCAAGAACAAGCGCCTCATCGCCCTGGACCTCGGGGCCCTGGTGGCCGGGACCAAGTACCGCGGGGAGTTCGAGGACCGGCTAAAGGCGGTGCTCAAGGAGATAACCGACGCCGAGGGCCAGATCATCCTCTTCATCGACGAGCTGCATACCCTGGTGGGTGCCGGCGCGGCGGAGGGAGCGGTGGACGCCTCCAACATGCTCAAGCCCGCTCTGGCACGCGGGGAGCTGCGCTGCATCGGCGCCACCACCCTCGACGAGTACCGCAAGCACGTGGAGAAGGACGCCGCCCTGGAGCGCCGCTTCCAGCCCATCTACGTGGGGGAGCCTAACGTGGAGGACACCATCGCCATCCTGCGCGGCCTGAAGGAGCGCTATGAGGTGCACCACGGCGTGCGCATCCAGGACTCGGCCCTGGTGGCGGCAGCGGTGCTCTCCGACCGCTACATCTCCGACCGCTTCCTCCCGGACAAGGCCATCGACCTGGTGGACGAGGCGGCCTCCCGCCTGCGCATCGAGATCGACTCCATGCCCACGGAGATCGACGAGGTGGAGCGGCGCATCAAGCAGCTGGAGATCGAGCGCCAGGCCTTGAAGAAGGAGAAGGACAAGGCGTCCCGCGAGCGGCTGGAGAAGCTGGAGGCGGAACTCGCCGAGCTCAAGGAGAAGAGCGCGGAGATGAAGGCCCACTGGCAGGCGGAGAAGGAGTGCATCACCCGCATCCGCGAGCTCAAGGAGCGCCTGGAGCAGATCCGCATCGAGGAGCAGCGCGCCGAGCGCGAGGGCGACCTGGAGAAGGCGGCCCGCCTGCGCTACGGCGAGGCGGTGGAGGCGCAGAAGGCCCTGGACGAGGAGAACCGCCGCCTGCAGGAGCTGCAGAAGGACCGCAAGATGCTCAAGGAGGAGGTGGACGAGGAGGACATCGCCGAGGTGGTCTCCGCCTGGACGGGCATCCCGGTGTCCAAGCTCCTGGAGGGCGAGGTGCAAAAGCTCATCCACATGGAGGAGCGCCTGCGCCGCCGCGTGGTGGGCCAGGACGAGGCCCTGGAAAAAGTATCCAACGCCATCCGCCGCGCCCGCGCCGGTCTGCAGGACCCCAACCGCCCCATCGGGTCCTTCCTCTTCCTGGGGCCCACCGGGGTGGGGAAGACGGAGCTGGCCCGCGCCCTGGCCGAGTTCCTCTTCGACGACGAGCGGGCCATGGTGCGCCTGGACATGAGCGAGTACATGGAGCGGCACACCGTCTCCCGGCTCATCGGCGCGCCTCCCGGATACGTGGGCTACGAGGAGGGCGGGCAGCTCACCGAGGCGGTGCGGCGCAGGCCCTACAGCGTCATCCTCCTGGACGAGATCGAGAAGGCGCATTCCGACGTCTTCAACGTCCTGCTCCAGATCCTGGACGACGGCCGGCTGACCGACGGGCAGGGGCGCACCGTGGACTTCAAGAACACGGTGATCATCATGACCTCCAACCTGGGGAGCCACTACTTCCAGGATATGGCGGTGAAGGACCGCGACCAGGTGCGGGAGATGGTCCTTGAGACCCTCAAGGCCCACTTCCGCCCCGAGTTCCTCAACCGCCTGGACGAGATAATAGTCTTCAACCCCTTGGGGATGGAGGAGATCAAAAAGATCGTGGACATCCAGGTGGAGTACCTGCGCCGGAGGCTGGCCGACCGCAAGCTGGACATCCGGCTCACCGAGCGGGCCAAGGAGGTCTTGGCCTCGGAGGGCTTCGACCCCGACTACGGTGCGCGGCCCCTGAAGCGGGTCATCCAGCGCCAGATACAGGACCGCCTGGCGGTCAGGCTCCTGGAGGGCGAGTTCAAGGAGGGCGACCTCATCGAGGTGGACGTGGACTCCGAGGGCGAGTTCACCTTCACCCGCGTCGGCGAGTCGGTCTACGCCGAGGCTTGAGCAGCCGTCAGGGGTCGTGAGATCGGCCGACGCTTGCGCGGTTGACAAAAAAGAGATCCGCCGGCTGTTGGTGACAACGGTGCCGAGCCCGCTCGGCGGCTCTGCTTGCGGACCGGCGACGTGTGCATAAAAATAAATATAGGGAGCGAATCGAAGGCCAAAAGGCCCTCCCCCTGCCGGAGGGGGAGGGCCTCCCCATTGCCGGGGGTGCTCCGGGATCTTTCCGCGTCACGTGGGTCGTGCCTCTCTTTCTACGCGTCGCGAGCCCAGAGCTCCAGGATGGGTGATGGGCGCGAGGCCGGGCTTGCCGGTTTCCGGCTCTCTTTTCTCGATGCAAGCCCCACCGACCGTCCCGCTTCGTCCGCCTTTTGGGCCGTGGCGCAAGTGGTCGGCGCGTGTTCACGCGCTCAGAGCGCCTTCACCTCCACGCGGAGGGTCTCCCTCTCGTCCACCTCCCAGTCCACGGAGGAGTCCATGCCCAAGGCCCTCTCGAAGGTCCCCTGTAGCATCCCCACGAGGAGCAGCTGCATGCAGGAGTTATCCAGGCGCATGGAGGCACCGTCTTCGCCCACCCGGAGCTCCCGCAGGTTCCCCAGCCCGCGCAGCGCGAACTGTGTGCGCAGCTCGTCCAATCCCGAGGAGAGGTCGATGGGGGCGAACCCTTCCCTGGTGAAGCGCCTCTGCGCGTCCACCACCAACCTGGGCACTTCCTCTCCCAGCTCCCATTCCAGGGCCTCGAAGACGGAGTCCATGAGGCCGGGCCCCAGCACGGCCATGCGGTAACCGGTCAGGCGGTTGGTTATCATCCCGTTCTCCAGGTCCCAGTGGCAGATTTTCGCAAGCCCCAGCGGGGAATTGCATACCTCGCACCGCTCCAGCTCCAGGTCGCCCCCCTCCGGCTGATAGAGGTTGAGCTGCAGGCGTTCCTTTATCACCTCCGGGTAGGTGGTCCAGCCGGTGGTCAGCTCGAAGACGCCCGGAGAGGTCTCCTCGTAGGTCACCGAGTGCTCGCCCCCCACGGAGGAGGCGATGACCCCGGCGAAGGCGCCCGAGGTCTCCAGGATGGAGAAGGGTTTGGTGATGCGGATGCGGCAGAAATCATCGGAGTCGTTCTCGTAGCGGTAGTCCAGGAACTCGTATTTCCCGTATCCGATGGCGTGGCAGAGGTCCATTATCCCCTGGGAGAAACTCATGATGTCCATGCTCTTGTTTCGTATCAGTTCCTTCACCGGTTCGGGTATCAGCGAGTCCATGTAAAGCTGCGTGCCCCGGGCCACGATGGTGATGAGTAGGGGGTCGATGGGGTGGCCGATGGCCCGGCCGATGTCCCGGAAGACGGGATCCACGTTATCGCACTCCACGAAAGCCATGCGTGCCTGTTCGTTGGTTGACTGCACGATTTCGCCGTTGGTGAGCCAGCGGTTTAGGCGCACAAAGGCCTCCGGCATCCCGCAACCGGAGCAGTAACTGATCTCCACCATCTCGTCCTCCTTGTCCTTTACGGTGTTGCGTCAGGAGTAAGGGATTTGAATGGAACCTGTCACGACGTCGACCGGATATATCTTTTCTTTTACCGGTGAATCTTGTCCCCGCATGGGCGGCGCAATCCAGCAAGGACGCCCACCACGGCCGACTTGCCTTCCGTACCTCCTTTCCCGCTCTCCTCCCATCCCTCTAAGTATCTCCTCGTCTTCGACAGATCCGCATCTTTTATCGGCATTTTCCGGAGGGTCATTGACCATCCGAAAGATTTAAGGGGTCAGGTCTTGAATCGTGATACCCTTGGGGGTATTCAGGTCCTTGAGTGTCCTGATGCCAAGTCCTATACCTAACGTCTGCCCCGGTCAAATTCACA
>JACVJH010000297.1 GCA_015711895.1 Candidatus Solincola tengchongensis | reverse complement strand
CACGAGGTATGGGCCTTCTTCCACCCCGAGGAGCAAGGGGAAACCGCTGCCCTCACCGCGCGACGCGGCGCGCGATGATCCCGATCCCCGTTCAAGGCATGGGCAATCCCCGGCGCAGGAAAAGCGAGCCGGAAGACCCGCTGAGAAAAATTCGCCACCGGTGTATGGTCTCGGCCTTTGCGGCGGCACGGGCTCCCGGGCCGGAGGACTCCACGCCCCTGCGGCCTGCGGCCGCCCTCCTCGTTTGGTCCCGGATCACTCCGGGCCGTTCCTCTCGCCCTCAGATCTCGCCCAGCGACTTGCGGACCAGCTCGATGAGGTGGAAGTTCTCCAGGCCCGCGGCACCGGCCACCTTGCGCAGGTTGAGCACGCAGAGGGGACAGAGGTAGGCCATGGCCTGGGCGCCATGCTCCACGGCATCCCTCACGTTTCGTTCCTTTATCTCCATGGCCTTCTCGCGGTCCCGGGGCATCATGGGAGACCCGCAGCAGAGGGCGAACTTACGGTCGAATTGCCTGGAAACCCTTTCCACCCCTATGAGCTCCAAGAGCTCGTCCAGCCACTCGTCCTTCCACGGGGTGTAACGCGATGCGCAGGGCTGCTGGTAGGCCACCCTGATCCCCAGGGGTCTGACTTCCGACCGGTGTCCGCGCACGTAATCCAGCAAGTACTCGATGATGTGCACCGGCTTGAAGGGCACCTCTATCCCGTAGTCCTTAACCATGGCGACCAGCAGGGCGTAGCAGTCGTCGTGGTAGAGGACGACCTCGGAAGCTCCCGTCTGGGCCAGGTCCTCGGCCAAGTTCTTCACCACCTTCCCGGCGCCCTCGCGTACCGGCGAATGGTACCCCAGGTGCACCCACCCCACGTTGCAGAAGTAACGTCCACCCTTGAGGAAGGTGCAGCCCTCGAAGAGCCGTCCCTCGAAGAGCCCGGGGACCAGGTCTCCCACGCTGCACAGGGAGACGACCGGACGGCCGGCCTTCCCCTCGACGACCTGGCTGGGAGCGTCAGGTAAATTACGGAAGAGTTGGAGGTTCTGTTCTGGTATCCGGAGCACCCCGGTCTCCTCCTGCCGCTCCAGGATGAGGTCGAAGGGGTTGGCCCCCTTTTCGCAGAACCAGTTGCACGCCACGCATGTCACGCACCGGCTCACAATCTCCGGGGTTTCGCCCTCCATAAGGCGGCGGAATTGCTCAACGGACTGCTCGCGGTCGTAGTCGACATAGGGACAGAGGAAAACACAGTCCCCGCACAGGTCACACCGCTCTTTCCTGAACATCTCTTCCTCCTTGCCTCGCTGAACCGCCGCCCGCGCTCAATAATCAACCCTATGCTCATATCCTGGCGCACGGACCTATCCTATCACAACTTACCTCAGGTAAACGGCATAAGGTATTTCTTAATCCTCCTCGGATAGATGCTTCGATGCTCTCTACAAGGACCCTTCCCCATCTGCATTCGCCAAGTTGAGGGACAAGGATTGCGACGTGAGGCATGGGGTTCCCGCCGTCAGGATGTATGCCCCCGCGGCGTCTTCCTGGCCGTTCCCGGCCACAGGGACCGGAGGCGTCATGCCGCTCACCCAGAAAATGGGCATCGCTCCCGCCTCCGAGAACCCCACGGTGGGGCTTGGGGCGCCGCGGGGTGCCTAAAAGGCCGGATAAGGGTCTCGGCAAGAAGGAGGCTCGCGCCCGTTCATCCCCTTTCCCGTGGCCGCGTACGCCGCTGAGCCCACTCCCTTTCCCGGTAACTCAGTATGCCGCCTTGCCAGGCCCACTCCGTCCCTACCGTCACGCAGCCCCGGAATTCAAGACCGCCTTCATCCCCCGGGTCCAAGGCCGTGCCGCCACAGTACGCGCCGTTTAACGCCGGCTGGCTTTGGGTATCTATACTTGTACTCGGATGTCACGTATGGTGCGGCGGGAGAGGCCGCTGCGCCGGAACCGAGGGGAGGCAGCGGTACACTGTCGCCGCAAAGGGGTTGCCGCGTGCGAGGATCGATTAGGGCGGCCCAGCGGGAGGTGGCCTGGAGGTTCGAGGGAGAACGCCGTGGGCGACGTATAGACATTATTGGGCAGGGGAGGAAGGCGTCAGGGGTACCGGGAGGTGCCGCGGTTCCCGGAGGCGGCGCGACTCACATAAGGCCAACCGGGGGACGCCAAGAGAAGAGGCGCTAAGAGAAGGGGGAAGAAGGGGAGAAGGGCAAGGTCTTACCGGTGATTTGTTCCGTTTTGCAAGGAATCCATATATAGTAATAAAACGATCGCATTGGTCTGGGCGACAAGGCTTTCCAAGGGCGCAAAGAGGTTGTTCCGGAAAAGACGAAGGAGGGAGAAGCATGGCGCTGACCTACGGCACGGAGGAGTGGGAGAAGGCTTACCTCGAACTGGTAAAGGAGAGGCAAGCCACTCAGCCCAAACCCTACATCATGGGCACGCCGGAATGGGTGGCCCAGTACGAGGAGCTGGTGCAGAACGACGCGGAATACAAGGAGGCGGCCAAGGACTGGGAGGGGTCGGTGGTCATCAAGATCCTGGCCAAGCCGGAGATCGGCCTGGACGACGACCTCTACATGTTCATGGACCTCTGGCATGGGGATTGCCGCTTCATCCGCATCGTCCCTCCAGAGGTGGGGGAATCCGGAGACTACGTCATCACCGGTGAATACGAGCGCTGGAAGTCGGTGATGGCCAAGGAGCTGGACACGGTCAAGGCCATGATGCAAGGCAAGTTGAAGCTGAAGGGTGACCTCCCCTCCATCGTACGCGCGGTGAAGGCGGCCAGCCGGCTGGTGGACCTCTCCGCATCCACCAACCCTCGCTTCCCCGACGAGCTGAGCCCTGAGGAGATCGAGGACCTGCGCAAGCTCCTGCGGGAAGCCAAGGAGAAGTTCGGCATCTGACGCTCGAGGCCCCCGGAACCGCGCCTTCGGGTCAGCAATCCGGGGAAAGAATTTGAAGCATGGGTTCCCGGGACGAGTGGCCGGGAACCCATAAATTAGCCGGGAGACGGCCACCGGCCGCGAGAGCAACTCGCCCACCGGCGGGAAGGCCTCCCGGCCACGAGAACGGAACCTTGGAAGCAGGGCGGAAAAACCGGTAGGAGGTGGTTTACGTGGCCTATGATACCGACCTTTCCTTCATCTACAAGAACTACACCAGGATAATCTTCGGCATCAACTCGGTGAAGGACGTGGGGGCGGAGGTGGACTACCTCAAGTGCTCCCGCGCCTTCATCGTCACCGACAAGGGGGTGGAGGCCGCCGGGCTGGTGGAGAAGGTGCAGAAGGCCCTGGGGAGCCGCTTCGTGGGCATGTACGACGAGTGCCCCCAGGATTCCGGCTACCACATCGCCAACCAGGCGGCGGAGATGGCTCGCGAGGCAGGGGCCGACTGCCTGGTCAGCGTGGGAGGGGGAAGCGTCATCGACACCGCGAAAGGGATGGCCATCCTGCTCAAGGAAGGCGGCAGGCTGGAGGACTATTCCGGTTTCCAGTTGCTGACCCGGCCCCAGACCCCGCACATCGCCATCCCCACCACGGCGGGAACGGGGAGCGAAGTCACCTACGCCTTCGTCCTCAAGGACTACGAGAAGAACCAGAAACTGCTCTACGGGGACGACTACATCATCCCCAACACGGCCATCCTGGACCCG
>MU158639.1:9248-13074 GCA_015711895.1 Candidatus Solincola tengchongensis | reverse complement strand
CGACATCCACGCCATAGGAAGGGGCCTGATCGCCGACCCCGAATTCCCGGCAAAGGCGGAAGCCGGGGACACGGAGAGAATACGCAGGTGCCTGGCCTGCAATTATTGTATTGAAGCTAACATCCAGAGAGCGCTTCCGCTGCGCTGCGCCATAAACCCTATAGCGGGAAGAGAAAACGAGTTTTCACATGGCAAAAAGAAATATTCACGGGAAGTTTGGGTGATCGGAGGGGGACCGGCCGGCATGCAGGCCGCGCTCACGGCCGGAGATTTAGGTCACAAAGTCAGTCTTTACGAACGTTCGTCGTATCTTGGGGGACAGCTCGTCGCGGCCTCCCGGCCACCCTGGAAAGAGGCTTTCCATGACCTCTTGCTTTACTTGGAGCGGGAGCTGGAAAGGGCTGGGGTGAGAGTCTTCTTGGGTCAGGAAGGCCCCCTTCCCGATGATTTGAAGCATCTTCCTGATGCGGTAATCGTAGCCACTGGCAGTCGTCCCGCAATCCCCAAGGACCTGCCTGGCCTGGATAACCTCCAGTTTGCCACAGCACAGCAGGTCTTAACTGGAGAAAAGGAGACGGGACAGAAAGTCATCGTGATAGGCGGAGAACGAACAGGGGTTGAAGTAGCAGCATTTCTCGCCCAGAAGGGCAAAGAGGTGGTCATTACGCGTAGAAAGAAGAGGTTGGCCATGGACATGGTGCCCAGTGTGAGGAAGGTGTTCCTTGATTACTTGAAGCACAAGGGAGTGGTAATATATACCAATATAGAATATGTGAAAGTAAGGAATGACGGTCTTTTAATAAGGCAAGATGGCGAAGAACGTCTACTCCTCGCGGATACCATAATCCTGGCTACTGGATCGGTGCCGGTCCGCGACCTCGTTGAATCCTGGTCTGATTCCGGAGTGACGACCATTGCCGTCGGTGATTGCGCCAATCCAAGGGATTTAGCCAGTGCCATTCGTGAGGGCTTCGAGGCCGCCTGTTCTCTATGACCTGTGGGAATCGGAGGCCTGCATGAGAGGTAGTAACCTTTAGGAGGAAACGATGGGGCAAGAGTCGATGTGAGGTGATCAAACATGCACACCAATTACTATCCCCTTACCGAGGAACAGGAGCTTTTTCGCCGCACGGTCCGAGAAATTGCAGAGAAAAAAATAGCTCCCCTGGCAGCGGAGATAGACGAGTGCGACGAATTTCCCTGGAAGGCAATAGAGATTCTGCGAGAGCATGAACTCCTAGGGCTTGGTTGCCCGGAAGAATATGGTGGAGGAGGTGCGGACCTTCTCACGTGTTGCCTTGCCGTCGAGGAGATTGCGAGAGTTTCCGCTCCCCTTGCCCCTCGCATTTCCGCTAGCGCCCTTATCGGAGAAGCCCTTTACTTGGGAGGGACTAAGGAACAGAAAGAGAAATACCTGTACCGGATATCGCGCGGGGAGATCATACCCGCTTTCGCCCTCACCGAACCCGAGGCCGGATCGGATGCTTTCTCACTGAGAACACGAGCCGTCAAGGACGGCGACAGTTGGGTAATCAATGGAACCAAATGCTTCACCACCAATGCAGATATAGCAGAATTCACCTTGGTCATGGCACGGACGAGCGGCGAAAAAGGACCCTTGGGTATAAGCGCCTTCATCGTAGACAAGGGTACTCCGGGATTCACCATCAGCCGGGTAGAACGTAAAATGGCCGGGCACGGCATACATACCTGTGAGGTGGTACTGGAGGATTGTCGAGTTCCTCAAGAAGCGCTTCTCGGAGAGGAGGGAATGGCTTTCGCCAACCTCGAGGGGCTTAACAAATCAAGGACCCTGGTGGGAGGCGTCGGAGTGGGCTTGGCCCAGGGAGCACTGGACGTTGCCTGCCGCTATGCAATGGAACGACACCAGTTCGGTCGTCCCATTATCCGCTTCCAGGCCATCCAGATATTGCTTGCAGATATGGCTACCAAGATCGAAGCGGCACGACAACTTGTATATAAAGCTTGTATTCTTTCTGACCTCAAGCATCCTGACGCCATGATGCTTTCCTCCATGTCTAAATACTACGCCACCGACGTGGCCATGGAGGTTACCACGGATGCCGTACAAGTACTGGGTGGATACGGCTATATGAAGGATTATCCGGTTGAACGAATGATGCGTGAAGCCAAAGTCCTCCAGATATTTGAGGGCACAAACCAGATTCAGCGTTTCTTAGTAGCGCGCGGTCTGCAAAGCAAGTACCTGTCATGACATGAGAGAAAGAGAGGTGAAAACATGGATTTTTCCAATATCACCTTGCAGACCTCCGAAGGAATAGCCACCATAACCCTCAACCAGCCAGAGCGCAGAAATGCACTTTCTTGGGAGATGGCCAAAGAGATAGCAGCCGCCATCCAGGAGGTAAAACGAAATCCCGAGATTCGAGTGCTCGTCCTCACCGGAAACGGCAAGGCATTCTGTGCTGGCGGGGACGTGAAGTCCATGGCCGAAGGGATGGAGAAACCACTGTTCGAAAGCCGGGACATGATTCTCGAATATTACAAGACCGCCCTTGCGGTCAAAGAAGTGGAAATCCCTACCATAGCCTCCATAAACGGCCATGCCATAGGAGCAGGACTGACCCTGGCTTTGGCATGTGACATGCGAATCGCAGCCCAGGAAGCCAAGCTGGGAGCGACTTTCCTGCAAATTGGACTGCATCCTGGCATGGGAACAACTTATTTTTTGCCTCGTCTGGTAGGAACGGCGCGTGCCTGCGAACTGATCTTCACCGCAAGGGTGATAGAAGCGGAAGAGGCAGAAAGAATCGGTTTGGTGAACCGGGTTGTCCCCGCGAAAAACCTGGCCGAAGAAACCAGGAAACTTGCGGAGGAGATTGCCGCAGGACCGTACCTGGCCATGAAGATGGCCAAGAAATCCATATACCGTGGAGCGGTTTGTGACCTGGAAAGCGTGCTGGATTTTGAGTCTTACGCCCAGGCGGCCTGCACACAGACAGAGGACCTCAAGGAAGGAATATCGGCTTTCATCCAGAAAAGGCGACCAGAATTCAAAGGTAGATAGAGTCCATTCAGCAATCCCAAAACAAACGTCCCGAGGTGACGCGCCATGGGTAAAAGAGTCGGGATCATCGGGGTAGGACAGACCCACCACGCCGCCAAGCGCCTGGACGCCTCCGGGGTGGAGCTCATCGCCGAGGCCGTCACCCGCGCCCTGGACGACGCGGAGCTCACCATCAAGGACATCGACGCCATCGTCATCGGCAACATGGACCACTTCGAGAACATCAACTACGTGGACATGTGGGCCGTGGACGGGCTGGGGGCCTTCATGAAGCCGGTGTTCAAGGTGACCACCGGGGGGACCACGGGGACCACCGTGGGGGCCTGCGGATACTACCACTGCGCCAGCGGGCTGTTCGACGTGGTCATGGCCGTGGGCTGGGAGAAGAACTCGGAGTCGGACACCCAGGCGGCCATCGCCACCTGCGTGAACCCCACCCTGGAGCGCGACTTCTTCGCCGGGGCCATCGGACCCCTGGCCACCGAGTACTCCATGTACATGAAGGCCTACGGGGCCACGGAGGAGGACGCGGCCATCGTGGCGGCGCGGGACCGCAACAACGCCCTGAACAACCCCTACGCTCACTCCCGCCAGGCGGTGACCGTGGAGGACGTGCTCAACTCCCCCATGCTCTCCTACCCCATCAAGTTCCTGGACATGTGCCCGCGCTCCGACGGGGCCTGCGCGGTGATCTTCGCCGTGGAGGAGAAGGCCAAAAAGCTCTGTCCCAAGCCGGCCTGGGTGCACGCCTCGGTGGTGCGCCACGCTTTTGTTCAT
>MU158639.1:0-9238 GCA_015711895.1 Candidatus Solincola tengchongensis | reverse complement strand
GGCGACATGGAGTGGACCTTCATGCCCACCCTGGAGCGGGCCTCGGCGGAGGCCTACAAGCTGGCCGGGATAACCAACCCCCTGAAGGAGTTCGACGTGGCCGAGCTCTACCTCCCGGCCTCTACCTGCGGGGTGAAGTGGATGGACTCCCTGTGGTTCTGCGACCACGGCGAGGCCCCCAAGCTGGTGCGCAAGGGCACCTTCCACATGGACGGGGAGCTGCCCATCAACCCCTCCGGAGGGGTCATCTCCACCAACCCCATCGGGGCCACGGCCCTCATCCGCATAGGTGAGGCCGCCTGGCAGGTGATGGGCAAGGCGGGGGCGCGCCAGGTGGAGAACGTGAAGCTGGCCCTGGCCACCGGTTTCGGGGGCTGTTATTGGTCGGATGTGATGATCCTGGGGGTCAATTCCCCATAAGTATATAAATAATTTGACATATCATATAATATTTTATATATTAATTATTGACACTATTCATCTAACTGGAGGTTGGAAATGACAGGTTTAGCTTCTGAAAGCAAGCTGGAACGCCTGAAGAAAGAGATGCCTTTTCGCATAAAGGCCACCCGGGGTCATGGAAGGTATGGAGAAAAACTGGATAATATCACCCCTTACAGGCCGGGCGTGAAATTATGCCTTGAAAGGGCGCGCCTGGTAACCGAGGCCTACCGGGAAAGTGAAGGCGAACCCATGGTCATTCGTCGAGCAAAAGCAATAGCAAAAGTGTTGGACAATATGACCATTTACATCCAACCCTGGGAGATAATCGTCGGGAATTTCGCTCGAGACCCGGATTCAATCCAACACTACCCGGAGCTTTTCTGGCGGTGGTTGGACAAAGCTGTCGAGGAAGAATACCGCTCGCTTCTAACCGATGAGGAAAGGGTCGAACTCCACGAATTACACCGCTACTGGAAAAACATGGCCGTGCATGGCATGGAGAGGAAATACCTGCCGGAAAGCCTACGACCATACACAAATTTCATCAATCACGGCGCTTTCATATGGTTGCATGGAGGGCGTACTGGGGTTCCGAATTACGAAAAGCTGTTTCGTGTAGGGTTAAAGGGAATCATAGAGGAAGCGAAGGAAAAATTTAGCCATCTTGAAAAGGATGAAAGTTTCTACCTCAAGGCTGCGGATTATATGGAAAAAAGGGATTTCTATCAAGCGGTGATAATCAGCCTTGAGGCGGGCTGCAGATGGGGTAAGAGGTATGCGAAATTGGCCCGAGAGCTTGCGGCAAAGGAGAAAGACTCGGAGAGGAAGGAACAACTGCTGAGGATAGCCGAAGTATGCGACTGGGTACCGGAAAACCCACCCCGCACCTTTCATGAAGCGCTCCAGTTCTATTTCTTCATCGTATTGATCACCCGAGTCATCGACCTCCAGACGCCGGGCCTCGGCGAAAGGTTCGACCAGATAATGATGCCCTTCTATGTAAAGGACCTTAAGGAGGGACGTATAAACAGAGAGAAAGCCAAGGAGTTGATCGAGTACTGCTGGCTCAAGATGAACGAGTTCGGCGAGCTTATACCGCCCCTCCTGGGTGGAGGATTGGGCTCGGTCATCACCGCGCGGGTCACCACCATAGGGGGCCAGACACCCGAGGGCGATGATGCCACGAACGAGATGACCTATATAGTGCTGGAAGCCATTCGTGACCTTAAATTGTCAGAGCCGTCGGTGGCCGTCAGGATCCACCGGCACTCCCCTCGACGCCTGCTTGAGGAGCTCACCGACTCCCTCCGCGAGTGTTCCGGTGTATTCTCCCTCTTCAACGACGAGATGATGATTCCTTACCTTGTAAGCCTGGGAATTCCTATCGAAGATGCCAGAAATTACTCCACCGAAGGCTGCATGCGGTGGATAATACCCGGAAAATCCATGGGTTTCAGAGCTCTTGGCGGCCTCCTTATACTGCCCAAATGCCTTGAGTATGCCTTCACGCAGGGGGTAAACATCATAAACGGGAATCAGATAGGATCCTCGACCAAAGACCCTCTTGCGTTCACAAGTTTTGAAGAACTGCTGGAAGCCTACTTCGAACAGGTACGTTTCTTCACCGAGAAACTGGTGGCCATCAACAACATAGTCGAGGTTCTCGATCAACGTTTCCTGCCCCAGCCGTTCCTCTCGGCACTTCTCGACGAGTGCCTGGAAAGAGGCCAAGACTGCAGGTATTACAAATATTTCAATAACACTATCATCCAACCCATTGGGCAGGTAACCGTGGTGAACTCTCTGGCAGCGGTGAAAAAACTGGTCTTTGAGGAAAAGCGGGTATCCATGGCCGAGCTGGTAGAAGCCCTGAAAAACAACTGGGAGGGGAAGGAAGACCTCCGACAGATGTTCATACACAAGGCACCAAAGTTCGGTAACGACGACGATTATGTGGACCTCCTGGCCCGGAAGATATATGCGGAAACAACGCGATTAATCAGGAACTTCAAGAACATATACGGCACTTCCTTCCTTGAGGACGGAACCGGTGGATCGACGTACTATTTCGGGAGTGTGCTGTGCGGCGCTACTCCAGACGGGCGCAAGGCAAGGGATCTCTTCAACGACGGAACAGTTTCGCCAGTACCGGGGACCGACCGTTCGGGGCCTACGGCGGTTTTAAAATCAGTGGCAAAACTCGATCACGTGAGGGGTTTCACCCACCTGCTCAATCAGAGCTTCCTTCCGGAAACCCTTGAAGGTGAGAACAAAGAAAAATTCATCTCCTATCTTCGCTGCTGGTCGGACCTCGGGATTCACCACATCCAATTCAACGTCTTTGGGCCTGAGACCCTGGAGGATGCACAGTTAAACCCGGACAAGTACGGGACTCTTGTCGTTCGGGTCGCCGGCTTCAGCGCTTACTTCGTGGATCTGGACAAGATGGTGCAAGATCAGATCATATCCCGTACCAGACAAAAGCTCTGAGGGGCCAGAAGAATTGTGCCATAACCGCATGATTGCGGGAAAGAGGCTATGGCATTTCACTTCAATAGCCGCTTATCCGTGGGGTCCTTTGAGTTACGTATCTGGCTTTCTCCTCCCCTCACGAAGAAAACGGTGGACATGCCCACAGCGACAAGGTTCCCGTCCTCATCCTTGGCCTCCGTCATCGCCACGCCAGTGAATCTCCCCTTGTGCAAAGCCCTTCCCTCACCGAAAAGGACGCCGGAAGAAATATTTGAAATGTAATTGATCCTCTGATCCACCGTGACCGCCATCTCCCCCACCTTCATAAGGGAACCGCATGCTATTGTCCCTGCAGAATCGAGTAGAGCAGCAATGACACCCCCATGTAAAATCCCGTAAAGGCTTTTCAGCTCATCTTTGACCGGCAACCTCAGCTTGGCGCGACCTTCCTCAATTTCAATTACCTCCATCCCCAGATGGAGGTAAAAAGGAGACTTGTTAAGCAATAAAAAAGCATGCTCTTTAAGCTCGTGAAGGCGAATCTTCTCGGACATTGAGCTCACCTTTCTCTTTACAAGTCTATCGATACGGACTCTTTCTATCAACGGCGTTCCGCCATGACAGAATGACCCGATCTCAACATTAACATATAAGCACGACCTTGCATGTCATTGCCAACAAATTCCTGCCCTGCCATCTGCGTTAGCAGATACCCTCCGTTTTCCAGCTTTTAACGATTTCTACATATCTAATTTTTATACGAATCTGCAGAGGCTAACTCGCTCTCCTTCATCTCTTTGTTTCCCTCCCCATGATTGTCGTATAAATCTTACACGATCTCCTTGAGGGGGCGCACCTCTATGAGGTCCAGGTTGCCGAAGCTCAATGGGTACCTGCCTTCCTGGATACCCCTGATTATCTCAGTGACCCTGTCGTTCACCGGCGTGGGCACACCCGCCTCCGCAGATTTGGCCGAGAGGTATCCGTTGAGCGTCTCCACCTCGCAGGGAAGACCCTTGCGCAGGTCCTGAAGCATGCTGGGCACCTGGTCGCGGTGCCTTCCCCAGACCATGCGGATGATGTTCAGGGCGTTCTCCTCGCTCTCCCGGATGACGTCCAGCAGGACGTTGGGGTCCACGCCCTGCATGGGCTCCATCCTGATCCCCAGGGCCCGCGCCGTTTTGAGGGTCTCCACGATTATGGAGGTGGCGGCGATGAGAGCCTTCTCGTTGTCCAGGATGTCGCCGTACGTGCAGTTAAGGGCGGTACCCAATCCGCTCATGGAAACATTTGCCAAGAGCTTGGTCCAGCGCGTGCCCACCAGGTTGGTGGTTATCTCCGCCTTGCCGGCCTTGTCCAGCACAGACTTGACCGCCTTTACACGCTCGGTCACCGACCCGTCCATCTCGCCGATGTCGTAGGTCATGGCCTCCACTTCGCTGGTCAGCTCGGAAACGCCGGGCTCCAACAACGTGGCGCCCCATCCGATGGCCCCGCCCAGGGTACGCTCACGCCCCACCACGGAGGCAACCCTCTCCTCCGGCACGCCGTTCTGGAGGGTTATGACCGCGCTGTTCTCGCCCAGATGAGGCAGGATCTGCGGGAGAGCGCGGTCGTCGTAAGTGGTCTTCACCAGGTAGATGATCAGATCGTAGATCCCCTCCATCTCCCCGGGCGTGATCGCTTTGACGGGGACGGTGAGTTCCATGTGCCCGGTTATCCTCGCCCCCCTCTCGTTCATGGCCTTGACGTGGGCCTCGTTGACGTCCACCAGGACGATGTCCTCTCCACCTCTGGTCAGGAGGGCACCGATGACCGTGCCCATGGATCCCGCGCCGACCAGCGCCATCCTCATCTTCCTCACCCCTCCATCTCCCTCCGGGTGCGCTCCGCACACTGACCGTTATAAACGAACCTCATCCGCTCGGGTGCATCCCTTTCCATGGGCTCCGCCCGGGCGAAAAGCGGCTCGACACTTCCTCCCTTTGCACGGAAACATTATACTCCGACGGATGGGGAGGTACGGACAGCGGCATTCCGTGCGGCATTGAGGATTTAACGGATTGCCTCTGTTAAAATCTTGCCATCGGATATTCACGCCGTTCGGGAGGGTCGCATTGATGGAGAAAGAAGACAGGTTGCTCTCCAAGGATTTTATATTGGTTTGCTCAAGTAATTTCTTAGCATTTTTTTCCATATATATGGTCATACCCGTGCTTCCCGTGTTCCTCGAGGAAAGGGCCTACTCCAACTCCTTCATCGGCTTCCTCATGTCCGTGGCCACCATGGTGGCGCTTCTCCGCCCCTTATTCGGCCGCCTGGCGGACGACTACGGGCGCAGGCGCCTGCTGGTCTCGGGAACCCTCCTGCTCGGTCTCTCCACCTTTCTCTATGCCTCCTTCGCGACTGCGGTGCCGCTTCTGATCATCCGTTTCTTGAACGGCTGCGGGCTGGCGGCCTTTCATACCGCCGCCTATGCCATGATCGGGGACCTCGCCCCGCCCCGCCGCAGATTACAGGCCATCGCCATATTCTATATTTCCGTGGACGTCTCCATCGCTTTGGCCCCTCCGGCCGCCGAGGCCATGCGCCTCGCCTGGGGTTATACCCCCATCTACCTTCTGGCGGGAGGAATCGCGTTGCTCTCCTTCCTCTCCTCCCTCCTGGTCAGGGAGACGGCGATCACCCGCGCCCAGCGCGGCGGAAGGGTGAAGGCCCGCTTCACTCCCCTGCAAAAGGCCGTCTTCCTGGCCACCATAGGTTCCACCCTGACCTTCGGGAGCCTGCAGACCTTCATCGTCCTCTCATCTCTGAGTAAGGGAGTGGAGGAAGGAGAACTTTTCTTCACCGTGTTCGCGGCCACCCTCATAGCCTTTCGTCTTGGCATGGGGAAGCGTGCCGACGCCGTAAACCGGCGCCGGCTCATAACCGCATCGGGGTTGATGACCCTGGCAGGACTGGCAATCCTGGCATATACAAACAGCCTGGCCCTTCTCCTGGTCGGGAGCCTGATTTACGCGCTTGGGTTCGCCTATCTTCCCACTACCCTGTCCGCCCTGCTCCTCGACCACACGCCGCCGGACATGCGGGGTTCGGCGCTGGGGGTCTTCATGGCCGTGTTCGACCTGGGCATCGGCCTCGGGGGAATAGCCCTCGGTCCGGTCGCCGACGCCCTCGGCTATTCCTCCATGTACCTTTTGGGCGGTGCGATCGCCGCTCTGTGCCTTTTTTGCTTCCATGCACGAACTGCCTTCGTGGTCTCTTCACATGCTCATGCTGCGGGCTTAAGCCAAGGAGGGAAAGATGAGCGGAGGGATTTCCTACCGGGAGAGAACGGTTGAAGCGAATGGCATCCGGATCTACTACCGCGAAATGGGGGCGGGGGAACCGCTCCTCCTCATCATGGGCCTGGGCGCCAACGTCGATTGGTGGGACCCGGTATTCTTGCGGCGGCTTGCGGACAGGTACCATGTGGTAGCCTTCGACAACCGTGGAGCGGGGAGGTCCGAAAAACCGCCGGGGCCCTATTCAATCAACCAGATGGCCGAGGACGCCGCCGCCCTCATGGATCGCCTGGGGTGGTCGTCGGCGCATGTGCTGGGAATGTCCATGGGCGGGATGATCGCCCAGGAGCTCACCCTTCTCCATCACGAGCGTGTCCGCAAGCTGGTCCTCGTTGTCACCACCTGCGGTGGCCGTGAGCAGGTCCTGGCCTCTCCCGAGGTCTACAAGGTGCTCTATATGCCCAAGGAAGGGATAAGCCCCGAGGTGATAGCGCGCTCGACACTGTATCTACTCTTTCCCAAGGATTATATGGAAGCACACCCGGAGAAGATGGAAAGGGTGGTTCAGGACCTGCTCCAGGCCCCCATATCCCCAGAACATTTCACCTACCAGCTGACAGCCATCCTGAACTGGTCGGACTTTTCGCGCCTGGGGGAGATCGACAAGGAGACCCTGATCATCACCGGGTCCGAGGACATCTTGATACCTCCCGAGAACTCCCGCATCCTAGCCCGGGAGATCCCCCAAAGCCGGCTGGTGGAATTTCCGGGCGGAGGCCACGGCCTCATAACCCAATTCCCAGAGGAGGCGGCGAATGAAGTGGCCTCCTTCATCGGGTGAACGACGCAGACGGTAAGCCAACAGCGGAGACGATGGAATTCGTCCAAGGAGTGATGGGGGTGGTGAAGATGGACCACCTGCTGAGGGAGTCCGCCGGACACCCCCACTCACGAGAAAAAGATTCCTTTGCGGCGGGCCTCAAGCCTTAAAGGGTCGGGAGTCTCCTCACCTTATGCCCCTCAAGAAGGCAATTCGAGTGGAATGGGCTTCTTTCAGGATGGCGGCATCACCTAAGCCCCTCGCCGCCTTGCCGGGAGTGTTGCCGGGTCGGTGTCCGCTGCCAGGTTCGCCGTCACCTGGAAGATGGGGAGAGATTGACTTTATTGCGGCGCCCTCCGAAGCCTCAGCGTCACGCCCTCTTCCCATGAGAGCAACCCGCAAATGCGGTTTCTCGATTCCTCGTCGAGCTCCTCTCCGAGGACCAGGGAGGCCAAGCGGTTCGGGTTCAGGGCACACACCTCCTCCCATTTTCCGGTTTCCCGTAACGCCTCTTCCAGCCTTCCCCTCTCCTCGCTGCCCGGGGCAGGAATCACCGGCCGCCTGGTCCTGGACACGCTCACGACGCCGGCGTTTCCCTGTATCTTCTCCACTCCGTGAAAGTCGGCGAACTCGATGATCTCCTTCCGCACTTCTTCCAATCTCTCCTCGGCCTCCCTTTTGCGGGCGTACCATTCGGCGTACTCATCGACGAGTTGAATCCCGCGGTCCATGCCCAGCTCGCGCACCGGGAGCTTGGCGACCATGTATAGGTGCTTCCTCTTGGGGCAGTGTTCCTGGACCTCGCACCAGTCGCACAGCTCGCTCTCGCGAGGCAGGAAATCCCTGCATTCCTCGATCTCCCGGATGACCTTCAGGGCGGCGGCGGCCACTTGCTCAAGCTTGTCTTTCTCTCGCCTCAGGCGCAGCTCGCGGTCGAAGACCAGGTAGTGCCAGACCAGCTCGACCTCCCTGACGTCCGGAAAGGCGGCCTCCACCGCCATCTGGTAGAGGCTCAACTGGCGGTCCTCCTCCAAGACATCCTGGGAGGGAAGAAGTTGCGAGGTCTTGTAATCATGAATCTCGTACCTCCCCTCTTCAAGATAGTCCAGGCGATCCAGCACCCCGATGAAACTGACCTGCCGGCCCTTCTCGTCTCGAAGGGGTATCTGCACCCTCTTCTCCAGCCATAAAGGCCTTCCCCTCCCACGGAACGGATAGTACCGCCGGTAGTAATCGCCGAGACACTGCAACCCGGTGTTCAGGTAATCTTCCTCGGTGTATTCGCTGCGCACGATGAACACGTCGTCCCCGTAAGAATTCCTCCAGGTATCCAAGTAGAAACGGTTTAACTCCTCGAGATCCGGAAGGCGCGACATGAGGAGGTCTCGGTACAGCTTCTCAAGGGTGACGTGGACCACGGATCCCATGAAGGCCTCTATGCTCCTCCTTCCCGCCTTCACCCTGTCGAGGTACAGGAGCCGGTACTTGAAAGGGCATCTCTCGTAGGTCTCCAGTTGGGTATGGGAATAGACCAAGACGCTCACCTCCCCACCAGATAATAATACGAAGGGGTGACCGGAGGGAGAGACTGGCGTGGAGGTGCGGCGGGACTTCACCTTCATCGCCTTCGCGTCTCCGTCAAAGGGGATAACCCAACCTCTTGGTGGGCGGCGATCCTTGAACCGTGGCAGGAGGGATCTGACGGCAGGAAAAGCCGTCTTACGGGAAGCTCACAGGATTACTCCCGGATTAATCACCAGATTCGTATATTTAAGGGAGATGCGGGATACAGTCTCACCTATAGAGCAGGAATAGAATCATCCGGTACGGTCTTTAAGGTAGAACGGTCGGGGGGATAAAATATTGAAGTATTAACCTAAACTTTACATTAAATACGCATATCCCACCCATTCTCGCTACCCTTTTCCTCAAACCTCCAGATCGCTTCGCTCGTAGATTTAAAAGGGGTTATGGAGATGGGTGTCGCCAATGGACCGGCCCATATCTAATCTTAATCATTTAATTATAAAGTTAAGGTTTACGTTTATCTAATTTAAGAGGGCATCCTGCCGGATCCTTTCAGCCGACCCCTCAACCTTCCTCCTCTTCGACCAGTTCCTTTATCTGGCGGATGAACCTCTTCCTCCTCGCCCTGACCAACCCCTTCACCAATCGGTAGCCCACATACGCGCCCACCAGATATGGGGCGACGACCTTT
>JACVJH010000294.1 GCA_015711895.1 Candidatus Solincola tengchongensis | reverse complement strand
AAAAACTACTGGCCCGCCGGCGTTACGACGCGGAGAAAGTGGCGGAGAAAGTGGTGGAGGCGGTGGAGAAGAACCGCGGGGTGGTCCCACTCTGCTGGGAGGTACACCTTGGAGACGCCTTCCACCGTATAAGCCGCGGCCTTTACGGAAAAGCGCTCCTCTGTCTGGCCCGGGCTTGGTACGGCAGAGGCGGCATGAGTGGTGAGATGCGCGCACGCGACGACACATGTCCCGACCACTCTCGGCCGGTGGGCGAATGAGGAGATGCCGGAGGCTGCCGGAAGGAGGGGGCAAGAACGGCCAACGTGGCAGCGGGCATGCCCAAGGCCTTCCGGCAAGCCATACTGCGCATCGGGTGGAAAGGGGGCGCGACATATAGCGGTGTGCTGGGAGATTTCACGGTCTTCCCGTCTTGTTGAAGGGTTTGCGAACGCCTTGCCGGATCGGGAAAGGGGCATTCCTCGTGGATTCCCCCAGGCCGCAAGGCGGAGAGGCCTCCGGCCGAGCTTCTTGAGCTTCGCCCCTGCAAGACAGAAGGACGTCCTCCTGTCGAGAGGTAAGGGAAGTCCACCGGGTTGCTCGGTCAGGAAATGTTCACCCGGACCGGACGCTCCACTCCCGCGAATGGCCCTTCGGGTTGAACCCCCCGTCAGGGGCTACGGAGTCGGTATCCTTTCCGATACGCTGCCGTCCCCGCAGACGGCCTCTGTTTTAAGTCTCCTGATAACGGGTATACACCATGAGATCGAGAGATTTGAGTAATCGTCTTGACAGGAGGTGAGCCCGGAGATGGCGGGTATGGATGTGGAAGGAAGGGAGCTGCTCGCTCGAGCCCTGGGAAAAGCCGGATTGCGCTTCGCGGTGGGCAGAGAAGACGGTGTGCTCGGGAAGACACTCCGTCTCCTGCGGGAGCGGGAGGGGGTGAAGACCATCACCCCGCTGGGGGACATCGCCGGTGCCTTCATGGCCTACGGGAACACCTATTACCAGCATTACCCGGCGGCAGTGCTCTGCTCCACGCCTGCGGAGACGGTCAACGCCTTTACCGGCCTGGGCACGGCGTGGGCGGACAAGATACCCCTACTCATGGTGACGGTTCGTTCGTCTAGGCGTTTGGAGATGAGGCTGCCCGGCGGCACCCAGGGTGAGTCTTACTCCGCCTTCACCAAGTGGAGCAGCCGGGTGCTGGGCTGGGAAGACATACCGTTGGCCCTGGGTCAGGCTCTCCGCGAGGCCCTCAACGGCTGTCACGGTCCCGTGCATCTGGACATCGATGAAAGGGTCCTGCTGGAATCCAGGGACATGGCGGAGGGAGAACTGGAGGCCCTGGTGGAAAAGGGCTTGGGCTCTTTAGAGGTCAAGGCGGTGGAGGGAGACCCGGAGTTGGTGGAAAAAGGGCTGAAGCTCCTAATGGAGTCGGAGCGACCGCTGATCGTCTCCGGTGGAGGTGTCATACACGCCCAGGCCTGGGAGGAGATGGACCGGCTGGTGCGCATGCTGGGTGTACCCGCCACCACCACCGTGGCCGGCGAGGGAGGAGTCCTCGGCGACAACCCCTATTACATCGGAGGGCCGAGCTACGTGGGAGGCGAGGCCTTCCACCGGGCCATCAAGCGCGCGGATTGCGCGCTGGTGGTGGGCGCCGCCCTAGGCGGCCTGGAGGGGTTCGGGCAACCCCCCTTCTGGAACCCGGACATCCGCTTCGTCCAGGTGGACGTTGACCCGGTGAACATGTGTTTGAACATCCCGGTGGAGGTATCCATCCTGGGAGACGCCCGGGCGGTCCTCAACCAGATGATCCGCTTGGTGGAGGAGGGAGCGGTCAAGCCCAATCCTTCGCATACCGGCTGGCTCGATCACCTCCAGGAGGTGAGGCGGAGATGGCGTGCCCGAATAGAAGGAGAGGCCCATGGGAACTGGCCGCTCATCCACCAGGGGTTCCTGGCCAGGACCATAAGGGAGACCGTTCCGCCGGGCACCTTTCTGGTCATCGACGGGGGCAACACCACCCTGTGGGCAGGGATGTTCTGCATGGAGCACAAGCCCAAGAGCGCCCTCTTCCCGGCGGGGATGGGCACGCTGGGCTGCGGGATCCCCGTGGCCATGGGGATAAGGGCCGCCGATCCCGTAAGGCCTCTGGCGGTCATCCAGGGTGACGGGTCCTTCCTCTACAACGTGCAGGAGCTGGAAAACGCCCGACGCCTGGGGATGGATTTCCTGGTGGTGATCTTCAACGACGGGTGCTGGAACATGATCAAGGGCGCCCAGGACCTCTTCTTCGGGAGCCGCCGTGTGGGATCCATCCTGGGGGATATCGATTATGCCGCCGTAGCACGCGGCCTGGGCTGTTACGGGAGGAGGGTCTCCCGCGCCTCGGATATCGCCCCCGCGCTGCGTGAGGCCATGCAGGCAGGGGGGCCGGCGGTGGTAGACGTTCTCGTGGACCCGGACTGCTTCCCGGAGACCCTGGCCAGCTTCGCGCTGGGCGAGTTCGAGGGCGTGCGCGTCAATCCCCTACGGGCCTTGGGCATCCCCAAGATGAAGATAGACTGGCGCCTGGTGAACCGGGCCAAGTACGCGGTGAACATAATGTTCGACCGGGACTTGAGGTAGGGGGTGAGGATGGTGTACCTGCTCAACGGCGGAGACCTAGTGGCACGCACCCTGGCCCAGGAAGGTGTGGAGCACTTCATAGGCATCGTGGGCGGCCAGGTGCTTCCGCTCTTCGACGCCGTGGGCCGCTATCCAGGCCTCCGGCTGGTGGTGCCTCGCAACGAGGCCGCAGGGGCCATGATGGCCGACGGATATGCCCGGGCCTCGGGGCGGCCCGCGGTGATAATCTCCACGGTAGGGGCGGGGATCATCTACTCCGCGGCGGGGACGGCGGGCGCCTGGGCGGACCATGTCCCGATATTCTCCATCTCCCCTCAGGTGCAGACCTGGAAGATGTACCCGGCGCAGGAATCCCTGCAGGGTTGTTACCAGGCGGAGATGATGGCCGGTGTAACGCGATGGCATTGCATCGCCTACAGCTGGAAGCGCATACCGCGGCTGGTGCAGCGGGCCCTGCGGGAGGCCATGTCCGGGGAGAAGGGGCCCGTGCACATGGACGTCCCCGTGGACGTCTTCTATGAGACGCATCTGCTCACGGAACGGAAGCTGCGCCGACTCATTCCGCCCCCCGGTAGGAGCCGGTTCGAGGGGCGTTTCTATCCTGCCTCGGAAGATCTGCGCGAAGCGGCGGCCATTATGGAAACTTCTTCCAGGCCACTACTGGTGGCCGGCATGGGGGTGCTCAGAGAGTCGGCATGGGAGGCGGTCTCCGCGCTGGCGGAAAGACTCGCCCTTCCGGTGGCCGTCACCCCGGCGGCCCTGTCCGCCGTCATAGGGGACGATCCTTCCTTCGCCGGGATACTCGGCCACCCGGCGCTTTCGGGCCTTGAGGAGGTGGTCGGTCAGGCGGACACGGTGGTCTTCCTGGGGGCCACCGTGTCCGAACAGGAGGCGGTGCTGGAGGCGGCCGACCTCTCGCGGGCAAAGGTCATCCAGACCTCACCCCAGCCCGAGCTCCTGGGGGCTTTGGGGAAGTGCGACGCGGCCATGGCCGGGGATGTGGCCTCCATTGCCCGGTGCCTCGTTGATGCGGCGAGGGATGTCCCCGGGGAGAGGAGGATGTGGAG
>MU158638.1:6135-7666 GCA_015711895.1 Candidatus Solincola tengchongensis | reverse complement strand
TCTATTTTATCAAGCTCCTCCGCCGTTTCACCTCTCTCGCGGGCCTGGTCAATCTCCTTGATTTGTTTCCGGGTGTCGGGAAAATGTTCAATGCCCCGGACCTCTGCGATCCGACGGATCAGGCCTTCTGGAGTGTGCACGTCCAGGTGGTAGAAATCTATGATTTGCCTGGCCGTGACCGTCCGGCTCAGCTCTCGGCCGCAACGGGCTAGGATGTGCTGGAGCAGCTCGGTCTTGCCGATGCCACCCTCGCCCTCGTAGAAGATAACGTGCGCACCGCCTCGGCGGCCCTCCTCTCCACGCGCAGCGAGGAGGAGTCCCTGGAAGAGCGGCCGGAGGAGCTCTGAGTGGAAGCGGCCGCTCGGGGATTCGGCGGGTTATGTCGGAGACATGGTAAGGAGGTAGATTTCCCTTGTTGGACGTCAATGACTTCGACAAGTTGAAGATCGGTCTGGCGACCGCGGATCAGATAAGGTCCTGGTCACACGGCGAGGTGAAGAAGCCGGAGACCATCAATTACCGCACTCTCAAGCCGGAGAAGGACGGGCTGTTCTGCGAGAAGATCTTCGGCCCCACCCGGGACTGGGAGTGCTACTGCGGCAAGTACAAGCGGGTGCGCTTCAAGGGCATCATCTGCGAGCGGTGCGGGGTGGAGGTGACCCGCGCCCGCGTGAGGCGGGAGCGTATGGGCCACATCGAGCTGGCCGCACCCGTCGCCCACATCTGGTACTTCAAGGGTGTGCCTTCCCGCATGGGATACCTCCTGGACATAACCCCCAAGGACCTGGAGAAGATACTCTATTTCGCCTCCTATGTGATCACTTTCGTGGACGAGGAGAAGCGGCAGCGTGACCTCCCTCTCCTCGAGGAGGAGCTCAACGAGGAGATCGCGGAGATCGAGGAGACAACGCGTAGGAGGATCGAGGAGCTGCGGGCCGCGGCGGAGGGGGAGGAGAAGCCCGTGGAAGAGGGCGAGGAACCCGTCCCCAAGCTCAAGCCCCAGCAGCTGGAGAAGGAGATCAAGTCCCTGGAGGAGAAGGCGCGCCGCAGGATCGAGGAGCTGCGCAGGGTCTTCGAGGAGTTCAAGGCGCTGGAGTACAAGCAGCTCATCTCCGACGAGGTGCTCTTCCGGGAGATGCGGGAGCGCTACGGGGACTATTTCCGCGGCGGCATGGGCGCGGAGGCCGTGCAGGAGATGCTGGCCAATGTGGATTTGGAGAAGGAGGCCGCCGAGTTGCGGGAGATAATCCGCAACTCCAAGGGACAGAAGAGGCAGCGGGCCACCAAGCGGCTGAAGGTGGTCTCCGCCTTCCTGAACACGGACAACGACCCCACGGCCATGATCCTCACCTGCATACCGGTGATACCGCCCGACCTGCGCCCCATGGTGCAGCTGGACGGCGGTCGCTTCGCCACCTCCGACCTCAACGACCTCTACCGTAGGGTCATAAACCGCAACAACCGTCTGAAGAGACTCCTGGACCTGGGCGCCCCGGAGATCATCGTCAACAACGAGAAGCGCATGCTGCAG
>MU158638.1:712-6125 GCA_015711895.1 Candidatus Solincola tengchongensis | reverse complement strand
ACGCCCTCTTCGACAACGGCAGGCGCGGCCGGGCGGTGACCGGACCGGGCAACCGGCCGTTGAAGTCCCTCTCCGACATGCTCAAGGGAAAGCAGGGGCGCTTCCGCCAGAACCTGCTGGGCAAGAGGGTGGACTACTCCGGCCGCTCGGTCATCGTGGTGGGCCCAAAGCTCAAGTTGCACCAGTGCGGCCTGCCCAAGCAGATGGCCCTGGAGCTCTTCAAGCCCTTCGTCATGAAGCTCCTGGTGGACAAGGACTATGCCCAAAACATAAAGAGCGCCAAGCGGATGGTGGAGAGGCAGAGGCCGGAGGTCTGGGACGTGCTGGACGAGGTCATCCGGGAACACCCCGTACTCCTCAACCGGGCTCCCACCCTGCACCGCTTGGGCATCCAGGCCTTCGAGCCCGTTCTCGTGGAGGGGAAGGCCATCCAGATCCATCCCCTGGTGTGCACGGCCTTCAACGCCGACTTCGACGGCGACCAGATGGCGGTGCATTTGCCCCTCTCCGCGGAGGCGCAGGCGGAGTCGCGCATCCTCATGCTCTCCGCCCACAACATCCTCTCTCCCGCCCACGGGAGGCCCATCACCACCCCCACCCAGGACATGGTGCTGGGGTCCTCTTACCTCACGGTCATCAAGGAGGGGGAGAAAGGGGAGGGCAAGGCCTTCGCCTCCCCCGAGGAGGCCATCATGGCCTACGAGTTCAAGGAAGTGGCCCTGCACGCCCCGGTGAAAGTACGTATCCGAAAGAAGGGGCGCCCGGCCAAGGTCTATGACACCTCCGTGGGCCGGGTAATCTTCAACACCGCCTTCCCGGACGATTATCCCTTCGTAAACGAAGAGGTGAACAAGGCGGTGCTGCAGCGCATCGTCACCGAGGTGGCCGAGCGCTACGACACCGTGCAGACGGCGGAGATACTGGACAACATCAAGCGCATCGGCTTCCACTACGCCACCCGGGCGGGGATCACCATCGGCATCTCCGACATCACCGTGCCCCCGGACAAGGACAAGATCCTGGAGGAGCCGGAGGCGGAGGTGGAGCGCATCGAGGAGAACTACAAGCGGGGCCTGATAACCGACGAGGAACGCCACCAGAAGGTGGTGGAGCTGTGGACGGAGGCCACGGACCGGGTCACCGAAGCCATGGAGAAGGCCTTCGATATCTTCAACCCCATCTACATGATGGCCACCTCCGGGGCGCGAGGGAACATCAAGCAGATCCGACAGCTGGCCGGCATGCGGGGCCTGGTGGCCAACCCCAAGGGGGAGATCATCGACCGGCCCATCAAGTCCAACTTCCGGGAGGGGCTCACCGTCCTGGAGTACTTCATCTCCACCCACGGAGCCCGCAAGGGACTGGCGGACACCGCCCTGCGCACCGCGGACTCCGGGTACCTCACCCGCCGACTGGTGGACGTCTCCCAGGAGGTCATCGTCAGAGAATACGACTGCGGGACGGACAAGGGGATCCCGGTGAAGGTGTACACCTCGCAGGGAGAGCTCAATCCCTCCCTGGCGGCGCGGGTGGCCCTGGAGCGCGTGACCCATCCCAAGACCGGAGAGGTACTCCTGGAGCCGGGCGACGAGATCGACATGGCCATGGTGGAGAAGCTCGCCAAGGCGGGCATCGAGGAGGTCATGGTCCGCTCCGTGATGACCTGCGAGTCCCGTCACGGTGTGTGCTGCCTCTGCTACGGGACAATGCTGGCCACCGGGAGGCTGGTGGAGATCGGGGAGGCGGTGGGCATCATCGCCGCCCAGTCCATCGGGGAGCCCGGCACCCAGCTGACCATGCGGACCTTCCATACCGGGGGCGTGGCCGGTGAGGACATCACTCACGGCCTCCCCCGCGTGGTGGAGCTCTTCGAGGCCCGTAAGCCCAAGGGTCAGGCGGTCATCGCCGAGATCTCCGGAAAGGTGACCATCGAGGACTCGGAGCGGTCGCGCAAGATAACCATCACCGGCGCGGACGGCAAGGAGCGCGTCTACCAGGTGTCACGCCGGGCCCGCCTGCGCGTGCGCAACGGGCAGGAGGTGGCCGCCGGGGACCAGCTCACCGAGGGCTCCATCAACCCCCACGACATACTCCGGGTCCTCGGCACCCAGGCGGCGCAGCTCTACCTGGTCCACGAGGTCCAGGAGGTCTACAAGAGCCAGGGCGTGGACATCCACGACAAGCATATCGAGCTCATCGTGCGCCAGATGATGAAGAAGGTGGAGGTCCTGGACCCCGGGGACACCGACCTTTTGCCCGGGGACAAGGTGGACCGCAAGTACTTCGAAGAGGTGAACCAGGCGGTCATGGCCCAGGGAGGGGAGCCAGCCACGGCGCGCCAGATGCTCCTGGGCATCACCAAGGCCTCCCTGGCCACGGAATCCTTCCTCTCCGCGGCCTCCTTCCAGGAGACCACGCGGGTGCTCACCGACGCGGCCATCTCCGGAAAGGTGGACCCGCTCCTGGGGCTCAAGGAGAACGTGATCATCGGAAAGCTCATCCCCGCGGGCACGGGCATGGCCCGTTACCGGAACATCAAGGTAAAGCCCAAGCACATGGGCATAAGCTTACTGGAGGAGGTCGAGTCGCTGACCTCGGGTCAGGAGGCCGAGCGTACCGCCGCCGTTGGAGAGGGTGGCGTGGAACTGCCTGACTGGGCGAGGAGCGCCGGGAGCGTAGAGGAAGGCGACGGTGCGGAGGAGGAACCTGCGGCCGCGGGCGAGGAGGAGGAGCTCTGAGCCGCGCGGGGAACGGGATTCAAGCCCATTCCGCGTTGACATGCCGGAAACGGTGGTGGTAAACTTGCGCCTTGGCGCGTTTTAAGAGAAAGTAGTCTCTATTTGGAATATTATTCCTGGAGGAGGTAGCTTTGCCCACCATAAACCAGCTGGTACGCAAGGGACGCCAGGAGAAGCGGAAGAAGACCAAGACCCCCGCCCTGCAGGGATGCCCGCAGCGCAGGGGGGTCTGCACGCAGGTGAAGACCACGACTCCCAAGAAGCCCAATTCCGCCCTGCGCAAGATCGCCAGGGTGAGGCTGACCAACGGGATAGAGGTCACCGCCTATATCCCGGGGATAGGGCACAACCTCCAGGAACACTCCATAGTCCTGGTGAGGGGAGGCCGGGTGAAGGACCTCCCGGGAGTGCGTTACAAGATCATCCGCGGCGCCCTGGACGCCGCCGGGGTCACCGACCGCAAGCAGGCCCGCTCCCGTTATGGGACCAAGAAGAGGGCCGGCCTGTGATGCGCCGCGGTGTGAAGGTGTAACCGGAGGAGGAAGCATGCCCAGGAAGGGACCGGCACCGAAGAGGGAGATAGCTCCCGACACCAGGTACAACAGCGTACTGGTCGCCCAGTACATAAACAAGGTCATGATGGACGGGAAGAAGAGCAAGGCGGAGAAGATAGTCTACGGCGCCTTGGACATCATCCGCGAGAGGACGGGGAACGACCCCCTGGCCGTGCTGCGCAAGGCCACGGACAACGTGCGGCCCGTCCTGGAGGTGCGCTCGCGGAGGGTGGGAGGCGCTTCCTACCAGGTGCCGGTGGAGGTCCGCCCCCGGCGGGCCACCAGCCTGGCCATCCGCTGGATAGTCAACTACGCGCGGCAGCGCAGGGAGAAGACCATGATGGAGCGGCTGGCGGGCGAGCTCATGGATGCCGCCAACCACGTGGGCGCCTCCATAAAGCGCAAGGAGGACCTGCACAAGATGGCCGAGGCCAACAAGGCCTTCGCCCATTACCGGTGGTGAGGATGAAGGTAACGACCACGGGAAAGGTGGAGAGGACATCGCGGGCGGACGAGGCCTTCCCCCTGGAAAGGGTCCGCAATATAGGGATCATCTCCCACATCGACGCCGGGAAGACCACGACCACGGAGAGGATACTCTTCTACACCGGCAAGACCTACAAGATGGGGGAGGTGCACGAGGGCTCCACGGTGATGGACTGGATGGTCCAGGAGCAGGAGAGAGGGATAACCATCACCAGCGCCGCCACGACCTGTTTCTGGCGGGAGCACAAGATCAACATCATAGATACGCCCGGCCACGTGGACTTCACAGTGGAGGTGGAACGCTCCCTTCGCGTCCTGGACGGCGCCATAGCCATCCTGGACGGAGTGGCCGGGGTGGAGCCCCAGACGGAGACCGTATGGAGGCAGGCGGACCATTACCGCGTGCCGCGCATCTGCTATGTGAACAAGATGGACCGACCGGGGGCGGACTTCTTCGCCTGCCTGGAGATGTTGGAGGAGAGGTTCGACCTACGTCCGGTGGCCGTTCAGGTGCCCCTGGGCCGGGAGAGCGAGTTCGCCGGCTGCGTGGACCTCATCCGCATGAAGGCCGTCGTCTGGAGGGACGAGCTGGGGACAAAATACGAGTACGTGGACATCCCGGAAGAACTCCTGGACACCGCTTTGCTCTACCGCCATGCCCTCCTCGAGGCCTGCGCTCCCTACGACGACGAGATGCTGGAGAAATACCTGGAGAGCGAGGACCTGGTGGGCGAGGAGGACATCAGGCGGGCCGTGCGCAAGGGGGTCCTCAAGTGCGAGCTGGTCCCCGTCTTCTGCGGGGCCTCCTTCCGCAACAAGGGGGTGCAGCCGCTCCTCGACGGGGTGGTGGATTACCTTCCTTCTCCCCTGGACGTGCCCCCCGTGGAGGGGGTACAGGTGGGAAAGGAGAAGAAGGAGGTCCGCCGGCCCTCCGACGAGGAGCCCTTCTCCGCCCTGGCCTTCAAGGTCATGTCCGACCCCTATGTGGGGAAGCTGGTCTACATACGCGTCTATTCGGGCACCCTCCGGGTGGGGGCCACGGTGTTCAACAGCACGCGCCGCAAGAAGGAGCGTATCGGGCGCCTCCTCCAGATGCACGCCAATCACCGCGAGGAGCGCGAGTCCATTCACACGGGAGATATAGTGGCCGCCGTAGGGCTCAAGGAGACCTATACCGGGGACACACTCTGTTCCGCCCACCGCCCCATTCTCCTGGAGGCCATGGTGTTTCCCGAGCCGGTCATCTCGGTGGCCATAGAGCCCAAGACCAAAGCCGACCAGGACCGCCTGAGTGAGGCGCTGGAGAGGATATCCGAGGAGGACCCCACATTCCGGGTGAAACTGGATCCCGAGACCGGGCAGACCATCATCTCCGGCATGGGGGAGCTGCACCTGGAGATCATCGTGGACCGCCTGTTGCGCGAGTTCGGCGTGGGGGCCAACGTGGGGAGGCCGCAGGTCTCCTACCGGGAGACGGTGGCCGGGCAAGCCCGGGGGGTGGAGGGAAAGTTCATCCGCCAGACGGGAGGCCGCGGCCAGTACGGGCACGTGATTATCGACCTGGAGCCCCTCCCCCGCGGGGAGGGCTTCCTCTTCGAGAACAAGGTCACCGGCAACGCCGTCCCCACGGCGTTC
>MU158638.1:0-702 GCA_015711895.1 Candidatus Solincola tengchongensis | reverse complement strand
TGGAGGAGGGCATACGGGGAGCCCTGGAGTTCGGCGTCCTGGCCGGTTTCCCGGTGGTGGACGTCAAGGTCACCCTGCGCGGGGGCTCCTACCACGAGGTCGATTCCTCGGACCTGGCCTTCAAGGCGGCGGGGGCCGCGGCCTTCCAGGAAGCCCTGCGCAGGGCGGAACCCATACTCCTGGAGCCCATAATGAAGGTGCACATCAACGTGGGGGAGGAGTACCTGGGGGACGTCATCGCCGACATCAACGCCCGCCGCGGCAAGGTGGAGGGGATGGAAACGCGGGGCAGGCACCAGAACATCGTGGCCTACGTGCCGCTGGCGGAGACCTTCGGTTACGCCACCGACCTGCGTTCCCTGAGCCAGGGCAGGGCCACCCACCACATGCAGTTCTCCCATTACGGGGAGGTCCCCCACAACCTGGCCGCGGAGATAATCAGGCGTATCAGGGGCGAATGAGGCGCTGAGAGAGATGGACAGGAGATGGAAAGTATTGGAATATTTTCCGCGGGCCCCGAAAATCGGTCTTGTGCGGGCCATGCGGGATGACTAAAATAGGGGAGTTGTGTCCAGAAAGAGACACCGCTGAGTGATTCAGGAGGAGGGTCAAAATGGCCAAGAAGAAGTTCGAGCGGACCAAGCCGCACGTCAACGTGGGCACCATCGGGCACGTGGACCACGGGAAGACCACCCTGACCTC
>JACVJH010000290.1 GCA_015711895.1 Candidatus Solincola tengchongensis | reverse complement strand
GGTCGGGGGAGTGGTTGGTGAGGAGGCAGGGCGGGGGGGGGAGCTTCACCGGGCGGTTCTTCTCGTCCAGGAAGCCGCGCATCACGGTGTCGGCGAGTATTCCCATGACTATGCTCTCCACGTCCCTGTCGCCCGCTTTGATGGTGCAGGGATGACCAGCGGTGGGTTCCACCATGGTCACGCCGGGGAGGCTCTCCAGCTTTCTCTGGGTCACCCTGGTCTGGGGCTCCAGGAAGAGAACGGCGATGTCGAAGGTGAAGAGGTGGTTGAAAGCCCGGTCCATGTTGGCGTGCACGGTGTCGTTGATGCCCAGGTTCATGAGGATGAGCACGATGGCGAAGACTATGCCCACCACGGTGAAGGCGGTGCGCCTCCGGTTGCGGAAGACGTTGCGCAGTGGAAGCCGCCAGAAGACGCGCAGGCGGGAGATGGAGGGGAGCAGCCTCTCCAGCCAGGTGGGTTTGCCGTACCTGGAGATGTCCACCGACCCCCGCAGGGCCTCCGTGGGATGCACGGCCGCCGATTGGCGAGCGGGGATGAGGCCGGCCAAGGCGCAGAATCCCATGGCCAAGAGTGAGCCGTAGCCGAAGACCTGAGGATAGAGGCCGAAGTGCACGAAGGGGATGCCCATGGTCCCGGCGTAAATCTTGGAGACCAGGGCGGTGGCCAGTATCCCCAGCAGGCTCCCCACGAAGATGCCGAAGACCCCCACCGCCAGGGCGAAGGACAGGTAATGACGCAGCACCCTTCGGGAGGAATAACCGATGGCCCGCATGAGGCCGATTATCGGCCGTTGCATGCGCACCATGCGGGAGAGGATCATGTAGATGCTGAAGGCGGCGATGGAGAAGAAGAGGATGGGGAAGAAGAGAGCGAAGTTGTGGAACTGCCGGATGTCCATCTCCAGGATGGTCTTGGATATCTGGTTGTCGCGGGTGGTGACGTCCTCTATCTCATAAGGGGAGAGGATGGCTTCCACCTGGCTACGGGTGGTCTCCAGAAGCGAGTAGTCCTTGAGGGTGAGGGCGAACTCGTTGTAGGAACCGGAGGGGAAACCGGCCAGGGATCGCGCCTGCTCCGTGGTGAAATAGAAGACGCCGTAGACGGACGCCGAGGTCATGGGGAACTGCCGGTTGCGGAAGACCACCAGGTATTCGGGGCTGGCTACCACCCCGGCCACCCTCACCGGAAGACGCTCGCCGTTCTTCACCGCGTACACCGTGTCGCCTTCTTTCAGGTGGTTGAACTTGGCGAAGTGGGTCTCCACCAGGCAGGTGAGCTCCTTCTCGCTTCCCGTCAGCTCCCTGCCCTCCAGGAGGTGGAGGGTGTTCACGTAGGGTTTCCGGGTGGGGACGCTTATCACCTGGCCGGTGATGCGCGTGCCGTCCGCCAGCTCCATGCTCACCGGCTTGCTTATCCGCGGGGTAAGGAGTTCGATGTTGGGCAGCTCGGAAAGGCGGTCCACTACCCGCTCCGGCGCCCTGTCCACGCGGACCAACAGGTCCTCGAAGTCCAGTTTCTCGTAGGTGTACTGGTAGGACTTGGAAAGGTTGAGGTAGGACATGTAGGATGCGGTGAAGAGCACGGTGCCGATAGCCACCACCAGGCTCACGGCCAGGAAACGGAACTTGGCCTGGCGGATCTCCCGCACCAGCTTGCGGCGTAAGAGCCTCATCCCTCTCCTCCGCATCCTTCCTCAAGAACGGCTCGTCGTTTGCGCTGGCCGCGGCCTTCAGCCCCTTTACCGGAGGTCGCGCACTCCTTGGAGCCGTAATGCGACCGTCCTCGCTAAGCGGTGGTGGCGAGGTTCACCGGTCGGTTGCCGCCGGCCCCCCGGATCCGAGGACAGCCAGCAGTTTCAGCGGAGCAACTGCCGCCCACTTTTCTCGCTGCTTCCGCTCCGCGGCACGGGTGTTCCGGATCCGGTACCGGTTGATCATTATTATCCTCGTTTTCTTATACCGTTTCCACGCGCGCGGCACTACCGGGGACATTCAAGCCACCATGTGCATTGAGAGAGGTCTTTCCCGGTTTGGTTTTTACGCGGGGACATCGGAGATTTTCCTCTCCCGTCGTGCGGGTTGGCCTTGAGCACGCCACCCTTCACATCATACGAACTGCGGGAAACCGCGTCATGGTCGGAACATCACATGATCGAATTGTGGCCGGAAGCCCTCCGTTTAGAGAACGGACAGGGCTACCCGGGATCCAAGGCGAAAGGGCATATGAAGGATAGGGAGCCGATACCCGTCCTTCGCTAAGGGTTCAATTTCTACTGCGGGGAACCGGTTTCCTCCGGCTACGGCGAGGAGCCGATCTATTATGTAGAGGCTAGAGATTACTACGTGACAGCAAACCGCCTCCACATCGCATTTCAACGCCGGCCCGCCCGTTTCATCAGTAGAGGTGCGCCTATCGCCCACCAGCCCTGAGGCCTCTGCCCGCTCGGGCCGGGGGCGTGAGGGATGACGGCATGGAGGCGGTAGGGGAAATGTTTTCTCATGCGCCATTCTAGCCGGAAAGGGTCCAAGGAGACCTGGGTAGGGTAAGGGTAATTAAGGAGGGACGCTGCGGATCACCGGCTCTCCCATGCGCGATTCGTCACACGCGGTTCCTCCATCCCGGGAGGCAAGGATAAGGATGATCCAAGCCGGTTGGAGAGCGGAAGGTCTTGCCTGGGGGGTTTTCGGGCCGGCGCTCGTATATAATCGGAATGGCGGAGTCGGGAGAAAGGAGGTCGCATGATACCCTACGACAGCTTCCTCATCGATCCACCCTGGCTGGTGTCCATCGGTTACCTCTACGCCAAGGCCACCCGTAGGCTGGTGAAGGATGACGAGAAGAGGGAAAGGGTGAGGAGATTCCTGGACCTTGCCACCCTGGGGGCTTTCTACGCCACCAGCATCAGCCTCTACTTCAACCTGGAGTGGACGCGCTGGATATGGGAGATGTGCCGGGCCGAATCGGGACGGGACTGGATGATAAACTCGGGGGTCTTCAAGTTCGACCACCGCAACGTGCCCCCCAAGGGGCATGCGGTGTCCGCCGCCATCTTCGCCACCTATCCCCTGTGGTTGAGGCTCGGCTACCGGCTGGCCGAGCGCCCCAGCGGGGGGAAGGGTTGATCGGGACGGCCGGGGAGATCCCTCTCGCGCCGCCTTGGATGCCGCCAGCGGCGGGTTCCCATGGGCAACGCGCAGGCGTTCCGGCAAGGGAGCGCGGTTTGGAGTTCCGACCGCATGAGGAGGGCTGGTACGTGCTCGCCGCGGGAGGCGCCGGGGAGGGGCGGCCGTGAAGTCCCGTTGGAAGCACCACCTCCAGCTGTTCGCCGTCTGCTGGATATGGGGCCTGGCTTTCGTCGGGGTCAAGGTACTCCTGGACGAGGTGTCCTACATCACCCTTAACCTGCTCCGCTTCCTCCTGGCCGGGATGGTGTTCCTCCCCTTTCTTTTGCCGAGGTGGAGAGTCAGGCCGAGGCTTTCCGTCGGGGAGTGGACCCTGGTCTTCCTGGCCGGGGTGAGCGCGGTCTACGGGTATCACCTGGCCCTTACCTATGGGGAGACCACCATACCCGCGGGCACCGCCGGCCTCATCGCCAACACCACCCCGATATTCGCCGCCTTGTTCGCCCGCTTCATCCTGGGCGAGAGCCTGGGGCCCTTGAAGGTCTCGGGGACCGCGGCGGCCATGGGTGGCGTCGCGGTGATAACCCTAATGGGAGGAGACGCCTCCCTGGGGGCCGGGAGGGTGCAGGGGATCCTGCTGGTGCTTGTGGCCGCCGCCGCCTGGGCGGTTTACACCGTGTTGCTCAAGCCCCTGGTGGACGAGCACGATCCGCTCTTCATCACCGCATACGCCATTTTCCTGGGCACCCTGGCCCTCCTGCCCCTGGCCCTGGCCTGTGGTGACTGCGCCGGCGAGGTGGCTTCCCTTTCCGGGAAGGGATGGGGATGGCTCGTCTTCCTCAGCCTGGGATGCACGGTGATCGGGTACCTTCTCTATTCCGAGGGGCTGGAAGGCCTGGGGGCCTCCCAGGCGGCCTTTTATATCTACCTCATCGCCCCCATCTCCCTCTTCTGGGGCTGGATATGGCTTGGCGAGAGGGTCAACGCCGGCCTTTTCATCGGGACAGCCCTCATCCTCGCTGGCCTGGTAGCCGTGGGCATGGAGGAGCGAAAGGCCACGGTGGGGTCCGATGGTGAAGTTGCGGAGAATCGGGAGAACCGACCGAGCGGATGAACTGAACGTCTCAGGAGGGTTTCCTCCGAAGGCGCCGCCTCGGGTCTGACCAGATGTTGGGCAATCGGTTCTCGCCGCGGAACGACAGTCAGCGTTCCGAGCTCCACAAGAGACGGTTCTTTGCCGTCTTCCTCATGAAAGGGAAATCCGCTTAATGAAAGGGAAATCCGCTCGCTCAAACCCATCCGCTCGATTTCTTTGCAAGATCCGCGCCTCGTAGGCTTTCCGTAGGTCAGGAATACCTTGTATTCCCGGCCATGGCGCAACCTCTCCGTGCCAGGTTCATGGTTCGGGTGCGGGCACTCCGATAATTCGCGGCGGGATTGCCGAGGGCAACCGCTCAGCGGCCGAAGCGCTCAAGGTAAGCCCGTACGAGCCCCATGGGCCCGGTCATCTCCCGGCGCCGGGTAATAGAGTTCCAGGCCGGTGCCCTCCAGCATGCCGCGGTTGGGGCCGGTCACGGCCACCAGCTCCAGGGCCTCCCAGCCCGGGGGTTCCCCCAGGTAGAAAAGGCCGTGCCCCTCGGCCATGAAGGGGTCTTCGTCCCTCGCCCGGCCGTCGCAGAAGAGGTGCAGGTAACGGGCGAAGGCCATGGGTTCCAGTCGGTGGGTGTGGTGTTCGAGGACCCCCACCACCCGTCCACCGGCGAGGATGCAGGCCAGCGTGTGCCCGTTGCCGGCGTTGATGACCAGCACGTTGCCTCCGCAGAGGGCCTCCAGGCGGGGATCGGAGAGGCATCCGGCCACCGCAGCGGGCGCGGTGTCCATGACCATCACGCGGCTCGAGGGGAACTGCTCGCCGGCCCGCCGGGCTGCGGATGACAGGCGGGGGAAGGCGTCCGGGACCTCGTGCGAGAGCAGGGCCAAGGCCGTTGGCCGGGGGTCCTTTTCCAGGCGCTCCCTCATGTGGCGAAGGCGCGTCTTGCGGTTGCTCTCCCCAGGGGCGTAGACACCGTGGTCCTGCACCGCTACGGCCACGCACTCCAGGTCGTCCAGGGCCTCTCCGTGTCGGGCGAGAAAATCCACCATGGGCCGGAGGTCCAGCTCATCAGCGGCCATGGTGGCCCCGGAGAAGCCGGGCGGAGGTTTCTCGACGATCCGGATTCCCATGGAGACCACGTCCTCCAGGTTGTTGCGGATGGAGAGGGCCGCCGCCGGGGTCATGTAGACCTCGACCCCCGCCGCCAGGGCCCGCGTCACCGCTCGAGCGAAAGGCCCGCCCCCCACCGTGTGGCCGTGGACGAAGACGCTCCCTTGACCGGCGCTTTTCGCCGCAGAACGGAACTCCGCGGCCAGGAGTCGAGTGGGGCTGGGCAGGACCATGCGGGTGCAGTTCTCCAGGGTCCTCCCGGAGTCGTAAAGGAGGATGTCGCAGGTCCCCACGCCTATGTCCAGGGCCAGAATGCGCATGTCCACCCGCTTCCTTATCTCGTTTACCCTCGACCGATGGCGTCTTCGCCCGGCTTCCCGCGGGGAGTTCGGCTCGGGGGCGTCATAGGATCCCCGTGGCCCCTGCGGGAATCCCGCCTGGCTTTCACCGCGTCGCCACATTATTGCCG
>JACVJH010000289.1 GCA_015711895.1 Candidatus Solincola tengchongensis | reverse complement strand
GTCCACTGCCGCCGCGGCATCCTGGAGCTGCTCGCGGTACCTCCAGCGCGGGGCCATGCGGTAATTGGCGTTGAATACCAGGAAACCCCGGGAGGCGAACACGCGGCAGATACGGTCGTAGGTCCTCTTGTCCCCCAGGTGGTTGGCGCCGCCGTGGACATAGACGAGCACCGGAAAAGGAGGGTCGCCAAGGGGCCTGAAGATGTCCAGGACCTGCAGACGGTTCCCGCCTTTCACGTAGGGCAGGTCCCTCTCCACCCCCGCCACCGGGGGCGCCATACGGTTCAGGAGGAGGGTACGCACCACCCTCTCCCCTAGCGCCCAGTTGAACTTGAGGAAATAGGCGAAAGCGACGTTGTAGGGAAGTCTTTCCACCCGTGTTCACCCCTTTGCTGGCCGCCGGTCTCGTCTTCTGACCGCCTTCGGAAATCACTCCATTGATAGTACCATCTGGTAACGATTTGTGGCCCCTTGTGTCAAGTTCGCAGGGGTCGGAAAACCGGTTCCCCCTCCATGCCTCAAGGGCGGGGCGCTCTGCCGGATGACCCTGAGGCCCCCACGGACAGGGCGCCCACCAATCCCCTGTCCATCGCCACGCATGGATACCTCATCTCTCCTTCTCTTGAACGCCCCTCTCCCTCCTCTCGCCGGAGGGCTTTAGCGGAATGACGCCTTGCGCATCAACAACACCTGATGTTTGGGCCTGCGTCCTTGGGGCGATCTATCTGCAACCCTCGGGAATCGCCGTCATGCACATCGCGTCTATCTTATATTCCAAGGTACGACCCAGCGACCGCATCGTCGACAAGCTTCGAGTGCTGCCGCCCCGTGAGCCGTCTTACCCTCCCTGAAAACAGGGGTTCCGGCCTGAAACCAGGCGTTCGGGGTCTCGGGCCTTCAGACGGGGTCGAAGGTGCCCAGTTCCCGCATGCGGTCCATGAGCGCCAGGAAGAGCCGGTCCCTTTTGGCGAGGATCTCCGATTCCCCACGATTCCCGTAGTCGAATATGCCGCCCGAGGTCTTGACGCCCAAGCGTCCCTCTCTCACCAGCTCCTCGATGAAGGGGACGCTCATCCCGTAGCTCCGGGCGACGTCCGCCACCAGGTCCAGCCCGGTGAAATCCAGGGACTGCACAACGCCGATGACCGGCATGCGGATGCCGATGCTGTACTTGACGGCCCGGTCTATGTCCTCCGGGTCCACCAGGCCGCTGCCCAGGAGCTCGAATACGGCCAGGGCCATCATGTTCTGGATCTTGTTCACCACGAAGGCGCGGGTGAAACCCTTGAGGACCACGGGAACCTTCCCCAGGCTCTCCAGGAAGCCCCTGACCAGGGATACCGTCTCCGGCGAGGTCTCCGGGCCCGGCACCACCTCCACAAGGGGGATGATGTGCGGAGGGTTGAACCAGTGGGCGATGAGTAATCTGGAAGGATGTTCCACCTCAACGAACTCGAAGATGTCCAGGCCCGAGGTGTTGCTGGTGAGAACGGCGTGCGGGGGACAGCAGCGGTCCAGCCTGGCGAAGACCTCCTTTTTGACCTCGGGAATCTCGGGAACGGCTTCGACGACCAGGTCGCTGCCCTCCGCCGCTTCCTCCAGAACGGTGAAGGTCCGGATCCGTTCCCGGACAGACTCCCAGCCTCCCGGGCCCTCCCTGCCCGCCTCGGCCAGGACCCGGAAAGCGCTCTCCATGAGGTTCAACGCATGGTCCAGCCTCTCCCGGTCCATGTCCACCAGGGCAACCTCTTTACCCCGGCAGGCAAGGACGAGGGCAATGGAGTGTCCCATGACTCCCGCTCCAACCACTGCGACCTTAGTGATGTCTTCCGGCAGCATCGGATCACCTCCTCGATAAGGCGGCTGAATCGGGGCGTAAATCCGTTTCCCCGAAGCCCGGCGGCTTTCCCGGGTCCGGCTTTCCGCGACATGTTTCTTCCATAATTACCCATCCATCGGTCATGATTAATCGCATCCAGCGCCGCCCAGGCTGAAGACCGAAATTTGAAGGAGAGCTCTCCCCGCTATTCCTTGGAGCCGGGGAAGAACCCTAACCCGACTTCCCCCTGGCCGCCTTCCTTATGGCCCGTTCCGAGAAGAGGTCCACGAGCCAGGGGAAAAAGCGTTTAACCCTGTAGAGCATCCCGGCCGAGCCTGGGCCGATGATGAAACTTCCCCTGCGCATCCCCCGCAGCAGGGCCTCGGCTACCTCTTCAGGGCGCAGGAGGCCGCCTCCTTCGCTTATGGCCCTGGTCTCAGGCGGTTTGGTAAGGTTTTCCACAGCGAAACCGGGGGTGTCCGTGTCCGGCGGGCAGAGCACGGAGACCCCGATGCCGTGCCTTCGCGCCTCGCCTCTCAGGGCCTCACTGAAGCCGACGACGGCGAACTTGGAGGCGGCGTAGTCCGTGTACCCGAAGATGCCCATGAAGCCCAGGACGGAGGAGGTGTTGACTATGTAGCCTCCCCTGACCTTCATGCGCGGGTAGAGCGTGGAGACGGTGTTCCAGGCGCCGTAGGCGTGCACCTTCATGGTCTCGTCGAACTGTTCGTAGGTGATGTTCTCGAAATAGTTCGGGTAGGCCCGCCCCGCACAGTTGATGAGGATGTCCGGGGCCCCGAACTCCCTCACCGCTTCCTCCATCACCCGCACGACCTGCTGATGGTCGGTCACATCCAGTTGCTTCCAGGCCAGGCGTTGACCCTCCCGCCGCCTCTCCTTCTCCATCTCCGCGAGGGCCGCTTCCAGCCGCTCCCTGCCCCTGGCGAAGATGACCACATCGGCTCCCTCCCTGACCAACAGGCGAGCGGTGGCCAGCCCTATTCCGCTGGAACCGCCGGTGATGTAAACCATTTTGCCTTCAAAGCTTGCCACCCTTATCCTTCCTGCCATTGCATTCACCCCCGGAAACACCCTCGGCCATCATGGATCCCGGACGGATTTACGCTTCATCCCCTACGCTGTGCGGCAGAATCACTAACCCTGCCCTCCACCTCCGATTCCCCAACCCCCCTCCATCCGAATCCGTCATCCCCAAAGGGGATAAAATCCACTGCCTGAACCTCTCATTCCTCATCCCAAAGCCTCTGCCATCCACCATCGTGCGGTTCCCTCCCGCCACGAGAGGGTAGGGTGGCCACCCCCCCGAATCCCCGCCTCGTGCAGCGTCGTCAAGGCTCGGCAACCGAGAGAGGTTTGCGTCTCATTCGAAATGACAGACCTCCCCCGGCGCGCAGGGCTCGCTTTCCAGCTCCAGGGTGGCGTGAACCACGCGGTGACGGTCCAGAAGCATCTCCTTTATACGGGAGATCGTGGCCTGGGCAATACTCACCGGCACATCCGCGACCACCACATGGGCGGAGAGCGAGTACTGCCGGGAGCCTATCTCCCAGATGTGCAGGTCGTGCACGTCAAGTACGCCGGGGAGCCCCTTTATGTCGCTCATTATCTCCAGGTAATCGATGCCCGCAGGAACCGATTCCATGAGGATGTGGGAGGACTCGCGCAAGATCCGGAAGGCGCTGACGAGGATGAGCAGGCCGATGACCATGGTGGCCAGGGGATCCGCATATGTCCACCCGGTGAGCAGGATGACGGCACCAGAGACCACCACCCCGAGGGAGACCAGGGCATCGGTGAGCAGGTGGAGAAA
>JACVJH010000288.1 GCA_015711895.1 Candidatus Solincola tengchongensis | reverse complement strand
TGATCTTCATGCCCTCGGGGATAACCAAGGGCCTGTCGGACATGATCCGCTTCCGTCGCAACCCATTCGTCAACCCGCTGCGCAGGAAGGGGCCGGAATGAGAGGGGCGGCGTCATTGAGGTGAACGGCGGCATCGTGGAATAAAGGGAGCGTACCGATCCCATGGAAGACATCCTTGTGGTCGAGGGGCTGACCAAGACCTTCGGAGGGCTGGCCGCGGTGAAGGAGGTCTCCTTCCGGGTGCGCCCGAACATCATCAAGGCCATCATCGGTCCCAACGGGGCGGGCAAGACCACCCTCTACGACTTGTTGACCGGCCTTTACCGCCCGGACGGAGGCAGCGCGGTCTTCATGGGCAGGGAGATACTTGGGCTGCCCCCGCACCGCGTCACCGCCCTGGGCATTGCCAGGACCTTCCAGACCGTGCGCATCTTTCCCGGGATGACGGTACGGGAGAACGTCATGGTAGGCCTGCATCACCGGACGCGTACCGGCATGTTCGCCTCGGCTTTTCGCCTTCCCAGGGCCCGCCGCGAGGAGTCCTGGATGTGGGAGGAATCCCTCGCCTATCTGGACATGGTAGGATTGGAGATGCAGGCGGACAACCTTGCTGGCTCCCTCCCCTTCGGCCAGCAGCGCCTTCTGGAGGTGGCCAGGGCTCTGGCCACATCGCCCCGGCTCGTCCTCCTGGACGAACCGGCCGCCGGGCTAAACGACTACGAGACACGGGAGCTGGGGGAGGTCATCAGGCGCATAAGGGACGGTGGCGTGACCGTCCTCCTGGTGGAACACGACATGGGGCTGGTGATGAGCATCTCCGAGGAGGTCCTGGTCCTGGACCACGGGGAGGTGATCGCCGAAGGCACTCCCGAGGAGGTGCGCAACGACCCGCGGGTCATCGAGGCCTACCTGGGAGCGGAGATAAACGAGGGCCAAAGAGCATGAGAGGTGGGGCATAGTGGAGGGCTTGTGTCACGCCATGGCTCTCGGGTGGAACGGCGCCTGGTTTGGGGTTCGGAGATTCAAGGCTCGAATGGCCGTTCGGTCAATGTCGCAAGGATGCGCCGAGACGGTTGAAGCGAGTGGAGCCCGCGGCTCCGCCCTCCCGGGGATGGAGAGGAAAGCGGCCGGGGAGTGCGGAGGACGGTCGATATGGAGGTGAAAGGCGTGTTTCCGCGTCGGGCGGGACAGGACGTGCGCCGAGGCGGGCGCTCGGGTGGAATCGGCATGCCCCTGAGATGGAGGGAATGACTTGCTGGAGATAAACAACCTCTCCGCGTTCTACGGGAACATCGAAGCCCTGCGCGCCGTGGACCTCTGGGTTCGGGCGGGGAGGATCACCACCATCATCGGGGCCAACGGGGCTGGAAAAACCACCCTGCTGCGCGCCATATCCGGGCTGGTCCCCACCCGCTACGGCGAGATAAGGTACGTGGGGACCAACATCGCCAACCTGGAGCCGCACCGCATCGTGCGCATGGGCATCTCCCATGTTCCGGAGGGGCGGCAGGTCTTCTCCACCATGACCGTGGAGGAGAACCTCTACCTGGGAGCCTACCTGCGCTCGGGCCGGAGGCGGTCGCGGCAGGTGGAGGAGGACATGGAGTTCGTGTGCCGCCTCTTCCCCGCCCTGGAAGCCAGGCTGGGGCAAGTTGCGGGCACCCTTTCCGGAGGGGAACAGCAGATGCTGGCCATCGGGAGGGCCCTGATGGCCAGGCCGCGGCTTCTGCTCCTGGACGAGCCCAGCATGGGCCTGGCCCCTATGGTCATCAGGGACATATTCTCCTGCCTGAAGAGGCTCAACCAGGAAGGACTCACCATCCTGCTTGTGGAACAGGACGCCATGATAGCCCTGAGCATCTCCGATTACGCCTACGTCATGCGCGCGGGCAAGATACGCCTGGAAGGTGAGGCCTCCGAGCTACTGGGCCGGGAGGAGATAATCCACCTTTACCTGGGTGAGGAAGAGGCCATCGGAGGATAGCCCGGGCCCGTGGCCCGTGCCGGCCTCTGCCTCTGCTTCGCTCGCCGCGCGGTTCCGAGGAGAGGCGGCATCCTCTTGGAGCGAGGAAACAGGCGGCTTGACGGTAATTAGCCAGGGCGTGGGACAGCCTTCCTGGAAGTGGCCGGTCCGTTGCGTTGCGCTGACGAGGTTAGAGGGAGGCAGGGGTTCCGGTGAGGTGAGATTTTGGATGGCGTGCAGGCCCGATGCACCCGCCGGTGGCGTATACGGGGAAAAAGAGCCGGCGATGATATTGGTTCGACCGATGGGCGTTGTTGAGTTCATCAGGGGGTGGGGGAGGGGAGAGGGGCCAGGGTGGACGCGGAGTAAGACCGCCGGGGCGGCCGCAAAGCCCCGGATGCGGACAGGGGCAGGGATGCGCGTCGATCGTGTTGGCTCGTAAAGCGGGTTTGGGGTTTGCTAACCCGGGAGGGAAGAGAGAATGGAGATGGAACTGCCGGAACTGAAGTTCGACGGTGAAGGGCTCATCCCGGCCATCGTCCAGGACCACGAGAACGGGGAGGTCCTGATGCTGGCCTATATGGACCGCGAGGCCCTGAGGCGCACCCTGAGCAGCGGGCGGACATGGTTCTGGAGTCGTAGCCGCCGAGAGTACTGGTGCAAGGGGGAGACCTCCGGACATCGGCAATACGTGCGCAGGATCCGCTACGATTGCGACGGCGACGCCCTTCTGGTGGAGGTACTGCAGGTGGGGCCGGCTTGCCACACCGGGAAGCGCAGTTGCTTCTTCAACGAGATCCGGGGGGCGAGGACGGACCTCTCTTCCGAATCGCAGTGACAAAGGCTCCATCGGTGACCCACCGCCGATTTGCCGGTAGGCCCCGGTGGGCACGGGCCTGCGGGCCGCATGGCGGAGAAGCCTGCGTCCCGTTCCGGCACGTTCTCCAGCAGGCCACTGTCTGGACGAAGCAATAGACGGAAGGGCAGGTGTGGGTTTTCCCGTCAACCCACGGGGATGCAGACACATAGCTCGGAAGGAGGCAGAGCATAACGCTCCGCTTTACCGAAGGGCTTCGGTTGTCGATTAACTGATTGATTTGGATGGCTCCTCCGGGAGGCGGTCATCGGCGCGGATACGCCATACGCTCGGCCGGAAGGGAGGGGATGGACATGCCTTCCTGCCCATACTGTGGGGCCTATAATCCTGAAGGGGCGTCATTTTGCTCGCTCTGCCTGGCGAGGCTGCTGACGGATGGTATCCCGCCCGTTGGACAGCCTGGGGTACCTCCGGCTCACGGAACCTTGTCGGGAGCCCAAGACGCTCCGACGAGGCCCCTGCCTGGAGCCCATAATGCCCGCACCGTTTACGTGCCATCCCGCGATTTCAGGCCTGTTGGCGAGAATGCGCCGGCTCCGCCGGCAGAGAGGACCCCTGGCGCTGGGCGGTTCGGGGGGGCTACGAAGAGGAGCGCCGGGCAGGTCGTCACCCTGGTGTTGAAGCACTCTCTGGTCGTCTTCGTGGTCCTGGTGATTTGCGGTTTTATCCTCGGCTTCTTCCTCGCCGGAGCACTCTTTTCCGGTGGAAGGTCCGGATTTTACTTCACCCTTGGTTTGGTCTACGCAGTGGAGGCCCTGTTGCTCATCTGGGGAGGATACCGTATCTCCGCAGAGGCCTTGGAGAGGGAAAGGGGCTGGCTCTACGGGACGGTCTGCGTGGCGGCGGTGATCTTCTTCTGGCAGCCTCTCATTTCCTTCCTCATCGGCCTGCTGGTCACGGAAAGGGTGGTTGTTCCCCAGACCTTCAGCCCGCTGGGGATACTGGTGGCCCTTTTCCTGTTCCTCCCCCTCGGAGCCCTTGGGGGTTGGCTGGCGGAGAAAAGGTATATGGGTTGAACCGTCGAAGCATAATCATGGAGAAAGTTTGATTCGGGAGGCAGGTCGGACATGATCTGTCCCAACTGCGGCGCCGAGAACGCGGACAACGCGGAGTTCTGCACCTTGTGCCTGCAACGCCTGAGGCCTGCGGCGGGAGAGGGCATGCGTCCGGCAGGCGGTGGCTACGCCGCTCCGGGGGAGTGGAGACCCGACGTGGTCTCCACCGGAGAACGGATGCGTCCCGCGGCCAGGGAGAGGATGAGGCATTTCAGGCTACGGATGGCCATATACATCGCCGTTGCCGCTGCCCTGGTGGCCTGGTTCACCCTCAGCCTCACCGTGTGGGGTAATCCCCAGCCCGGCAAGAGGGCTTCTCAGGTCATCGAGGCTCTCAACGCCCGCGACGAAGCACGTTTCGTCTCCCTCTTTCATCCCTCCAGTGCCACGGGAGCGGAGAGGCTGTTCAAGGAGGTCACCGATTACCTTGGGGGAGGGGGTTCGTTTCTGGACCTCGAGCTACGCGTGGAAGCGGAAGACCCCTATACGGCCAGAGTGTTACTGGAAAGGGGGAGCATTCGCTTCGCCGGGGGCGAGGTGCTGGCCATCGAACCCTCAGATGGGCTGGTTATCCGGATGGAGAACCGGGAGGGCAGGTGGTTGGCGGTGGCGGCGGGCACCGACCTCCTTCCGTGATTTCCCCTCCGCTTGCCGGCAGGGCAGACATCGATGCCGCATCTCTCTCCTGGCGCTTTTGGGATTGGAAAAGGCCGAAGGCCACCTTATCATACTGGCGAAGTAAGCAAGGTCAAAAGGGTAGAAAGTGGCGGCCACTCCTGCTGAACTTCGGCATGGATGAGGATACGGAGGGGTGATAAAATCATTCTGGACAAGGTCTTGGAGCCGAAGTGGCGGAATGGGTAGACGCGCTGGTCTCAAAAACCAGTGGGGTTTCCCCGTGCCGGTTCGAGTCCGGCCTTCGGCACCAGGAGAAAGCCCCTTAGGGGGTTTTTCTTTTCCCGCAACGTCGTTGGGGGCGCCCTGTTCGAGGCGGTATGGGTTGTTCATGGGCTTCATGTCCCCGCGTTACCTGCCCGGAACCTTCGGGAAAGCGGGCGGAGGGAGAACGTGAGCGTGTGGATTTACCGGGGGAAGTCGTTTCCCGGGTCCCGAATGGCGGTTTGTCACCCCCTCGCCTTATCCTTAAAACTGCGTTCTCCTTGGATGCGGGGACGGGGCTCCAGCCCCGTCCCCGAACCTCGCCCTTTTGATGCCGATGAGGAAGGATGACGGACGTGAGCGAACGGCATGACGAGAGGTACGTGCTGGTGGACGGGCACAGCCTCGCCTACCGGGCCTATTATGCGCTTCCTGCCGATCTTTCCACCTCCTCCGGGCAGACCACAAACGCGGTGTACGGTTTCGTGT
>JACVJH010000287.1 GCA_015711895.1 Candidatus Solincola tengchongensis | reverse complement strand
GATGAAGGCCAGCCTTCTCACCTCCCGCCCGTCGGAGGGGCGGATCACGCGCCCCTGGGTGGGGCCGTTGGCCCCCAGGATGCGCTCGAACTCCAGGGAGGTCACCACGTTGGGGTATATCCCGTATCCGTACTCCGTCTTGCGGGTGGCGTCGAAGGGACGGTAGCCGGGAGCGGCGATGACCATGCCTACTTCGAGGACCACTTCCCGCTCCCGGTCCTCGAAGTTCACGGCCCCCGCCTGGCAGACTTTGGCGCAGTTGCCGCACTTCCCTTTGGTGAGGTAGCGGCACACCGAGCCTTCGATGACCGCCGCCCCGGGGACCGCCTGGGGGAAGGGCACTCGTATACAGCGGGTCGTGTTGAGGTTCGCGGTGTAAGGGTCGGGTATCTTCACCGGGCACTTGGCGGTACAGTCCCCGCACCCGGTGCACTTCTCAACGTCCACGTAGCGGGGCCGCAGCCGCAGACGCACGCGCATGTTCCCCGGCTGGCCCTCCACAGAGAGGACATCGGCCAGGGTGAGGACCTCGATGTTCAGGTCCGAGGCCACCTCCACCATCTTGGGGGAGAGGATGCACATGGAGCACTCGTTGGTGGGGAAGGTCTTGTCCAGCATGCCCATGACCCCGCCGATGGAGGGCGAGGATTCGACCAGGTACACCCGGTAGCCTAGGCCGGAGAGCTCCAGCGAGGCCTGGATTCCACCCACGCCGCCGCCCACCACCATGACCGAGCCGTGGGGGAGCTTACCTCCGGCGGGCTCGACATCGTCCACGTCTTTCATGACTTGGTTAAGGTCCTCTTTCTCGTCCATCTTGCCGATCAAGCGGGTCGTCTTCCTCCCGTCCGCACCCCGTTCCTCCACAGGAGGGGCCGGGGATCCATGAGGTGCTTGGAGAGCCAGGAATCGGCCTCCTCCATTCCCAGGGCCAGCCCGATGAGCTCGGTGAAGAAGAACACCGGGAGGTCGTGTTCATGCCCGAAAGTGAGCTTCCCTTCCCGCTGGCGCATCTCCAGGTTGGCCAGGCACATGGGACAGGCGGTGACCAGGCTGTCCGCCCCGGCCTCCTCCGCGGCCTCGAAGAGCCTGTTCACCAGCCCCACCACCAGGTCGGTGCGGGTCAGGGAGAGGCTCCCCCCGCAGCAGTCGGTCTTGTAGGACCAGGGCCTGACCTCCGCCCCCAGGGCGTCCAGCAGCTCGTCCATGCGCCTGGGGTGGTCAGGGTTGTCGCCCTCCATCATCTCCGGAGGACGGGCCATGAGACATCCGTAGTAGGATACCGGCCTGAGCCCTCGCAGGGGGTTCACGACTCTCTCCCTTAGTCGCTCAAGCCCCACCACCTCGTAGATCAGGTCCAGGAGATGCACGATGCGGCCCCGGAAGCGGGGGTCGGAACCGATGACCCTCTCCAGCCGGGAAGCCATCTCCTCGTCCTCGAGGAGCTCTATCTGGGCCGACCGCAGGTTGTGGTAACAGGCCGCGCAGACCACCACCAGGTCTCCGCCCCGCTCCCGTGCCCGGGCCAGGTTGCGCGCCGGAAGAGCCACGGAGAGGAGTCGGTTGGTCATGTGTGCCGATGAGGCGCCGCAGCAGCTCCAGTCGGGCAGAGGCTCCAGACGGATGCCCAGCGCTTGGGCCACGGCCACCGCCGAGTCACCGTACTCCTCCGCCGAGGAGAGCTGGGAGCAACCCGGGTAATAGGAATAACTTCCCACCTGCTTACCTCCGGCCGCCGAACCCCGTCCATCCGTCCCGCGGGAAAACGCCGTACTCGTACCCGCCTTTTCCGTGCACCTCGAGCGCGCCGCCAGGCGCCGAGAGGCCGGGAAAGACCCTGCGCGGCGCTTTCATGCCTCTGCCGCGAGAAGAGAGAGGCTCCCGCGTCATGCCGGGTCCTCCCATTCCTCGGCCCTTGCGCTGCGGCCTCATCCCTTTCCCACCGCCCCCTTCCCGCCGCTCTCGCTAAAGATGCGCCTTATCTCGCGGCGACCCCGCACCAGGCTGGGGACAAGCTTTATCTTGCCCTTGCGGAGCATCTCCACGGCCAGCCCTATATCGCTGAAGAGGTCGCCGGACAACGCCTTGTAGGCCCCCATGAGCACGGGCTCGCTTATCCTCCCCGTGGCCCGGATGTTCCCCAGGAAGCAGGAGTGGAAGAGGGGGACGTTCCTCTCCGCAGGCCGCACGCCCTTCTCCAGGGCCATCTGCCGCAGGGCGTCGATGACCCCGGCCACGTCGATGTCGTTGGGGCAGCGCGCCGTGCAGGTGACGCAGGAGGCGCATATCCATATTGTGCGGCTGGAGAGAAGCCTCTCCTCCTGCCCCAGCTGTACCAGTTTCATGGCCTGGTGGGGGAGCAAGTCCATGGCCGGGGTGAAGAGGCAACCCGTGCTGCACTTCCCGCACTGAAAACAGAGCCGCACTCGCTCGCCACAGCGCGCCTCTATTTCCCTTTCCAGCCCGCTACCCGTAGCTTTTATCATCCTCCCTCCCCGGTCGCCATCGATGGCAATCAATTATATTAATTCCGAAACGTGTACCATGTTCTATATCATGTCACCGCTCCGCGACCTCCACGAATCGGCGTTCCCGCGTCTCTGCCCCAAGGTATTGGAGGACCATGGGGCGAATGCGCCACGGATCTGCCCTCCTTCTGGGCCCTGACCCGCTAAGACAGTTCTGCAGGACCCTCACGGCACTCGATATCTTTTCCCATGCGGAAAGGGCCTTCCGGTCCCCCTTTCCCGAACGGACAAGAAAGGACCGTTCTTTACCCCACATTATCCCCAAGACCACCAACCGGAGCATGGGCAAGGTAGCCGTAAGGAGATTCGGCACCATGCCCGGCGCGAGTCCTTATCCGGCCGTCAAGGGAGAGGCCCTATCGCCGTCCCTGAGCGACGCGGTCTTTCCCCCGGGCAAAGCTCGCGCCCGGCAAACACTCGACATGAACAAGAATTAAGATTGACTCTATAGAATTATTTGATGGCCATTAAATTGTCAACCGCGACCGGTCGAGATATGAAGGGCTATGCCTGCGGCATATAGAACTATTGTTCGCGTAAAGATCGAAGAGGTCGGGTTTTTCAACGGATAAGATGGACAAAAACTCCAAAAGGATCGAATACGCGGCGGTGATCGCCTTTTTTCTTCTGGTCTCCGTTCTCTACACCTGGCCACTGGCCCTGCACGTCCACAATTGCCTCCCCGGCGACAACGGGATCTATGAGCCAACCGGGGAGCTCGGGGGTTTCGGCGATGCCCTGCACGCCGCCTGGCTCACCTCCTGGGATGCCCGAAAGATATTCACCGATCCCGGCAACTTCTTCCAAGGGAACATCATCTATCCCTCCCGGGACGTCAACACCTATTCCGAGCACCTCTTCATCATCGGCGTATGCGGAGCGCCCATATACTTTACGACCCATAACCCGGTCCTGACCTTCAACTTCCTCCTGTTCTTCTCCCTGGTGCTCACCGCGTTCGGAACCTATCTCCTGCTCAAGGAGCTGACCGGGAGCGTCCCTGCAGGACTCGTGGCGGGATTGATATTCGCCCTGGCTCCCTTCCGCATGGCCCGGCCGGATCACCTTTGGTTCCTCTTCTCACCCTTCATGCCCTTCATGCTCCTCTACCTGCATCGCTACCTCGAGTGGGGAGGGAGAAAACGCCTCCTCCTCTTCGCCCTCTTTTTCCTACTGCAATCCCTCTCCAGCTGGCATTACGCCATGTTCTGTGCCCTTGCCGCGGGGCTCTTCCTTCTCTGGAAAGCCGCCTTCTCACGCCACGGGCAGGAGTGGAAGATGCTCGGCCTTTCCGCGCTCTCCATGGCGGCGGCGTTCCTGCTCCTGATACCGCTCCTCCTCCCCTACCTGAGAACCCATTCCCGGCTGCCCGGTTTCGAGAGGTCGGTCTCGGAGACGGTGCCCTATTCCGTGCACGCCTCCGATTTCCCGCGTGTCCTTCCCCAGAG
>JACVJH010000286.1 GCA_015711895.1 Candidatus Solincola tengchongensis | reverse complement strand
GAACTTAGGCGTGGCCCCCTTATCGGAGGTTGGACCATCGTGGCTCCCGGGCGTTCCCGCCGTCCCGGAGGGGGGACGGGAGCAAGGACGGTGAAGGGCCCCTGCCCCGTCTGTCCGGGGAACGAGCACCTGACGCCCCCGGAGGTATGGGCGGAGGGGGAGAAAGGCCGCCGCAGGGACGGCCCCGGGTGGGAGATCCGGGTGTTCCCCAACCTCTACCCGGCGCTGGCGGAAGCCCCATCCGCGGTGGGAAAGGTCGGTGGGAGAACGCTTCCGGCAAACGGGTACCACGAGGTCATCGTCCATTCTCCCCACCACGACCTCGCTCTGGCCCGCATGGATCCGGAACCCGCGTTCCGTCTCATGCGCGCCTACCGTCTCCGCTACCGCGAGCTCTGCCGGCGCCCCGGGGTAAGGCAGGTCCTCATCATCCTCAATCACGGGCGGGAGGCGGGAGCCTCCCTGGAGCACCCGCACACCCAGGTGTTCGCCCTCCCCTTGGTACCCGGGGCGGTGCGTGAGGAACTGCGACGCTTAAGGAGGGCGGGCTCCCGCGGCTGCCCGCTGTGCGCGGCGGTGGAGGAGGCCCGCCGGGAGGGAAGGACGGTGCTGGAGAACGGGTCCTTCGCCGCCCTGGCTCCCTTCTCCGCCCGCCAGCCTTACGAGACCTGGTTCGTGCCCCTCCGCCACCGGGAGGACTTCTCCAGGGCCGGGGAAAAAGAGTTGCGGGGATTGGCGGACATCCTCCGCCGCACGCTCCGGGGATTGAAGGAACTCCTCGACGACCCGCCCTACAACCTGTGGCTGCACTCGGCTCCCTGCGGCGAGGAGCATCCCTATTACCACTGGCACCTGGAACTGATCCCTAGACTTGCGGTGACCGCCGGTTTCGAGATGGCCTCCGGTATGTTCATCAACCCGGTGCCGCCCGAGGAGGCCGCCCGGCGGCTGGCCGAGGCCGTGGGCTGAGCCCTACCCGCGGGGAAGCACGGCCGCCTCTCGGTGGTGATCCACGTAGTGCCGGAGGGAGAGGCAGGCGGAGGTGGGTGTGAGGTAGGCCGGTATGCCCGCCTGGTACAACCTGGCCGCCTGGGGCTGGACGAGTGCACTGGGGAAGAGCACCACCACCAGCGGTTTGGAGAGGCTCGGCTTTGCCTCCAGCACCTCGTCGGTTATGGCCCGGATCAGCCCGATGTCCCCCTCCCGAGAGGCGGGGGCGCTCCCCACGGCCAGGATGATGTCCACGCCGGGGTCCCGGTCCAGAAGCTCCAGCGCCCGCCGGTAGTTGCCGGGCACCACGGCTCCGAAACCCAGGTCCACGGGGTTGGATAAGCTGGTCCCCTCCGGGGGGAGGAAAGAGGCCAGCGCCTCGCGCGTCCGTGGGGATATACGCGCCATGGATAGTCCCGCCCACTCCACCGCATCGGCGGAGTTAACCGCCAGGCCTCCGGGGGCGCTGACCACCGCCACCCGGTCGCCCCCGCAGGGCGGGAGGTGGAGGAGAGCGGAGGAGAAGTCCAGCATCTGAGCCAGGTCGTCGGCTAGCACCATCCCTGCCTGGCGGGCCGCCCCCCGGAAGACCTCGGCATTCCCCGCTAGGGCGGCGGTGTGGCTGGCCGCCGCCCGTTCCCCGGAGAGGGTGAGGCCGCCCTTGATGGCCACCAGCGGTTTTTTACCTCGCATGCGCCTGGCCGTTTCCAGAAAGCGCCGGGCGTCGCGCACCTGCTCCAGGTAGGCCAGGACGATCTCCACAGCCGGATCCTCAGCCATGTACTCCAGGAAATCGGCGCAATTGAGGTCCAGCTCGTTGCCGCTGGAGACTATCTTGTCGAAGAGGATGCCCCTCTCCATCCCGGTGAGGAAGCTGATGCTGGAGATGGAGCCGCTCTGGGAGATCATTCCCGCACGTCCCGGCACCGGGAACATCCCGGCGAAGAGGGCCACCTTTCCCCGCGCGGAGTAGATCCCCATGCAGTTGGGGCCCACCACCCGGAGGTCGCTTCCCCGCAAGGCCTCGCGGACCTCCTCCTCCAATCGGCGGCCCTCCGGGCGTCCGGTTTCGGAGAACCCGGCGGTGTTGATCACGCAGCCTCCTACCCCGGCCGCCGCGCATTCCCGCACCAGCCCGGGCACGGCGGCGGGCGGAACGCTGAGGACCACCAGATCGGGCACGCGGGGCAGGGAGGTGATGTCGGGGTAACATCTCATCCCCAATATCTCGTCATGGCGGGGGTTGACCGGGAAGAGGTCTCCCTCGAACCCCATGTCCAGGAAGGAGCGCAGAAGGAGGGTGCCGGGACTGTCGCGCCGTTCGGAGACCCCCACGACGGCCGCCGCGCGGGGATGGAAGATGCGGTCCAGGCTTTCCTTCAGTCGCCGGTCCATGGCCCCGGCCGCCGCTTCCGCCGACTAGCCGCCTTGGACGCGTTCCTCGGGGAGGGGAGGGCAGACGTGCAAGACGCGCGGCCGGTATTCGTACTCCCTTATGGAACGCTCGTACACCTCCACGGTCTGCCTGGCGATACGTCCCCAGTTGTACTTCTCGCCGATGAACCTGTGGGCGTCGCTGGTTAGCCTGCGGGCCAGTTCCTCGTCCTTGAGAACCCGTATCATGGCTTGAGCCAACGATTCCGGGTTGCCGGGCTTGAAGCACAGGCCCGTCTCTTCGTGGACCACGATCTCCTTGAGGCCCCCGGTATCGGCCACGATGACCGGGCACCCGGCCACCATGGCCTCCAGGACCACCATGCCGAAGGGTTCGTAGAGGCTGGGGACCACGGTGAGGTCGGCGCATTTATAGAACTTGGCCAGCACATCGGAGTCCACGAACCCCAGGAGCTTTATCTTCTCGCCGAGGCCCAGCTCCTCGATCATGGCCTGGAGAGCGCGGGCGTGCGGCCCCGTACCCGCCACCAGGAAGCGCAGGTCCGGCACTTCCCGGAGTACCATGGGCATGGCCTCGATGACCGTCTGGACGCCCTTCTCGTAGACCAGCCGGCCCACGAAGAAGACCATGCGGCGGTCGGGGTGTATGAACTGGCGGAAGATGCGCTCCCGGTCCGGGTTGACGTTGAAGATCTCGTATTCTATGCCGTTGGGGATGACCGTGACCTTGTCCGGGGGCAGCTCGAAGATGCGCACCACCTCGTCGCGCATGTAGTTGCTGCAGCAGATGGTGCGCACGCTCTCGAAGGTCAGCCACCATTCTATCTGGTGGATTATCCTTTGCATGGGGCCGGGAAGGTTTCCCTGGTGGCGCCCGTACTCTGTGGCGTGGATGGTGGCCACCAGTGGGATGCGGTAGGCGTGCTTGAGGGCTATGGAGGCGTGGGCCACCAGCCAATCGTGGGCATGAAGTATGTGCACCTTGCCGATCCTCTCGTTGATCAGCGGCACGGCCCTCTCCAGGAGGGCCACGTTGAACTGCAGGGTCCAGGAGACCCAGTCGTCCTGCGGTATCTCGGGTGGATAGAGGGGGACGCGGTAGATCTTCACCCCCTCCGCCTCCTCGTAGTCCGGCGCCCCGGGCGAGTCCTTGGTCACCACGTGGACGTTGATCCCCAAGCGGGCGAGGTTCACCGCCAGTTGGTGGACGTGGGTTCCCAGGCCGCCGATGATGCGTGGTGGATATTCCCAGCTGAGGATCAGGACTTTCATCTCCCCTACCTTCTCATATGAGCGACGCCTCCCTCCCCCGGGAGCCGCCCGCCGCCTTTTCCACCCGCCCTTCTGGAAGGGCGAAAATATTTTATTCGCTCTCATGGGCGTTGGCAATAAAGCCTATGATTGGGTAATTATGGTAATTCGATCCGGATCGCGTCGGGTTTCCGCGGCGATCCTCCCGTTGGGAGGAGCGAACTCGGATCGGCGGGCATCTTGCGTGAGGGAATGGCCTATCCCCTGCAAGGGATTCGGCGGCGGGAAGGGGGGAACCGGGGATGCCTCGAGGAAAACCACCTCATCGTCCGCCGGTGCGGCCCGGCATCCTTGTTGGAAGAAGTTGGCATATAAGTCGGCTTCGTGGCTCTTGAGCCTCCTCTGCCTCCGTTGCGACCGGCTGCCTCAGTTCGGAAGGCGGAAGAGGTTCGCGAAACTCCCGGAAGACGGTGATTCGGCCGCGGCCGCGCGGGGACAACGTCTATTCGCCCTGGCGGTGTCCGGGAAGATGTTCCAGGTGTCTTGCCCAATATCGTATGTCCAGCCATGAAAAGGGGTTGTCCGTCTCCTCCATGAGGGCCAGCGCCTCCTCGTCCACACCGCGTTCGAGCATGGCCATGCAGTGCCGGAAGCGCTCGGCATGGGCCGCGAAGCGCTCCCTGGCGTATTCGGCCGCCGTGTCCCGGGTGACCATATAGGACCAGTCGCTGGCCTCCAGAAGCAGGAGCTCACGCCCCGCCTGCAGGAGGGCCCTCGTCGCGGCCTCGTCACGCTCACCGCCGCAGCGGGAGAGGAAGGCCTCTTCGGAGCCACGGGTGACCTCCCAGATGTCCCGCGTGCCCTGATTCTCCCAGGTGTTGAACGTGCCGTCCACGTTCCAGGCGGTGCGGGCGGGCGAGAGCACGGGAAGGGAATCCGGTTCCAGCGTCGCCGCCACCCCGCCCGGGCGCCCGCAGTCCGGGCCCAGGATGTCCCGCACCTCCCGCAGCCATATGGGCCCCGCGCGCCACCAGTGGCCGAAGAGCTCGGCATCGTAGGCGGCCAGGAGGACGGCCTCCTCACCGGGCTCCCGGCCCGGGAGCCGGTCCCACCTTTCCCGCATGCGGGCCGCGAAGTGTTCGGCATCCGCGCGCGCCCGGGCCCGCGCCGCCTCGGGGTCGTAGAGCTCCTTGTCCTCCAGGGGGAGGGAGGGCGAGGTTATCCTCCAGTATTGGAAGCCGTGCCCCTGGTAGTCCCTCTTGACGTATTCCCGGTATTCCCCGTGAGAGGGGTATCCGTCCGGCTCCCACACCAGGCGGTGAGAGAGCTCGTCGCGCAGGAAAGCGGCCAGGGGGGTCCCCCCCAGCCGGCAGGCCCTCCAGGTGGGAAGGGACAGCGGCGCGGTGTCCGGGGCGGTGTGATCCAGGACCACGTAGCGCAGGGGCGGGGAGAACCTCCCCAGCACCCGGTCCAGCTGAGGGGTATAGGAGCACTCCGGAAGCCAGAAGCCCACCGGGTCCCGGCCGAAGCTGCGCCGGCAGCATTCCAGCCCGATCTCCACCTGGGCCGCCCGGCAGGCGTCGGCGGAGAGGAGGGGAAGGTGGGCGTGGGTCGCCGAGCTGGCCAGCACCTCCAGCACGCCGGCCTCCATTCCCCGGCGGAGAGCGGAGAGCATGCCATCCCCGTACTTCTCCTCGAGGAGGGAGAGCAGCCCCTCCAGCTCACGGGCATAGAGGGAGGCCAGGCGGGAGCGCCCCTCCTCTCCCAGGGAGCGCAGCCGCACCACCTCCTCCTCGGCCTGGCGCCGGCGGTTCCTCAGGTAGGCGGCGAAACGCTCCCGGAGGTAGGCGTCCTCCAGCTGCTCGGCGAGTATGGGGGTCATGGTCAGAGCCAGCTTTCCGCGGCGCCTGCCCTCCGCCATCTCTCCGATGAGCTCCCAGAGGGGCAGGTAGCATTCCGCCCAGGCCTCCAGAATCCACTGCTCGCCCACCGGCCAGTCTCCGTTGCGTCGCACGTAGGGCATGTGGGAGTGCAGGAGGATGGTGAAGGCACGTCTTTCCATCTATGGCATTTCCTTCCATCCCAGCCCTATGAAGTCCAGGGCTTCCTCCAGGGGCCGGTCGCGCACCGCAAAGTCCCTGGTGCTGAGGAGGGGGAGGAACAGGGGGCGGTAGAAGTACCTCTCCAGGCACTGGGGGAACTCCAGGCACCACTGCGAGAAGTTGCGGCCGCTCAGACGGTCGTGCAGTCGGAGCAGCCGGGCGTGGAAGACGCCCTTCACCTCCGAGCGGGTGAAGTGGCGGCGCATGAAGTCGCAGAACTCGCGGTGGTCGTATTCCCGTATGTGAAAGGGGTTCAGCGGTGTCGCACGACCCGGCGAGATGAGCAGGCGGTTGGGGGTGGTGATGACGCACAGGCCGCCCGGTCTGAGCACTCGGCGCGCTTCCTGCATGAATCTGTCCGGGTGGTGGAGGTGCTCCACCACCTGGAGGGAACATACCAGGTCAAACGAGCAGTCCTCCAGGCCCAGGTCGTAGATGTCCCGGTAGAGGAACCTGAGGTTGGGTCGCCGGTAGGTGCGCCGGGCGTGGTACACGGCCTCCGGGGCGAGGTCCACCCCCACCGCTTCCCGGGCCGAGGAGGCCAGGAGGTCCGTCCCGTAACCCTCACCGCACCCCAGGTCCAGGATGCGCCTGCCGGCGGCGTAGGGGAGGAGAAAGCGGTAGGCCGCGAGGTGGCGCTGGAACCAGTAATTCTCCTCCCTCACCCCGGGGAGGGTGCGTTCCCCGGTCAGGGCCAGGGGAGGGTAATGGTCCTGGGGAAGGTCCGAGGTGTCCACTTCTTCGTCCATGGTGCATATTCTGGCACCGTATGCTCCTCTTTGCCAAGCCGATCGTCCCGAGGGCCTCAGAGGCCCCGGCAACGAAGTCGCGTGAGGTGGATGAGCAGGCACTGTCGGCGGCTCTTTCCTGGGCCTCGTCGCGGGCCCCCTCCTCGCCAGGCCTCATAAAAGGGGGAGAGGCATGGAGAGGGTGGACAGGGCCCCGCCGACGAGGATGATGCCCGCGACGACCAGGTAATAGTTGCCGAAGCCGAACCCGAGCCCCAGGCAGAGGAGGCCCGCGGCCATCCCCATGCCCAGGTAGCGAAGACGCTTCTTCCTCATTTCACCAGGTCCAGGACCTTCTTGAACTCCTCCCCGTCCGCCCGGCAGGTGACCTCGTAGATGAGGGCCTCGGAGGTGGTGACCGTGGCCCCGGCGTCGCGCATCCTCGAAAGCGCGGCGTAGTGGTCCTCAGGCCGGCGGGTGCCCACCGCGTCGGACACCACCTGGACCAGGTAGCCGCGGTGCAGGGCGTCGAGGACCGTCTGGCACACGCATATGTGGGTCTCGATGCCGCAGACCAGCAGACGCTTCCGGCCGGAGCCCTTCACGGCCTCCTCGAACTCGGGGACCCCAAAACAGCTGAAGACGCGCTTCAGGATGGGCCGGTATTCGCTCAGCTCGCGATTGACCTCCTCTACCGTGTATCCCAGCCCTTGGGGATAATGCTCGGTGAGGATCACCGGCAGGGAGAATATGGAAGCGAACTTGAGCAGCCGGACGATGTTCCCGACCACTTCCTCGCGGTTGTGGATCATGCGCACCAGTTTCTCCTGGGGGTCGATGACCAGGAGCAGGCTAGATC
>JACVJH010000285.1 GCA_015711895.1 Candidatus Solincola tengchongensis | reverse complement strand
GAGCATCTCCAGCGCCATCTCCGCCCCTTTCTCCGCGGCTCTCCGGGAGCCTCCCGCCTCCTGGATGTCCAGGTACCGCACCATCTTGCCCGATGAGGCGATCTCCTCCGCCAGGTAGGAGGCGCGGAGGGCTTCACACCCCAAACCGACCAGTAGCAGCCCATAGATGTTGGGGTGCCGGCCCAGGTTGGTCAGCGTGCGGTAGTGGATCCCGAGATCCTCCCCCCCTCTCCCGCAACCGTGCCCGTGCGGCATAGCCGCCGCGCCCGGCACCCTGGCGGCGATGGCCGAGACCACGCCGTTGGCGCAGGCCACGGAGGGCATCACGGCCACGTGATTCCTCACTCCTACCCTCCCGTCGGGACGACGATACCCGAGGAAGGTCTTCTTCTCGCTCATGCCCCTCACTCCTCCAGGACAAGGTTATGGGTGTGGACCCATGAACCGCGGGCGATGTCCTCTCCGGCCTTCCCGATTACCTCACCGTACTTGATTACCTCCGTTCCTCTGGGTAGGTCCACAAGGGCCACTTTGTGGCTGCAGGGGATCTCTTCCCTGGCTCGCAGGGTCCCGCCTCCCGCGAGGCGCACCGCCCCTCCTTTGGGAATGTCTTCCAGCACAACAGCGACGTTGTCCTTCGGGTCGATCACCAGCGCGTTGACCTCCATCGCCACACCTCCGCAAACCGACCGCTCGAGGCTGCAGTAGACCTCACTCCCAACGGAAAAACCTCACGGAAGCCAGGAAAGCGGCCACTCCCACGCCCACCAGCACGGCAATATCCACCCACAGGTCGGAAAGCGAAGCGGCGTCGATCATAACGCCGCGCAGGCCGTCCCCCAAGTAATAAAGCGGAAAACAGCGCGCCACGACCCTCACCGGCACTGGCACCCACTCCAGGGAGAAAAAGATGCCGGAGAGGAACATCATGGGCATCCCGATCGCCTGGGCCGCCAGGCCCGCGCTCCGCGAATTGCGGGTCAGCGAGGCAACGAGGAAGCCCAGGGCCAGGAAGGTCAGCGACCCCAGGAGCACGAAGACGGCGATGTAAAGATAGTTGCCCTTAAGCCTCATGCCGAAGGCCAGCACTCCGAAGGAGACCAGCACCACCGCCTGCAGGATGGAAAAGACCAGCACTGAAGCTATGCCTCCCGCCAGGAAGGTGGGGAGCGGGATGGGGGAGACCTTTATACGCCTCAGAATGCCCTTCTCTCTGTAGGTGGCGATCTCCAGCGAATATCCCGTGAGCCCGGAGAACATGATGACCATGGCCAGGATTCCCGGGACCATGAAGTCTATGTACTCGAAATCCTTGACCTCGCCGGCCTCCTCCTCGCGGACGGATATCACCTCCGGGGCCCCGGCCATAGCCTGGCCCATCTTCTCCAATATGCCCCTCAATGTGGACGAAGTGACCTGCGCGGTGGTGACCTCGGAACGATTGACGAGCATGATCACCTCCCCACTTCTACCCGAGGCCACAGCTTCGCCGAAACCCGCGGGGATGATGAGGATTCCGTTCCGCTTCCCGTCCCGGAGTGCCTCCCTTTCTTCCCCCTCCCCTCCCACCTCCACCTTCAAAGCGTCGATCGCCTGAAAGGCCTCCGTCACGGCCCGGCTCAACGCGGAACCGTCCAGGTCCACCAGGCCCACGCTGAGCCTTATCTCCCCGGAGCCCTTGAACACGAAACCGAGGATGGTCATGAGAAGCAAAGGGAAGAGCAAGAGCCAGAACATGGCCTCCCGCTGGCGCAGGGTCATCTTCAGGTCGTAGAGAAAGACCTTTTGGAAAGGCCTCATGACCTTATGGTCCTCCCGGTAAGCTTTAAAAAGACGTCCTCCAGGGTGGCCCGTTTCATGTTCACCTCCCTGGCCTCCACTCCTTCTCTCCGGCAGAGGGCCATGATCTCCATCAGCGTCTCGTGAGGCGCGGTGGTTATGACCCGGTAGGTGCCGTCCTCCACGCCGGCCTTCACCACCCCGGGAAGGCTTTCCAGTTTCTCCTCGGCCAGAGCCGGCGAGAGGCGGAAACTTATGGTGCTCTCCGGGACTTGTTCCGTCACCAGCCTCCCGGGAACGCCTTCGGCGATGATCCTGCCGTGATCCATGATGGCCACCCGGTCACAGAGGGCCTCCGCTTCCTCGATGTAATGGGTGGTGATCAGCACCGTCTTGCCTCCCTGTTTCAGGTGACCGATCATCTCCCATATATGCCTCCGGGCCTGTGGGTCAAGCCCCGTGGTTGGTTCGTCCAAGAAGACCAGGCGGAGGTCATTCACCAGGGCCAGAGCAATAGAAAGGCGCTTGTGCTGTCCTCCGGACAGGGTGTTCACCCTCGCCCTGGCCTTCCCCTGCAGCTCCGCCAGCTCAAGGAGCCGGCCAACGGGGAGCGAGCGGGGATAGAAGGAAGCGAAGAGGTCAATGGTCTCCCAAACCGTGAGCTCCTCGAAGAAGACGGTGGTCTGGAGCTGGACCCCTATGGCTTCCCTGATCTTCCTCTGGTCCTCCCGCACGTCCAGCCCCAACACGGTTATCTCCCCCGCGTCGGGGGAGCGCAGGGTCTCTATGATCTCCAGGGTAGTGGTCTTACCCGCTCCGTTGGGCCCCAGTATCCCGAAGACCTCCCCCTCCGGCACCTCCAGGTCCACCCCGTCCACGGCGCGCACGTCACCGTAATGTTTCCTCAGTCCCCTAACGCTGATTGCCGACATGCCCGCCCTCCAGGAGCCGAAGAGGTTTCGGTTTTCCCGCCCGTCCTCTTTCCTCCAAACGCGCAACCCACACAGATCACACCCATTATAGACCTTGGGAGGCGTTCGGCATCGCCTCAAGGCTGGGCGTGCGGGATGTCCTCCATGCCTCGGATTGCCCCCTCCGGCTCAATGGCCGGCAATTCCCGCTCCACTCGGATCCGTTCATCAAAGGACCAGCGGTGGGTGAGAGCTCGGCTCGGGCTCTTTCCGGTCCCGGAAGGCGGCAGTCCCATCACGGCTTTCTACTCTCTTACGGTCTGCCTTATTCGCTGGAGACTCGGGATTGGGGAAACCGTCCGATTCCAGTCCGGTCGTGTCCCTCCGGTGGCAATCACAGAAATGATGTCCGGTAATCGCTCACCCTCCCCTCCGGGACAGCCGCCTCTCTCCGCCGCTCCGAGGCCGGGAGTTCGTGCCACCCCACCCTGCCGTGCTTCTTCCGGATGCGGTGAAGAAAGAAATGCGGGCCTCTAAGGCCCGCTCTTTTACTTCGCCTCACAGGCTCAGGAGGACTGGATGGGTATCCTCTTCCTGCCGGAAACCTCCTTGCCGGCGCCCTTTATCCTCACCTCGAGCACCCCCCTCCTCAGACGGGCGGTTACGTCGCTCTCCTTCACCTCCTTAGGCAGGGGGATGTGCCGGGTGAAGGAGCCGGCGTATCTCTCCCGGCGGAAGTAGTTCTTGTCCTCCTCCTTTTCCTCGCGCACGTGCCTTCCGGAGATGGTCAGGTAGCCGTCGCCCAGGTCTATGTCTATATCCTCTGGGCTCATGTCCGGGAGCTCCATCTTGATGACCATGTCACCCTTCTCTGAATAAACGTCCATGCTCGGCCACCAGGAAAAGCCCCCGAACCACGGGAAAGGCTCAAGATCGTCCCAAAGCCACCCCCGCCAGAACCATCCCCGGAAAGGCAGAAGGGAGAAAGGACTCCATCGCGCCAGCGACATCTCTCCCACCTCCTTTCCTTACCCTTTCCGGAGTGAACCACAAAAGGTCATGTTCATCTGTAATGTTTTGAAATGGCCCCTTCCTTTTATCTATCCTCGCTTGGCTTACACTCCGGCAAGAGCCCTGCGATCACTCACGCCGTTTTCGCCACTATCCATTTCTTCCCGCAAAACCTTCCCGTTACGGATAAAACCGTGAACCAAGGCCTCCGCCTCCTCGGCCTTGGAGAAATCATAAAGACAAACCTGACACATGTCGAACTCTATGGACCCCGCGCTGCCGCAACGCGGACATCTATAAAGTCCGACCAAAAACGATCACCTCCTTTCTCCAGACTCCATAAATCTCATAATATATGATAGATTTTTTTATAATTTATGTCAATTAATATATAGAATATTGACATATTATCTAGCATGTTATATAAGGAAAGCATGGAAAAGGGAGCGGAAAAAGGCGAGGCGTTCAGAGACGATGAACCACTCTACACTATAGGGGTCGTATCCCGCCTTCTCAACTGCGATCCGAGCACCCTTAGGCGTTACGAAAGCGCGGGCCTGGTCAGCCCCGGGAGAACGGAGGGAAACACGAGGCTTTATTCCAACCGAAACGTCGAGACCCTGCGCATGGTTCACAGGCTCATCGACAAGGAGAAGCTGAACGTGCAGGGGGTGCGGAAGGTCCTGGAGTTGGAAAGGGAGATCGAAAAACTCAAAGCCCGCGTCCGGGAACTGGAGGAAAAACTCATGTCCGTCGCGCCGGAGGGAGAAGTTTCGGAGAGAAACGATGATCGGGACACCGCCCCAGCCCAATGACCCCGCAAACCATACCGACCCTCGCGCCCGTTGGATTATCTTCAGGGAAACCCGAAGCCTGGCGGTTCGTCTTTAAAGCCGCCTGAGCCCTGGAAGTCCTCCCCCTATCGTTGAATGCGAGCCGCGCAATCCGGACGGCTTATCTTATAAACCCCTGCTCTCCTCCGAGCCACCGAACTCCGCCCCTGCTCCCGTATGAGACGGGCCAAGGGGATGGGGCTCGCGCATCTTCGAGGGCCTTAAGTTCGAGGCTTCCCAGCGTGCGTCCCTGCTTGCGGCTTCCTCCCTACCGTCACTTGGACTTCCCTTCCTTCTTCTCGAACGCATTCTGAGCGTCGCAGTTCGGGCACTTCTTAGGCTTGCAGCGCGAATCCCTCACATAGCCGCATTTCTTGCACACCCATTCCGCCATGGCCCACCTCCGACAATCCGTCTTCGAGCCCTTCGGATACCGAGGATCCGCTCCATCCCGTATTATCCCACCTCACCTAGGGGGATAAACGCTCACGAAACATCATCGCTACGGAGGCGACGCCCCGTAAGGCAGCTTCAAGCCTTCATAAAATCCCTGAACAACGGGCAGGCAAGCCGGTAGCTTTCCAGGTGGGCAGGGATTCTCGGCGGCCCTACCAACTCCCTCGCTCCATGCGACCCACAAAGAAACATGGAAGGTGTACGAGGATTTGTCCTTTGGGCCTCGTATAAACATGCCTCAAGAAGGCTGCGCCTCCGCGGACCTTCTACGTCTTGATAAGGCCAAACCCGTTGATCGGCTTCTCCCATTGAATTGTTTGACTTAACGTGTTCATTAATATTTAATTTTGATGAGGGCGATATTCATGGGGGAAGACTCAAACTCCACAGAAACAAAACCCCGGCGCATTAAAAAGCCAGGTTTAGTTTTGCTTTAGGGAAAGGGGGATGGCAAGAATTACCATAGGCCTGATCGGTGTTTGGTGAATAAACGCCTCTCCCCCTTCTCTTCGACTTGATGGGGGATGACTTTCTGGACACCGGCTCAGAGCCTTCAGGTTCAAATCGGAGGAAGGCGGGGCGAATCCCGGCTGGGGCCTAGGAAACGGCTGTCGGAGAGTTTTCGGCATGAGAAGATTGTCGCCTACTGTTGGGCTCGCCTCACGCCGCACAAGGTGTTGAGGAGGTGCGTTCCCGTGGACAGACATCCGCCAGATGGCCGTAGCGATAACAGGCCATGGGCAACAAGGAAACTGGGGCTACTTTTCGCCCTCCTGGCACTCTTTTTGGCCTGCATCGTCTTCCTCGCCCCTCCGGCTTATCCCTCCACGTTCTACTCCGGAGAAAGAGAACTCGAGAGCCTGAAGGCGAGGGTGGGGCCACGTTTCGGAGCGGTGTCCAGCCACATCAAGCTGTACCCTCAGCCGCTCATCGAAGGGGAGGTGGCAGCGCTTAAGGATGCCGGGTTATCCTGGCTGCGCTGCGACTTCGCCTGGTACGATCTGGAACCTTCCCCCGGACAATGGAACTTTTCCGGGACGGACCAGGTGGTCCAGGAAGCTATAGAAAACGGCTTATCCCTGCTCGGCCTTTTAGGCACTTCGCCTCCCTGGGCCAACGGAGGAAAAGATTGGAACTATCCCCCAACAGACCTCACGGCCTGGAGAAATTACGTACGCACCGTGTCCTCGCGATATCGGGGAAAGGTTCCCGCCTGGGAGATATGGAACGAGGAGAATATACCTGCTTTCTGGCAACCCCAGCCCGATCCGCAAGACTACCTCGCTATCCTGGCCGCCGCATCGGAGGAAATCCGCGCCGTGGACCCCGAGGCGTGTATAGTCATGGGAGGGATGGCGGGGCTGGGATCGGACTTTATGGGAGAATGCCTGGCCCTGGGAGCCGGCGAATATGTGGATGCGGTGGCCTACCATCCCTACGCCGAGACCATCGGGGTGGAGGGCCAGCCGGAGGACGATCTCCTGAGACCCAAGGAACCCCTATGCCGCATCCTGGTGGATTTCGTCCACTGGTTGGTAGCTCAGAATACTCAGAGAGACCTCCAGGTCTGGATCACCGAGGTGGGATGGACCACCTGTGAGGTGACTCCGCCCGGCGTGGACGAAGACACCCAAGCCGCATACCTGCTCCGGACGATGATCAACTATGCGGGCACTGACGTGGAACGCGTGCTCTGGTACAACCTGCGGGACACCCACATCAACGATATGGACCGTTACGGCCTTCTCTACTCGGACTTCGGGTGTAAACCCTCGTATGACGCCTTTACCACCTTCCAGGATGTTTTCGGCAATACCGTCCCCTTCCCCAACCCTCCCGTCCTCCTTTCCTGCTCCGATATGGAAAGCCTGGAGGCCCACTCCTTTACCCGCGACGACGGCACGCTGCTAATGGCACTCTGGAAATCGGACGACGGTGCCGATCTCCTTGACCTGCGGGTCAACGACCCTTCCTACCGGAACCCCACGCTCATCCAACCCCTGAACGGAGATGAGCTGCCGTTGCCGGGGGTGACCCGGGACACGAACGGAGAAATCGTGATATCGGATCTCCAGGTGGGAAAGTTCCCGGTCATTGTGAATTTCAGGAAGGTGGCGGTGTCTTCCGTTTCCCCCGCTCAGGCATACCAGCACACCCTGCTCCTCAATCTCGATCTCACCGGCTCGGGGTTCCAAACCGGCGCCGCCGTGCGCCTGGAGGCCGGGTCGAGAGCTATCGAGGGGCTCAATGTACAGGCGGCTTCGGAACAACACCTGACCTGCGCAGTAACCCTCTGGGGTGTCGAGCCGGGGGACTACGACCTGATGGTCATGAACCCCGACGGCTCCAAGGCCCGACTTGCCGCCGGGTTCAAGGTCCTTCCCCTTTGCGGTACGGGTAGCGCAACGGCATCACTGACCCTGGTTTGCCTCCTGGGCATGCTCTCCGTCCCCGGTATCAGGGCCGCGAGGAGGAAGGGACAGGGGATGAGAAGCGAAGAGTAACGCCCATCGCCCCTTCCGGCGATAGGGCGGGCATCGGGTCGCAGAAGGCAGCGACGACTGCGTTGCGCGCTTAACGGTTGCTCTCCATTTTTTGGTAACGCGATTTAAGAGTCTGCAGTATCTCGAGGGCATCGTCCAATCCGGATATCCAGAGGTCCAGCAGCTCCCTGCCCTGGGGAGTGAGCCGGTAGACCTTGCGCGCCGGACCGGCCCCGGTATCGTCCAGCGAGCTCTCCGCCAGTCCCGAACTCTCGAGCATGCGCAGTAGCCGGTAGAGAAGGGAGGGGTCCATGCCCTTGCCGATTCCCAGCTCTCTCAGCCTCGCCATCAGCTGATAGCCGTGCGCCGGCTCCTCCGCCAGGAGAAGCAGGACCGCCGGCCTTAGTAAGAGGCGAGCGGAATTCGGCCCTAACCCCACGAATCCGCCCCCCACCGGACCCATGCCGGGGCGAAAATGCCCACCCATCATCGCGCGAAAGCGAGGAATGTTCCCGTGACATTCCCAACCGCCGGGACTAAAAGGACTTCCCTCATGCGATTCTCCCCGAAAATACATCGCCTTCACCTCCTCTCTACACTATTGACATTAATATACTATTGATAAAATGTCAATAGTGAAAAAAATGCTTTTAATCCTATCCTCTGATTCCCAGTCATGTCGGGATCTTTGGTCCGCTGCCGAATATTCTCCATGGCCGGTTGCCGGGATATGAATTTCAAGATCGTTCATCCCTTCTCGGCGCGGAAAAAGCCCTCCCGGCGTGTCCGAACTCTCAATAAGCGCCTTGCTTCCCCAATGCCTAGCGCGAACATTGATGAGGTTCTTGTCAAAGCACCGCCCTTCGGGCTCGGCGCCCTCGCATGAGACCTGATTTCCACTGTGGCGCGGAATGCGGGCGGGGGCCGGGGGCGACGGTGTATCCGGAAGCAAGGCTTTCATTCATGAGCATCCTTCCGGTATCTTTTCGAGAGCGCTTTCAACGGAGCCATTCGCTTTCAAACGGGCGCTGTCGGGCGGGAGGAGGCCGAGGGCCGCTTTTCCCTCTCTCAGACTTAATGGACGGCGGGAGGAGGGGATGTTTTTCCCCGGTTCCCATGTTCAATACCGGTCAAGTTAGAGAAAGCCCCGGAAGCCAAATCTGGCAACGGCCGGGGCGGTTCTCTTACACGTGGAATCGCCGAACATTAGGTGTATAGTATTCATCGGGAGGGTAAGCCGTCCGCGATCGGCCGGCCGGATGGAAGAAAGGGGAAAAACCATGGGAAAGCGCGTTCTACGCACCAAACTCTGCGACATGCTGGGCATCGAGTATCCCATCTTGAGTGCAGGGATGGGGCCTAACCTTTTGGGGGAGGAAACGGGCGCCCCCGTAGACTTGGTGGTGGCCGTATCCGAGGCAGGAGGCCTGGGCGTACTTGGAGCAAGCGGGTACTCCATAGGCGAACTACGCCAGGCCATTCGGGAGATAAAGGCGCGCACCGACAAGCCCTTCGGGGTGGACATACTCCTCCCCAAGAACATCGTGGATCTTCCCGAAGCGGAAGGGGAAGGCGAGGTGCCCTTGAGCCAGCTCCTGCGCAGTCTGCCCCAGGCCCACCAGGAATGGATAAAGAAGGTCAAGCAGGACCTGGGCCTCCCGGACGTGGACGTGATGGTGAAGATGGATTCCACCACCATGCGGCCGCGCGAAGCCATCAAGGTATGCCTGGAGGAACGGGTTCCCCTTTTCTGCGCCGGGCTGGGGAACCCGGGCTTCATGGTCGAGGAGGCCCACGCCGTGGGCACCAAGGTCCTGGCCATAACCGGCAACACCAAGAACGCCAGGAGAATGGCCGAGGCGGGTATAGACCTGCTGGTGGCCCAGGGCCACGAGGCGGGAGGCCATACCGGGCGTATAGGGACCATGGCCCTGGTGCCGGCCTGCATAGACGCCGCCTATCCGGTCCCAGTGCTGGCCGCCGGGGGCATAGGCGACGGCAGGGGCCTAGCAGCTGCCCTGGCCATGGGATGCGTGGGCGTATGGGTGGGCACCCGTTTCCTGGCCACCGTGGAGGGCGGGGCGCCGGAGGTCATCAAGCGCCACATCGTGGAGGCCACCGACGAGGACACCAAGGTCTCCACCATGTTCACCGGCAAGACCCTGCGCTCCATTACCAGTAAATTCCATACTTTGTGGGAGGAGTCCGGCCTAGAACCTCTCCCCTTCCCGCTGCAGGTTCTGGTCTCCTCCTCCCTGCTCGCCGCCTTCCTCAAGGCCAACCGCGAGGAATACATCGGTGGGTTCGCCGGCCAGGTGGCGGGGCTGATCAAGGAGATAAAACCGGCGGGGCAGGTCCTCGAGGAGATGGTTGAGGAGGCCGCGGACATCCTCACCCGCCGTCTCCCGGAAAACGTGACCGTGGAATGACGGGCCGGTCGACGCCGGAATATGACCAGGTCCTCCTGGCGCCTTAAGGAGTCTCGATCATTCCGGTCGATGTCCTCGGGCAAGGGACACGAGAGTGGCTAGGCCTTTCGCCAGCTTCTTCCCTTCCTCACTCCAGACCTCGACTTCAGAGAAGATGGACTTGCCTTCTTCCCCCACCACCTTGCCCGCCGCGGTCAACTTTCCGCCAGCGCAATCGGCCATGAAGTTCACCTTCATCTCCACGGTCACCACGCGGCGGGAGCCTCCCGCGACCAGGGTCATGGCCGCCACCCCTGCTGCGGCATCTGCCAGGGAGAAGAGGACACCGGGGTGGACTTTTCCTCTCTCGTCGAGATGCCGGGGGCCTATTTCCAGTTCGAGCAGGGATTCGCCCGGGCGCAGCTCCCTCACCCGCATGCCCAGGAGGAGATAGTAGGGGGAATGCCTGCTCCTATCCCTGACTATTTCTTCGACTTGCTGCTGCCACTCCTGCTGTGATAGCACTCCTTGGCCTCCGCATATTTTTCCGGATCATCAGTATAATTGCCCATCCGCGCGCCAGGCAAGGCGGGATCAAGCCATAAATGAAAGGCTAAGGCACAAGGACCACGAATCGTGCGGCTCCGGCCATTTGGAATTCGCATATCGCTCAACACCAACGAGATGTCCCCACTAATCCCGGGAAACGTAAACCAGTCCGAACAGGCACGTCACTGCCGCCTTTTATGGATGGACGGCTTTTCGACTGAACCGCTTCTTCTCGTGAGGTCGACGCGAGAAAAGACCGGTAATTCTTACGGCCCGATGAGGGAACGGTCCATAAGCGCCCCAAAACATGGTGAGTCTACGTGTCTGAACCAAAATTAGGGAAGATTATCGCGGCACATCAGCAAATGGCGCACCCATGGGAGAAAAAATGTCTAGACTGCATCACGGCCTCACAAGACGGAACTTGGCTTCGAGGCCTAGGTTTCCCCGCCGCCCGCCCGTAGATCCCTCACGCGCTCCACGACGCGTGGAAGTATCTCGCCCGTCTTGCCGATGATGCCCACGTCCACCAGTTCCTGGAAATAACATCCCGTGGCGTTTATCTCTATGAGTTTAGCCCCGGCGCTCTTGGCGTACTCCGGGAGGTAAGCCGCGGGATATACTGCTCCCGAAGTACCCAGGATCAGGAACACGTCCGAACGTCTCGCTTCCTGCACCGCCTGGGGCATATCCTGTACCGGTTCACCGAAACCGACCACGTCCAACCTGCAAACGCCCCCGCACCAGCACCGCGAGGCCAGGGCGATGAGGCCCTGCAGGTCGCCACGCCGCAGCAGTTCCACCAGCCTCCGCCCCAGCTCGAAGAGGTCATCACGACCCAGGTTTATCTTCCCCCCGCATCCCAGACAGGCCAGTCGGAATATGTTGCCGTGCACCTCTATGACTCTTGTGTTTCCGGCCTCACGGTGCAGGTTGTCGATGTTCTGGGTTATCACCGAGCGGAGAATCCCCATGCGCTCCAGCTCTCCCAGAGCCAGATGCCCAGGGTTGGGGCGGGCTCTTTCCAGGACATCGAGCATCTCGGAGACGAAATCAGTCGCCGAAGCTGGGATCTTGGACCCTCGCAGGAGGGCGGAAAAGATATCCCCTCCGCCGAGCTCATAGGGGTCGAAGCGATCCCAAAGACCACCCGGATCCCGGAAGGTCGGTATGCCGCTCTCCGCTGAGACACCCGCTCCCGAGAAGGCCACCAGGTTTTTCGCCCCGGCTATCAGCCGGGCGGCTTCCTCTATCAGCTCCTCGTCAGCCAAGACAGCCACTCCCTTCCGCAAGGCATCGCCGAGAACGAAGGCCACGATTCAGCATCATCTTAACCTTAATGGTAGAACGAGGCTCGCTCCTATCTCAATCTTTTCTCCTCGTTTTAACCCATTCGCCGGGATGTTCAAGTCCTCTCTCGTGAACCCGAACCCTGAAGTGCCCGCGAAACGATACGGCACCTCCGCCAGACAGGGATTTTCGGATCATCTCCCGCCTTTGAGGAACCCGACATGGCTCTTTCGAAAGAAGTGGGATGGAAAGCCGGTGCAAGGCTAAATGGAATTTACAAATTCCAGCCGGAGGAAACCTCTCCACGCAGCCGAAACCAACGAGCTCGAGGTCGACGAAGGAGAGCGACTTGTGACCGTCCTATGTCAGTCTCTCACTCAAACGGGGCGCAAACATGGAACCGCGCTTAAGCGTCGCAAACCAAGCATCCCGGGAAACGGAACGGAGTCTCGCTCCCCTGATGCAAATTCTCTCCATCGGCCCATGAGCTCTCGCCTCGAGAGAGATCGAGTCTTTCGGAAAGCCTGAGGATCCGCAGCGATTCCTGAATACTGCGCAATCACCCCGCCCGGCATGTTAACCTTTTTATCGTCAATGCCATAGGCGGCGAGGGCCGGTGCGACCGACCTCATTTACGGGTGCCGGCGGTGGGTGATAGGCGGCAAAACGGCGGCCTGCAACGAGCGAGAGGAGGAAGGCTTTGAGGGGTAAGAAGGCCTTGTACCGCTGGGACGCAGAAGATTATCGGAGCTTCTCCTCCCAGCAGAAGAAATGGGGTCTTGAGCTGATGGACAAACTGCACCTCAGGGGAGACGAACACGTCCTGGACCTGGGGTGCGGGGACGGCCTGCTCTCGGCCATGCTTGCCAAACGGGTCCCCCGGGGCTCGGTCTTGGGAGTGGACATATCTCCGGAGATGATCGACCATGCCCGACGCTCCTACCCCTCCAGCCATTATCCTAACCTCGCCTGGGAGGTGGCGGACGCGTGCCAACTCGACTTTTGTGAGTGTTTCGACGTCGTCTTCTCCAATGCCGTTCTCCACTGGATCAGGGACCAGTCGGCGGCTCTGGAAGGGATAGCTCGGGCGTTGAAGCCAGGCGGATTCTTACTGGCACAGATGGCCGGGCGGGGCAACGCCGCCGAAGTGGCATGTATGTTGGTTTCCCTCATGGCTTCAGAAAAATGGTCCGCTTATTTCCGTGACATGGATTTTCCCTACCTCTTCCACGGCCCTGAGGACTACATACCCCTCCTGGAGAAGGCGGGCCTTGAACCGCTGCGCGTGGAGCTCCTCACCAAGGACATGGTCCACGAGGGGCGAGAGGGAATGGCCGGCTGGATACGGACCACCTGGCTGCCCTTCACGCAACGGGTTCCCGAACGCTTAAGGGAAGACTTCATAGCCGAGCTGGTAAACGGGTATCTCCACGATTTTCCGCCCGATGAGGCTGGATTGGTACACGTGAACGCCGTCCGTTTGGAAGTGGAAGCCCGCAAACCTCTGTGACCCCGAAGTACGAGCGCCTATTCCTGTGGAGGCTTTGGCGGTCCGTCACCCGGGGTCTGCCTTCTATGATTCACAGGGCCTGGGCCAATATGATCGCCCCGACCACCATCATAGCCACGGTGAAGAGGATCCTAACGGTCCCGGATTCCAGGCGGCGGCTCATGAACCTCGCTCCCAGTTGCGAGCCGGCCAGCGCGGCAAGGGCTGTGACGGCGATTATGGGGCCCTCGACGGACATCCTGAAAGAGTGCACAGTGAAAGCCACCAGGCACCCCGCAGCCACGACGAGGGGGGCGGTCCCCGCCGCTTCCCGGGCGTCAAGCCCCATGAGAACAAGGACGGCCATGGTGAAGGGACCCCCATCACGGGCTATGAAGCCGATGGCGAAACCTATGCCCAACCCCAAAGGGAGCGCGATCAGGACCTCTTTTCTGCGGGTAATCCCTTTCCCGGCCAAACTGCGACCACGCAGCACCAGCAATCCCACAAGGATGTTCACCACGGCGAAGACGACCATGAGATACCGCGAGGATGTGGGGCGCGCCACAAGGGCTCCCAGAGGGCTTCCGAGGAGCACGGACAGGGCAAAAGGCCAGCCCGTGCTCAGCCGCACCAGGCCTTTCCTTTGATAGACCAGGACCGCTGAAAGACAGGTCACGGAGGCGGCAAGGAGGCCCAGGGGGATAGCCCCGGTCTTGAAGTCCAGCCCCAGCCAGAAGAGCAGCGGTACCAGGATCTGGGAACCTCCGGCACCCATCATGGAAAAGACGAAAGAAACAGTGAAAACGGCCAGGGCTATGGTGAACGCCTGCACGGCCGACCTCCCTCAGCCGGAGTCGCCGGGTCTCGAGCTCTCCAGTCTTTTCCGTAATTCCCTCGCTCCGGCCAGGTATATGTTCCTAGCGATCAGGCTCTTTTCCTCTCCGGCCAACCTCTCCAGGATGGCCGCCTTCTTTTTCACGGCCTCCTCCACCCCTTCTTTACCACCAGCCAACACGAAGTCCAGGAGATGGAGGGAAAGCTGCAGATTACCTTTCTCCTCCAATACTCCGGCTCTCTGCAGCACCTTATCCTCGCCTCCCACCATGGTCAGCACCTCCCGGGCCACCTCCGCCTCGGTAGACGGGAAGAGATGGGAGGGGTTCCCGTCGTACCAACCATGGTACTGCCGGAGGAGGGCTTGGACCACGAAATAGGGGTGCCCGTAAATGGGTGCCAGGTAGGGGCTTTCCGAGAACTCTTCCGGCCACCGGAACGAATGAAGTATCTCCTCCTGCCACATTCCCCTGTTGAGCATCTCGACCACCTGCTGGTCGAGATACCTCAAGGCCCTGGATACCTCCAGACACGCTTCCCGGACCGTTCCCGCCCCCACCAGCGGGCTGCCGTGGCCAGGGAGCATGACCTCCGGTGACCGGGCCGCCACTTCCTCCAGCGCCAAGGCCCACTCCAGGGCATACCTCTGGACCTTGAATGGATTGCCCACATTGGGGCAAGACCAGACCCAGAAGTCGGAGACGCAGGCCACCTTCCTCTCCGGAATCCACAACCAGAGGTGATCGTCGGTCTCCCCCCGCGCGTGTCGCAGCTCGAGGGTGAGATCGCCGAGGCGGATGGACGCTTCTTCCCTTACCGTCTCGTCGGGGTATACGTATTCCCATGGGAAGGCGGGGATACCCTCCGGTATATCGAACTGGATGCGGTTGATGTGTTCGTGATAAGGAAGCATGCGGCGGTAGCGGTCGAAGCGGCGGGGGAGGGCTTCGTGGGCCAGTATTTTCGGCCTCGGGTGTCCCCTTCTCTCCGCGTCCTCCAGTATGAAGGGGGTTCCAAAGGCGTGGTCGGCGTGGCCGTGCCCGTAAATGATGTAGAGCACCGGTTTTTCGGTGAGCGAGCGCAACTCCTCCACGATGTGCGGACCGTGAAAGGGAAGCCCCACGTCGAAGAGGGCCACCCCATCACCGGATTCGATGATGCAAACATTGGCCCACATGCGGAGCATATGGATGCCCTTCCCTAAGTGTTGCTTCTCGCATTCTCCGGCGAAAAGCGGCATGCTCCCCAACGATGTGTCATCGCTCATCTCAACCCCCTCAAACCGCCTCCGCGACCCTCACGCGGCTTCATCGACCGTGCGGCAAACGGCTTCGGAAAACAAGAGCGAGGCCTTTCCCAATTATATGGGAGATCACCCGTACCGGATAACTCAGGTGATCAGGATGCTTATTGAGCTCGAAAGGCGGTCCCTGACCTGAAGCCCCCACCGGCGTGATCCTTGGGCTTAAGGACGAAGGACTCGTCTATTCGTCCGGCGCTTTAAAGGGTTTTCAGCCGCCTGTCCCGCTGATCCACTGCAGGGTAAACTTAATCGAGGAGGTATGCCGACGAGGAGAGCGCGAGGGCGTCGGGTAGAGCGGAGGCGGAGGCACCATGATCGGTGTCCGGGACAGCTGGCGGAATGGGCGCGACTCGGCTTCGCCTCCAGAAGGCCTCGGAATCCCGGCGGGGACTCCCCGGAGAATGGCCCGCGGGGCGGCCCTGCTGGCGCCCCTCCAACCCCGCGTCTCTTCCGCCGAACACCGGAGGGAGGCTGAAAACGGCCGCCGCCATGCCTCACGGCAGCCCCGCAAAGGGAGGGTTTTGCCGCGGGGCCCGGCTTTGTAATGCCTCAGGCACCTCTACCGGGAGACAGGAGGGGTGATGCCTCTTGCGAGTTTTGCTCATCAGCGAGAACCGCTGCCGGGAAAACCTGGTCCCCTTTCCCTTGGGCATCGCCTGCGTGGCCTCGGCTTCCCGCAATGCGGGGCACGAGGTCTCCGCCCTGGACCTGATGTTCTCCTCCGATCCCGTTAAGGAGACCGTGGAGCGGGTGAGGGAATTCCGGCCTCACTGCATAGGGCTTTCCATCCGCAACATAGACAACCAGGATATGTTCAACAGCGAGTTCTACCTCCCGCCGCTGAGGGAGCTGGTGCGCGCCTTGCGGGCGGAGACCGACGCCCCCATTGTGCTGGGAGGGGCCGGTTTCTCCATCTTTCCGCTGCAGTGCCTTGAATATCTGGATCTGGAGGTGGGAGTGGTGGGGGAGGGGGAGAGGACCTTCCTCGAGCTTCTCCGCCGCCTGGAAAACAATGCCAATTTTGACTCCCTGCCTGGGCTGGCCATCCGCCGCGAAGGCCGCTCCTGGGTCAATCCGCCCGCCCATTACGCCTGGCCGGGGTCCTTTCCGCCTCCCGACCGTGAGCTTTTCGACGTCCGTCGGTACAACTCGCTCCCGGGCGGGACACCGGCCTACACAGCCAACCTCCAGGCCCGTCGCGGGTGTCATATGCGCTGCATCTACTGCACCAACCCGGTCATCGAGGGCAAGGCTGTCCGGGCGCGTTCTCCGTCCGAGGTGGCTGAGGAGCTGGCGGGACTGGAGGCCGACCACGGCATCCGCTATGTCATCTTCACCGATTCGCTGTTCAACTACCCCCAGGGCTACACGTTGGACTTGTGCCGGGAGATCGCCTCACGCGAGCTGTCCCTAAGATGGTGGTGCACCTTCAACCCCCTGTTCTGCGACCCGAGCGTCCTGGAAGCCCTGAGGGAAGCGGGGTGCGTGGGCTTGAGCATAGGAAACGAGAGCGGTTCGGAGGAAATCCTCTCCGCCCTCAGGAAGGACTTCACCCGTCGGCACGTTGTGCGTTCCGTTTCCCTGGCCAAGGAACTGGGGCTCCGCACCAACTGTTTCCTTCTCCTGGGCGGTCCGGGGGAAAACGAGCGGACACTCCGGGAGAGCCTGGACCTCATGCTGGAACTCGCTCCCGATCAGGTCACGGTAACGGTCGGCATCCGCGTGTACCCGGGCTGTGAGCTGGAAACCCTCGCGCTGAAACGGAGGGCCATCGAACCGGGGCAGAACCTCCTTTATCCGACGTTTTACCTGGAGCCTGAGGTATCTTCCTGGATCTACCCCTTCATGCGCGAGTTCTGCGCAGGGCATCCCGGGTGGGTGCTTTGAACTCCGGCTGCGGATACCGCACCCCCCGTCTGCTATAATTTTCGCAAGGGAGCGATGTTCGCAGCAGGGAAAGGAGGCCTCCGGTGGCCCTGGTCAAAGCCATCATCGTCGCCCTCTACGCAGCCGTGATGGTCTTCATCGCCGTCCGAAGCTCCTGGCGAACGAGGTCCACTTCCGAGTTCTTCCTTGGAAATCGCAGCATAGGGCCATGGATCTCGGCCTTCGCCTACGGGACCACCTATTTTTCCGCCGTCCTCTTCGTGGGCTATGCCGGAAAGCTCGGCTGGACCTACGGGTTCGGTACCATGTGGATAGTGGCCGGCAACGTCCTCGCGGGCACCCTTCTGGCCTGGTTGCTCCTGGCGCGCCGCACCCGCACGGAGACGGCGCGCATGAACGCGCTGACCATGCCAGAGTTCCTGGAGGCGCGCTACGGGAGCACGGGCATGAAGAGGTTCTCCGCCCTGGTGACCTTCGTCTTCCTGCTCCACTATTCCGCGTCCGTGTACATGGGCCTTTCCTACCTCTTTTAAAACGTTTTCCACATCGACTATACCCAAGCCCTGGTGGTCATCGCCGTCCTCACAGCGGTCTACCTGGTGACGGGGGGCTACCCGGCGGTGACCCTGGTCGATTTCATACAGGGCACCATCATGATCGCCGGGTCCCTTCTCCTCGTCGCCTTCGTACTGAACAGGGCCGCCGGCTTCAACGCCGCCGGCCTTTCGGGGGCGCTTGAGAGGGTCGGAACCGTTCATGCCGCACAGCCTCCATCCTCGCCTCCCGCCTGGCTCGGCTTGCTCTCGCTTGTGGTGCTCACCTCCGTGGGGCCCCTGGGCCTCCCTCAGATGGTGCAGAAGTTCTACTCCATAAAGAGCGAGCGCATGATACCCAAAGCCGCCGTCGTGTGCACCGTGTTCTCCCTGGTCTGCACCTTCGGGGCCTATTTCTCCGGGGCCCTGACCAGGGTCTTCTACTCCGCTGAACAGGTCAAGCAGATAGGCGCGGACAACCTCATGCCCACGCTGATAAACGATCTCCTCCCCTCCGCACTCACCCTGATCATCCTGCTCCTGATACTCTCCGCCTCCATGTCCACGCTCTCCTCGCTGGTACTGGTTTCCAGCTCGGCCGTGGCCATAGACCTGGCGGGAGGAGCCGACGCGCTGGGGGAGAGAAAATCCACCCTTCTCTTGCGCTTTCTCTGTGCCCTCTTCGTGGGCATATCCCTCCTCATCGCCCTCAAGCCCTGGACCTTCATCGTCAACATGATGTCCATCTCCTGGGGCACGGTGACCGGGGCCTTCATCGCCCCCTACCTGTACGGGCTGCTCTGGAAAGGGGCCACGAAGGCCGGTGCGTGGGCGTCCATGCTCTCCGGGCTCACGTGCTCCCTGGGGCTTTCCATAGGGCTCTCCGCCTGGTGGGCGGCCAGGACCGGACAGGCTTTCTCACTGGGAACTCCCTGGGTCCCTTTCGCCGGAGCGGTGTCCATGCTCGTCCCCCTTCTTGTCATGCCTGCGGTTTCGCTAATCTTCCGCGCGGCTGGGTCTGCACGGCCTTCACGACGACCTCGACCACGGCGGTGAACGGAAACGGGTTTTCTGTGCCATAATGAATTGACCGCTGTTCCTTCTCTTGAGGGAGCGAGGATCGGCATCTCCAGGGCCTGCAGAAAGGAGGGTGAGGGCTGTGGCCTCCCTTCGGCGGGTGCTTAAGACGGTCCGGGGTGCCTGGGCGGAATTCTCCGGCTGGGAGGGCCCCCAAGCCGCGGCCGCGTTCTCCTTCTTCTCCTTTCTATCCCTCTTCGCCCTGCTGGCCTTGGCCGGAGGCGTCCTGGGCATGCTCCTGGGAGGAAGGCCGGAACTCTACCGGCGCATGGTCGATTATCTGGCCGAGCAGGTTCCGGGTTTATCGGAAACGATCAGGGAGGCCTTGAACTCCTCGCGCGATCTGGGAGGTGTGCTCGGGCTTGCCGGCTTCGCCGGTTTGTTGCTCACGGGCACCAAGGCCACCGATTCACTCCAGTTGTGGCTGGCCAGGATGTGGGACGCCGGGAAACCGTCGTTCCTTAAGCGCAAACTGAAGGGGTTGGCGATGCTGCTGGTCATCGCCGGGGCGGCGGCGCTCGGGTTCGGGATATATGCCCTCCTGGTCTTCGCCGCCGGAAAAGTGGGCTTCCTGGAGGTGCCACTCTCGTTGGCGGCCGTCGCGGCCACCGCGAGCATCCACTTCGGCGGTCTGGTCTTCATCTACGACTATTCCCTGGGGGAAAGGCCGGGATTCCGGCGGGTATGGAAGGGGGCCCTATTGGCTTCCCTCCTCATAAACCCCCTTCAACTCCTCCTCACATGGTATTACTCGAGACTGGGAAGGCTTTCGTTGATATACGGCTCATTCGCCGTCGCGGTAATGGCCGTTATCATGATTTTCTACACCTCTTACGCGGTCTTCTTCGGAGCTGCCCTCAACCGTTACCTGTGCCGGAGGGCGGTTTTCGGGCCCGAGGGAACGGCAATGGTGGAGGAGGCGGGGAACGGTGATCCCTAGTATCCCCCACCGGATAGAAAGGCATCGGGAGGTAAGGAATGGGCGAGGCGGAGCGATACGCGGAGTACATGCACAAGCTGGTGGACCGGGTCATGCGGGAGATCGGCCCCCGCGAATCGTGCAGCGAGGAGGAAAAGAGGCTTGGCCGGCTCTTCGCCGAGGAAGTGGGTGAGGCCTGCAGCGAGGTGCGCGTGGAGGAGTTCACCTGCAGCCCCAAGGCCTTCCTCGGCTTTTTCCCCTTCCTGGTGACCGGTTATCTGGCCGCCCTGGTGCTCTATTATGTCCTCCCGCCCATCTCCCTCATCATCACGTCGGTCTGTGTGGGAATCCTCTTCTTCGAGGTAGTGCGCTACCGCGAGTTTATCGATTTCCTGTTCCCGCGTAGAAAGGGGGAGAACGTCATCGGCGTCATCCCTCCCGAGGGGGAGTGTCGCAAGAGGCTCATAATCTCCGCGCACCTCGACTCCGCCTACGAGTTCAAGGTCTGGTACTGGCTGAAGGGCCTCGCCGTTCCGGCCATGGTCCTGGCCTTCACAGGACCGCTGGTCCTCCTGGCGGCCTCGCTGGCCCGCACCGTGGCCGGCTCCACGGGTATGCCGGACAGCACCGCCTTCCGGGTGTTGGGCTATATCTGCATCGCCTTCGTTCCCGTCGTGCTGCCTTTCGCCGTCTTCCACACCCGTGACGTTGTGCCGGGAGCCATGGACGACATGGCCGGCGTGAGCGTCCTCTGCGGATTGGCCCGCTACCTCAAGGAGGCTCGGGAGAGGGGAGGTTTCCGGCCCCGCCAGACGGAAGTGCTCCTGGTGGCCATGTCCGCCGAGGAGGCAGGCCTGCGGGGAGCCAAACGTTACGCGGCGCGCCACAGAAGGGAATTCATGTCCATCCCAACCTACGCCGTGTTCCTGGACGGTATATACGACGAGAAGTACTTGACCGCCTTCAAGCGCGAACTGTGGTGCGGCGCCACCATGGACCCCTACCTGGTCGACCTGGCACGGGAAGCGGCGCGGGATAACGGTTATCCCATGAAGGTGACCGTCATGCTCGTCGGGGCCACCGACGGGAGTGCCTTCGCGCGTGCGGGCATTCCCAGTATTTCCATATGCTGCCAGGACACTTCCCGCCTGGTTCCTCATTACCACACCCGTCTGGACACCATCGAGAACGTGAGGCCGGAATCCCTGGCCACGACTCTTCAACTGGTAATAGACATGCTGAGGAAGATCGACGGAGGTTAAGGGCATCGGTCGCACGGCGTCGGGGCGGAAGTGGAAAGCCATTCCGGCAGCACGCCAACCGCATCCCTGAGGACCGTCCTCCAGAAACGGAGTGTATAAAGCTCCTCGCCCGGGATGAGACCCGAGAATACCTTGGCGTAATAATCGATGACGTTCATCCCCCCCGCCGAGGATTCGCGGGTGGACATGAAGAAGAGGAAGCAGGGCTGGCGCCACAGGCTCTGCGGCCAGTAGGTGGTGCCGATGAGGTATAAGGGGAAGAAGGGGGCCCTGAGCAGTTGGGAGGCGTAACCCCGGAAGGAGAAATCCCCCTCTTCGAGGGCTCTTGCGATACACCCTGCGGCCGCGGCAGCGGAATCGGCACAGATTCCCAGCCCTTCGCCGGTGAAGGGGTCCACCCCCAGCTGCTCCCCCACGAAGATGACCCGTTCCACGGAGAAACGCTGCAGGATGGAGAAGTTCCTTTCCGGGTAAGCCCTGAAGCGCGGTTCAGCGCGAAAGGCACCCGCCATTTCCGGATGATCCTTGAGAACGGCTCGGAAGCACTCCCTGAGCCGACGCGCCGAGCCGCTGGAGAACCCGCCGCCGGATATCCCTGCGTTCACCACCCTCTGGCCCTCATCGTTCAGGGAGGGGAAGAACCACACGTATCCCCGGATGCCGAAGCGGGGCGGGGTGAAGTCCAGGACGAGCGAGTCGTGAAGGTCCTCGGCCTCCTCCGGGAAGGGGGCATCGGTCTGTAGGAGGAGGGTCTTCGCTCCCCTGTGCGGCGCAGCAAACCATTCTCTGCTCCTGCCGTTGACCCCGTCGGCGGCCACAAGGACCTGGGCCCGGAAAAGGGAGCCATCCGCTGTCATCACCCTCACGCCTCTCCTCTCGCGGCACGCGCCCACGGCGGGCGTGAACCGCACTTCCGCGCCTCTCTCCGCAGCGGCGCATAGCAGGAAAGCGTCGAGCGCGCTCCTCCGGACCACAAAGCAGTCCCGGTTGCCGAACTCCGGGCGGTGGCGCATATCCCGGTAACATACGGTGAATCCCCTCAGCGGAACGCGGGGGAGCACTTCGGGTTCCAACCCCAGCTCGCGCAAGCGCCGGGTGACCCGCCCACTCACGCCTCCCCCGCATATCTTCTCGCGGGGAAACCGCTTCGCCTCGAGTATGAGGATGTCGCCCGCCAGATCCGGACGCCTCTGGAGAAGGAAAAGGGCGCTGAGTGAGCCAGCAGGCCCTCCTCCCAGGATGATAACGCGGTAATGCGTCACGGCATGAACTCCTCAAGATCCCTTGACCGCTCACGGCGCCGCACTCCGCGGCTTCCTCCGCACCCGACATCCAGAATCGCGCTGCATCATCGCCTCGCCGAGGCGTCGGCTGCCTTTTAACCATATCGGCCTTTGTCCTGCACAATTAAACACCGGGCCTGTCCTTCCAGGAAAAACCATAGACCCTATATCAATACCGGTCACGACATGTCTGGACCGAACCGCAAAGCGGTCTCTCTCCGTTCACGCCCTCTTCGCTCGTGAGACGACGCAGGCGGACCACTTCTCCTGCCCGGTATCCCCGGCTTGGGAATACAATAGGGTTGACGTCACGGGACCGGCAAACAACTTCGTGGACCCGGATGGGCACCGGTCAAACGAAGGCGATGCGGCCGACGAGGAGGGAGAAAAAATGGGTAGGGAATTCCTGGTCGCCCTGGACGCCGGTGGGGGTTCGGGCAGGTGCCTTTTCCTGGAAGTCAACTCGGGAGAGGTCTTTACCGCCCGAAGGGAATGGTCGCACCCACCGGCTCCCGACACGATGGGCCTCGGCTACGACCTTGACCTCGAGGATATCTGGAATAAACTGGGTGAGTGCTGTCGAGAGGCTCTGAAACGCTCCGGCGCTGCATGGGGCGAAATAGCGGCCATCGCTGCCACCAGCATGCGCAACACCACCGTCCTACTCGACGGGGAGGGCAAAACCCTACTCGCGACCCCCAACCAGGATGCCCGGGCTCTCGCCGAGTCCATGTCCCTGGCCGGGGAAAGAGGGAAGGAGATCCACTCCCTCAGCGGCCATTGGCCAAGCCCCCTGTTCACCGCCTCCCGGCTGCTCTGGCTCCGCAACCGGTATCCTGAGGCGCTGGATAAAGCGGCCGCGACCCTGAGCCTCTCGGACTGGCTGGCCTGGAAGATGGGGGGCGAGCCGGCGGCGGAGCTCTCCCAGGCCGGGGAGACCCTGCTTCTGGACCTGACCGCCTCCCGCTGGGCTTCCGACTTAATCGGCTCCCTCGAGCTTCCGGAGAGGATCTTCCCTACCGTGGTGAAATCCGGAACCCGCCTGGGAAGCCTGTCGCCCGAGGCGGCCTCACATCTCGGCCTGCCGGCGGGAATACCCGTGGTGGCCGGCGGCGCGGACACGCAGTGCGGCCTCCTCGGCGCGGGAGCGGTATCGCCGGGCGACCTGGCGGTGATCGCCGGTACCACCATGCCTCTCCAGGCCGTGACCCCGGAGGCGGTCCTGGACCCCGAAGGCAGGCTGTGGAGTGGGGCGCATGTGATTCCAGGCCTTTTCGTCCTGGAGAGCAACGGCCTCACCGCCGGCTACGTCCTCGAGTGGTACGCCGGACTCATGTACTGTGAACATAGCTACCCGCTTCCCTCCTTGCTCGCCGAGGCCCGCCTTTCCCGCCCCGGCGGCTCGGGCGTGTTCTCCACCCTGGGAACGGCCCTCTTCGACGCCCGCACCATCTCCATACCGGTGGGCAACCTGTCTCTGTCCCACATGGTCACCCCCTCACGACGGGAAGGCAGGCGGCACGTAAGCCGTGCCGTGCTGGAGGGAATCGCCTATTCCGCCCGCGCCAACCTGGAACAGATAGAGGAGGTCCTGGGCGAGAAGGCCCAAAACATCTTTGTGGCCGGCGGCCTATCCAGGAGTTCCCTGTGGGCAGGAATCCTGAGCGACGTGCTCGGCCGCCCCCTCACCGTTGCCGCCACCTCGGAAGTATCCGCCCTCGGGGCGGCCATCTGCGCCGGGGTGGGAGCGGGGCTCCTCGAAGACCACGTCCAGGGGGCGCGCCGCCTGGGCCTTCCCGTGCGCAAGCACGTCCCGGGACCGGACCGCGAGGAGTACCAGGCTCTCTACGCGGGTTGGAGGGAGGCCTGCTCCCTGCGCTCCGCTTGCGATGCCCATCTCTCCGGGCTGATGACCGTCTCCCTCCTCAAGGGCGCGGAGGCCGAGGGCGAGAGGAAGAGCGCTCTCTTCAGGCCACGCGCTCTGCTCACCGCGGTCCTGGACGGTGAAGCGCTCGACGCGCTCTCCAGTGACATTGAAGTGGACTACCGTCCTTGGCGCCGGGAGATGCGGGTGTACGCAGGCGGCGAGGACCTGGCCGGAGCCCTCACTGGATGCCATATCCTGGTAACGGAGATGGACGTGGTGGACTTTCAGGCCATGGACCTGGCCACGGATCTCAGGGCGATCGTGGTCTGCCGCGGCAATCCGGTGAACGTGGACCTGGAATCGGCGACCGCCTTCGGGATACCCGTCGTCCGGATCCCGGGGAGGAACGCCGATGCCGTGGCCGATCTTACTGTGGCCTTCATGATCATGCTGGCCCGGAAACTTCAGGAGGCCTC
>MU158637.1:3035-13942 GCA_015711895.1 Candidatus Solincola tengchongensis | reverse complement strand
CGGGGGGCACGTCTCCACGGGAACGGAGAATCCCGGGGTATCCTGGATGCTGGGCGAGGGTACCACCAGGCCGGGATTTCATCCTTACATCTGCATTCTGAACACCTCGACCCAGGAGGCCACGGTGGGGGTCGATTTCGCCCTGGGTGACGGAGGGAGCCAATCCACACAGGCGGTCATACCCGGCTCCTCCCGTTACACGCTGAACGTCCTGGATGTGCTTCCCCGCGGAGTGGACTTCTCCACCCGGATACTGTCGAACCAGCCCGTGGTGGTGGAAAGGCCCCTTTACTTCCCGAGCGCCGATTTCGAGGTCCTCAACGCCATGGGCCATATACTCCAATTGAGCGTGGGCCTGGGTCCCCGGGTGGAGGGGACGGCGGGGGAGGAGAGGGCGGCCGCCTATCTGGCCTCGGTCCTGGCGGGCTATGGGTACAAGGTGGGGATACAGGAGGTCCCCCTCCCCAACGGGGCGAAGACGCGCAACGTCATCGCCTCCCTCGAGGAGAGAGCCGCCTCCGGGTCACGTCGGACCCTGGTGGTGGGGGGCCATTTCGACACCAAGGGGGGCACGGGAAGCCCGGGCGCCAACGACAACGCCTCGGGCACGGCGGTGGTCCTGGAGCTGGCCCGCTGCTTTTCGGAGAGAGGCCCTCTCCCGGGCCTGCGCCTGGAGTTCGTGTTCTTCGGCGGGGAGGAGAGGCTGGTGGACGGGACCGACCTACACCACTTCGGCTCCAGGTATTACGTGGCCTCCCTAACCCCGGGGGAGAGGTCTTCACTGCGCGGCGCGATTATCGTGGACATGGTGGGGGTGGGCGCCCAGCTCTACGCGCGCACCATGGGCATCGGCCCCATGGACCTCTGCAACGCGCTTCTGGCCTACGCCTCCGATAACGGCGTGCCTCTCCCCTATCTGCAGAGCGGGAGCTACTCGGACCACGAGCCCTTCGAGAAGGCGGGCATACCCGCCGTGTGGCTGGAGGTCAAGGATGACCCGTGGTACCACACGCCGCAGGACACCTACGACAAGATCAATCCCTGTCATATCGAAAACACCGGCCGGTTGCTCCTGGGCTTCATCGACCACCTGGGCGCCTGAGGCCGGATTGGACCCCTTCTCTTCGGAGAGGAGGCCGCGAAAAGGTGCTCGCGGTGCCGGGAAGCGAGACCTTCGGGGGTTTTAGTCTGCGCCCGGCGAGATGCGGTCGGCGAAGACTCCCGACGGTAGGCCCGCCCTTCACGGGCGGCGTGAGCGGGGCGGGGCGGAAAAGGGACCTCGTCTCCCGTTGCCCACCCCCCTACCGCAAGCCTCCGCCTTCACCCGCGACGAGCCCGACACCGCGGCGGGTGAAAAGACTCCGGGCGCCCGCGGGCATGAAGGCACGCGCGGCGGCAAATCATAAAACGTCCCCATAGGGATACGGGATAAGGGAGGGCAGGATGGACGTGAACATCGATTACCGCAAGCGGGTGGAGAGGATCGTCGAGGAGATGAGCGCGAGGGGGATCGACCTCCTCCTGGCCACACGGGGAAAGAGCGTGACCTACATCGGGGGCGCCTTCATCCCCTGGCGTAGCGTGGTGCTGGTCTCGCGGGACGGATATGTGGGCCTGAACACCCTCCTCATGGACGCCGAGCGGGTAAAGGACGACTCCTGGCTGGACAACGTGGTGGGCTGCGGGCCTCTCCCGGGGATGGAGCTGTGGGAGGTGACCCTGCGCCAGATAAGGGAACACGGCTGGGACAAGGGGGTCATCGGCGTGGAGCTGGGACATTCCCCGCGCATGATCGCCGGATACCTCTTCGCCACGGAATACGAGTTCCTCAAGGAGAACCTCCCGGAGGCTCGGCTGGTCAACGCCCTGGAGGTGGTGGACCGGGCGACCTACGTGAAGGACCCCGAGGAGATCAAGCTGCTCCGCCAGGCGGCGGCCATCGCCGATGCCGCGCAGCAGAGGGTGAAGGAACTCCTCGAGGTGGGCATGACGGAACAGGAGATCGCCGGGATCGGGGAGATGGCCATGCGCGAGCTGGGAAGCGAGTTCCACTGGCCGGTCACCGGGTCCTCGGAGATCGCCTCCGGTTACCGCACCTGGTACCCCCTGGGCGGGTGCACCCCTCCCACGGACAAGATCGTGCAGCCGGGAGAGAACCTCCTTGTGGACCTGCATCCCACCTACCGCCGCTATTACTCCGACCTCTCCCACAATTACATCCTGGGAAAACCTTCCATGGACCAGAGGAGGCTGGCCGAGGCCTACCTGCGCACGGCGGAGCTCCTCATCTCCTCCCTGAAGGCGGGAAGCACCGTGGGAGAGGTGTGGCAGATGGTGTTCGACGAGGTATCCGAGCTGGGTTACGCCCAATACACCCTCCCGGCCTTCGGCCACGGCATCGGGGTCATCGGCCACGAATGGTACCCCGCGGTCATCAACAGCGACGAGTTCCGAGACCTGGTCCTGGAGGAGAACGTGGTGGAGGTGGCCGCCCTGGTCATGAACGTGCCCGGGGTGGGCGGCATGCGCCTGGAATGCGTGGTGCGGGTCACTCCCGGCGGCGGCGAGATGCTCAACACCACCCCCCTGGAACTCACCGTGCTGGACGTCTGACCGCCAGGGCGGGCTCCGGCTCCTACCAGGTGGTCAAATCCTCGCTCTACGGCTCGAGAGGGGACAAGAGACCGCCCTCCCTCCTCACGGAACGAACGGCCGGGGGACAAAAGGCGATACCTTCACGCGTTCGAAGGCAGGGAGAGCGGCGCTGGCCCGAACCGCAGGCGGAAGGCGCCGTATCTTCTCCGTGAGCGCTTTAGGGTTTGAGGATAGTCGAGGGACCGCCCGTTCGGACCGCTTCCGTGTCGCCTCCGTAATTCCCTTCAAGGTTGAAAAAGGTCAATAGACCACCTTTCATATCGGCAAACCAAGCAAAATGGCAGGAGGGAAGGATCGATCTCTCGATGTCCGATTCCAAAGAGAAGGCACTGTGCCCGGCCTGCGAGGCGGAGGCCTGGAAACGCCGGTTGTCACCGCCGGCGGGTGCGGATAAAATCTTCCTGTCGAGGCTGCATAAAACGTCTCCTGTGAGTCGGCGCCGCCTTTGCGGGGAGGGGAAAAGAAAAGAGTAAGGGGGTTCGACCATGAGCGTGCTCTACATTCCCAAGGACGACGGCACCTACGAGAAGGTCCCGGTGACCCCGGAGAACACCCGCCGCTATATCGAGAGCATCCCGCTCTACCGGGACGACGACGACCCCACCTTCTGGCCGCAGGAGAAGATCCGCGAGATGCAGGACCAGATGTTCAGGCGGCAGATGGAGTGGGTCTGGGACGGGCACGATTACTACAAGCGGGTCTTCAAGGAACAGGGGATCGAGCCAGGCGATATCCAGTCCCTGGACGACCTGGAAAAGATTCCCTTGACCTTCAAGAAGGACTACATGGCCGAGCCCGACGCCTTCAAGCTGAAGCCCTCCAACCCCACCCTCTACGACTGGATATTCGAGGTCACCTACACCACCGGCTCCACCACCGGGGTGCCCACTCCCTTCTGGAATACCATCCACGACGCTCACGGCATCTGGCAGATGATCTTCCGGGGCATCAAGCTGGGGGGCTTTCCACCCTATTCCCGGGGGATCAACCTCTTTCCCCTGGGCCCCGTCCCTCACATCGGCTTCTTCCGCGCCCGGGACATCGGCATGATGGGTCTGGGGACCCTTTCCATGTACGGGTGCACGGGCATGACCTACCCGGAATTCCCCGTCCACCGCTCCATCGACTACGCCATCGACCTCATCGAGAAGGGGAGGGCGGAGGTGTGGCTGGGCATCGCCAGCTTCATCCGACGCCTGATCATGCGCGCCGAGGAACAGGGCAGGGATTTCTCGGCCACCAAGCACATCCAGGCCCTGGGCGAGGCCTGCCCCAGGGGGATGCGCGAGGACATGCGGCAGCGCCTGATGAACATGGGCGCCGAGGACCCCTTCATCAGCAACTCCTACGGGTTCACCGAGATGCAGGGGGCCATGCCCGAGTGCACCGACTTCAGCGGCTGCCACAACCCGGCTCCCAATCTCTATTTCTTCGAGGTGGTGGACGAGCAGACCGGAAAGCGCCTGCCGGACGGGGAGCGGGGCCTAATCTGCATCACGCACCTCAACCGGCGGGGAACCGTGCTCCTGCGCTACGTCATCGGGGACATAGGGGCCATGACCCACGAGACCTGCCCCTACTGCGGCCGCAACTCGGAGCGCATCATCATCGCCGTGGGCAGCACCTACGCCACCCGCACCACCGAGCTGGTCAAACTCAAGGGGACCCTTATCAACCCGGAGGTGCTGCGGGACGAGGTGGCCAACACCCCGGGGGTCAAGGAGTACCAGATAATCTTCACCAAGAAGGACCCGAGCGACCCCTATTCCCTGGACGAGCTGGTGGTGAAAATAGCCCCCGCCGAGGGGGTGGACCGCGGCCGGCTGGAGGAGGATATCAAGATGAAGCTGCGCACCGCGGTGGAGATGACCCCCAAGGTGGAGTTCGTGTCCATGGAGGAGATTTACGACCCCACGGTGGCCCTCAAGGCCTACCGGGTCATCGACATGCGGCCCAAGGACATGTGAACGCCCGGGCTCAGGCCGCCGGGAAAGGGGGCTGCTGCCTTCGCCAAAGGAACGGATTCCCGATGCCATACCTGCCCTCCCCTCATTCCCTGTGCGCCCCTCAAAACCCGGGTTCCTTCCCGGGGGAGGCCCTCCGCGGCGGATCAAGGCCACCTCCAGCGGGGTGATCGGGAATAGACCGTCCTCTGTCCCCGGATGTCCGGTACGGGACAGGTCAAAGGGAGGATAGGCCGCGTGGTATGGCCGAGGAGGCTCTTCCCTCAACCTCTCGGCAGCCCGGAGCTCTGTCGACCGACCACCGGCGACATCACGGAAGCCGCGTCCGGGACTCTCGATACACAGGTCCAATAGTAGCGGGGAAAAGCGATTTTGCCCTCCCCTTGTCTATTATCCGTCAAGATATGCGCCTGTCGGATCGAAAGCGTCGGGAAAAGGTCGATGGCATGTTCCCGCGCGGGCGTCCGTGACCTTGCGGCGAACGCACATGGATCGGCGATCATGGACGCGTTTTTCCTTCTGCCTCCCTTTCCCGGCGGTCCCCTATGACCCGCGCGGGGACACCGGCCACGATGGCGAAGGGGGGCACGTCCCGGGTGACCACCGACCCCGCCGCCACCACGGCGCCCGTCCCCACGGTGACCCCCTTGAGGATCACCGCATGGGACCCTATCCAGCAGTCCTCCTCGATGACCACCGGCCCGTAAGTCCCCTTCTGGAAGCGCATGGGTTCCCCAAGTTCCAGGCCGTGGTCCGCGCAGTTGATGTTCACGTAAGGGCCGAGCATGGAGTTCTTCCTGATGATGCAGTCGTCGAAGGCGTTGATGATGTTGTAGGGCCCCACGGCCACGTTGTCCTCCAGGAGGAGGGTGGCGTCGTTGGCGGCGAAGAGCCGGGCCAGGGTATCCAGGGAGCAGTGGCGGCCGATGACGATGCGTCCCCGGTCGTTTCCCCGTATCTGTACCGTGGTGGGGATGAAGGTCCCGTCCCCGATGCTGCAGGTGGACTCACCGGCAAGGGCCACGTCGGGCGGTCCGGATATCCACACGTAGGGACCGCCTTCCACGCCCTTTCTCCGCAGCAGCCACTGGTAGTAGCGCACGCGGGGGTGGCGGAGGGAAAAGAGCACCCTGTTCCAGGCCTCCCCTCCCGGATGGAAGAAGGAGGCCACCGCCAATGCCGTCCTTGAAAGGCGCCCGACCGACTGCGGGGGCGGGTAAGACCCGTTGTTCTTACCGTGGGTCCCGGCTCCCCCTCCGCCTCTCACGGTATGACCTCCAACTCGGATGCCGTCTCACCGTAACGGCCCAGCTTGCTTCCCATGTCCCAGTACTCCCGGTGGTTGAGCACGAAGGGACGGAAGGCCTGCACGTCAACGGCTCCCCTCTCCCCCTCGCATTCACCGGCCAGGTGGACGGCGAGCACGAGGCCCACGAAAAGGGTGTGAGAGCCCAGGGGCAGCTCAGCGCTAACCCGGCACTCTATGTTCAGGGGGCACTCCGCCACCAGGGGGGCCTCAGCCTCCCGGCCCCTTTCCCGCGTCAAGCCCGCCAGCCGGAACTTGTCCCGGTCCCGGCCGGAGACCATGCCGCAGATGTCCACGGCCCTCCAGATGTCCCGGGTAGGGATATTGACCACGAATTCCCCGCTGGCCTTCAGCAGCTCGTGGGTGAAACGGCTCTCCCGCACCGCCACCGCCACCTGCGGGGGTTCCATACACACCACGTTGACCCAGGCCGCGGTCATCACGTTGTCCCTTCCGCCGTGCGCGGTGGTTATCAGGGCCACCGGTTTGGGCAGAAAGAGGGTCGACGCTTCTTTTACAATTTTTTCCATATCCACTCCTTCTCCCAGCGACACCGGACGGGCAGCCCGCCCGCCGACCGCTTATCCCTGTCCCCCATGCGCCCCGAGGTCTTGAGGGACTCCCCGCTCGGGGGTCCTCGTGGCCAGGGCGCGTCCTCAGCGCCCGCTCAACTTCCTCTCGAAACCGGCCAACCTGTAGCCCGCCCACAGGGCATAGACGAGGTGCACCTTCAGCAGCTCGCGCTCCTCGAGCATGACCAGCGAAGGGCCATAGGCTATCTCCCGCACCAGCGACTCGGCCAGGGATTCCACGCCCAGGGGTTCCCCGGCGAAGGGCGCTTCAGGGATCACCTCCTCCTCGTACATGAGCCTCAGCCTCTCCACACCCCATTCCACCGAACCGGGGCGGTTGGGATCGGTGTATATGACCGCCTCCGTGCCGTCACCGTAGGCTGCACGGGCCAGAATGTATCCCTCGAGGAAGGTGGAGTCTATGACCGCTCCCACTTCCCGAAGCAGGCTCTTCGACCCCGCTCGGGGGAAGCAATTGCGTATCACCCTTTCCCGGAAGAGGTCCAGCCAGAGCACGGCCATGGCCCGTGAGGCCAGATCCAGGTCGCTGAACTTTATCCGGCGACGGTATTCCTCGAAACGTTCCCGGAGGGTCATATCACCATGATAATACCCATGATAATACCGGCAGGCCTCGAGACGACGGCGACCTTCAGGCCGGCGCGAGGGTCACCACACGGTCGGCGTAGAGGTCGTAATGGTCGCCGCAGGTGAAGATGACCACCTGCCTTCCCCGCGCGTATTCCCGCAGGAGCTCCATGGCTCTCCTCAGGCGTTCGGAGTCGAAGGTCACGAAGGGGTCATCCAGGAGCAGGGGCGGGTTCTTCCCCTCGCAGATGACCTCCACCAGGGAAAGCCGGGCCGCCAGGTATACCTGGTCGACCGTGCCCCGGCTGAGGGAATCGGCCTTCACCTCCTCCCCCTTCTCCGGCGACCAGACGGAGACGGAAAGGCCCTCCCCCTCCACGCTGACCTTCCGGTAGCGCCCCCCGGTTATACGGCTCAGGTAATCACCGGTCATCTCCTCCAGGCGGGCGGTGACCGAATCCAGGCTGTCGCGAGAAGCGCGCCGCAGCCATTGCAGCGCCAACTCGAGGGCCTTGGCCCTCATGGTGAGGCGCCTCTTCCGCTCCTCGAGCTGGGCGAGTTCCTCCTCCGTACTGAGGAGCTCCTCTTCCTGCTCCCCTCCGGCCAGTATCACCTCGAGGCGTACCCGCTCCTCGCGCAGGTTCTCCATCCTCCGCACCAGTTCTTCCCTCTCCCGCAGGGCTTGCTGCAGCCCCTCCGGGTCAAGCGTGCGACCCTTGAGTTCCTTGAGCCTCCGGCTGCGCAGCCCGGCTTCCGCCGCCAGGCTGCGGGCCTCCTCCTCAAGCCTCGCCCGGTCCCCTCCCCAGGCGGAAAGCAATCGCAGGCGGTCCGCGATCTCCTCCCTGCGGGCTCGAAGCTCCGCGTATCCCCTCCTCAGCCGTTGGAAATCCTCCAGGGAGCCGCAGCCCGCGCGGACCATAATGCTCTCCATGCAGCGCGCGACCTCGGCCTCCGCCGCCCTCACCTCCTCCACCTGGGCACGCAGCTCCTGCAGCCGCTTGCTCGCGGAGTGCATGCGGAGGTAGCCCCCGCGGACCAGGGAGAGAGTCGCCAGGCCGAAACCGGCCAGGCAGAGGACGAGCATATAGGGCGAGAGGGCCACGCCTGCCAGACCCGCCAGCAGAAGGGTGAGGCCCGCCGCCATGACCCATGGAGCCCAGGGCCGCGGGTGCAGCGCCGCCGCCTCCTCCAGGTTCCGGGAGAGGCCCACTATCCGCTCCCCCGCCGCGGCGCGGCGCCGTTCAAGGTCCTCCAGGCGCTCTCCCTCCTCACTCAAGACCTCCCGCAGAGCCGCGTATCGGGATTCCTCCTCCTTCGCCAGCTCCTCGTCCTTCTCCAGGAGCTTGATGGAGCTCTCGAGCATGCGGTAACGGCGCTGGAAGTCCTCCACGTCCTCTTCGATGTCCATGCGCTCCTGGGTATCCTTTATCAGCGCCTCCAGGACCTCCAACCTTTGCTCTGTCCTCCTGCTCTCTTCCTCCAGCTCGGCAAGGCGCCGGCGGGCTTCCTCCCTCTCCCTCACCGCGCGGGTAAGCTCCTCCCGGCGCCTGGAGAGCGACGCCAGCTCCTCCTCGATGCGGGCCAGGGGCCCGGGGTTTCTGGCCGCCCCCTTTGTTCCCCGGAGCATCTCGCCGAGCTCCCTTTCCAGCGCCTCTCTGGCCCGCACTGCCCCCGGCCCACCTTCCAGCCCCCCTACGGCCGCCTGGAGGCTCTCCCCCAGCTCCCGACCTCCCTCGGCGATGCCGGCCACCTCGTCCTGCCTTATGCCCGCCGTGGCCCGGAAGGCGGCCTCGCTCCCTATTCCCAGCCATTCCCGCATCCGCTCCTGGATGCGCCCGGGGTCGGTCTCCCGCTCTCCCTCCCAGGTGAGCTCCGCCCTCCGCGCCGAGAAATCCTTGATCAGATGGAAGGAAATACCATCTGACTTCCCCTTCAGCTCCACCCGCATGCCGCCGCTCTCCCCCCACGTCACGCTCTCCCGCACCTCGCGGCGCGTGGAATCGGCGCGCCAGAAAAGGCCGGCCATGACCGCCTGGAGCAAGGTGGACTTGCCGGATTCGTTGGGCCCCTTCACCACGTTGAGGCCCTCGCGGAGCGTGAAGGAGGCCTCACGAAAACGCTTGAAATGCCGCAGGGAGATCTCCTCGATCAGCATGAGCCCGCCTCCCCGCCCGAGAGGTGGAAGAGGCCCAGGCGCAGGGCTTCCTCCGCCACCTCCAGGTCCTCGCCTTCCAGGCCGGCCATCTCCCGCCGGGCCAGACGCAGGAAACGTCCCGCGACCGTGTTCTCGGGAAAGTCGTCAACCTCCCAGGAGCGGCAGGAACCCGGCTCCACCTGAAGGGAGAGGTGAAAGAAGAGCGTGGAGAGCTCCTCCTCTAGCCTCTCCGCGTCGAACCTCGACCAGGCCTCTCCCCAGGCGCGTCTCACCCGGACGCGCAGCGCAAGGTCGGGATGGGCCATCCCCCGCAGGTGGCCGTACAGCTCCTCCGGGCCCCCAAGAACGGCGCCGTCCAGCTCCAGGGAGAGGAACCTGCGGCGCCCCGTCCGCAGGGGTTTTACCTCCGCCTTTCCTCCCTCACTCAGCTTCACGGCGAGGACCACCCCATCCCCCTCCGTCTCCATCCCCAGTGGCTCCGGGGGGCCGGGGTAATAGGCGGGAACCCCATCCTCCTCCCGGCCGGAGAAGGAATGCCAGTGCCCCAGCGCCAAATAGTGCAAACCGGAGGAGGCGATGCTCTCCCGGTCCACCCAGACGCCGTCTTCTTCCACCCTGCCGGGGAGGCGCACCGATGCGTGCAGCGCGCCGACCCTCCAGCGGGCCTCGTCCCGGGGGCGGAAGCCGGCCAGCGGATTGTGACGCCTCCCGCTCCATGCCGCCCCGTATATCACCAGGTCCAGTCCGGGGATGGGAAAGGGGGTCAGGTCTTCATCGCTGAAGACATGGAGGTTGGGGATGGACTTTAAGGCCGGTTGCTCGTAAACCCCGCCTTCCTTCAAGGGGTCGTGGGTGCCGGGGACGATGACCGTCCCTATGCCCTCCCGGCTCAACCTGTCGATCTGGAAAGCCGCCTCGCCCACCAGCTCGGCTCCGGGATAGGGGCGGTCGAAGAGGTCCCCGCAGATGATCAAAAGGTCCGCCTGCGAGGCCAGCGCCAGGTCAACCACCCGGGAGAAGGTGGTTTTCAACTGCTCTCTATGATCTCTCCCCTTCCGGCCCAGGAAGAGGAAGGGCGCTCCCAGGTGGACATCCGCGGTGTGGATAAAGGTCAGGTCAGGCATCATCTCCCCCGGTGACTAAAAGCCGCTGCGCCAACGCCTATTATAGATCAGGCCGGGGACATGTCGACCGGCCGGGACATGGAGCCCGGTTTGCCCTCCTCCGCTCCTCTACGGTCCTTCCGTCCGGGAGGCCGCCGAAGGCTCGAGACGACGGAAGAGAAGCGGAATGCATTGCCTCCCCCAGACCTGCCACCGCATGGAGCTGATATTATGGGGGCATGAGAGCCGTCCCCTGGCTGTTGCTCGGCTTCCTGGGAGCCGCTTCCGCGGCCGCCGCGCTCTCCTTCAACCACATGGTAAGGCTGCGCAACAGGGTGCGCAGGGCCTGGCAGGACATAGACGTCCAACTCGAGCTGCGCCACCGCCTTCTCCCCCTTCTGGCGAGCGCGGCGAGGGGATACGCGGAACGTGAGGCGGCCCTCCTGGAGGAGGCGACCCGCGCCCGCAGCGGCATTCGGGATGCCGGACCGGCCTACCGGGCGAGGAGTGAGAGCGGGCTGGATGCGGCGGCGAGGGAGGCTCTCTCCCTGGTCGAGAGGTATC
>MU158637.1:0-3025 GCA_015711895.1 Candidatus Solincola tengchongensis | reverse complement strand
TGTAAGTACTACAACGGGGCCGTCCGCCAGTACAACACCTTCATCCAGGCCTTCCCCTTCAACCTCCTGGCCGGAACGCTGCGCTTCCGCCCCGCCGAGTACTTCGAGCTCCCTCGGGAAGGGGTGGGCGAGGAAAAGCGATGAGCCGAGGCCCCTTCTTGGCCACCCGCTTCATTCCCTTCCCCTGTCCCCTCACCACTCGTCTCTCGGCGCCGACTGCGAGTCGAGGCGCTCACCAGGGCATGACCGCGAGAAGAACCACCTCTCGCCGGATAAACGAGGCGAAGACGAAACGGGTCAAATTTTGGCCGAAACAAATGGAGGCCCTCCCCGCCTGGGGAAGACACGGAGCGGGGCTGGCCCCTGCGGCGGAAGTCGTGTTCCTCTTCGCCCTCGCCTTCCCGGTGATGGCGAGCACCCTCAACCCGGCCCATGGCATGAGGACCCCGGGCGGATAAGGCCGGCGGGCGAGCGATAAATCCTGACCGATAAAGGCCTTTCGCGGGAGATATCGGGATCACGCAATAATCATCGGTTTACCGCAGGGCGGACCGGTTCCCTTCCGCGCGCGGCCACCGCTCCGCATCGCGCGAACCCGCCTCCGGCGACGGCCGCGAACCGCCCGCCGCTCAAATCGCGGCTAAATGGAGCGCCCTTTCCGTCCCTCATCGAGGAGGCCGCCCCGCCCGCTTTTTCCTCTCCTGCCCCACCCCCCGTCCGTCCGGACCCGCCTGTCGAGGCGGGTGGCCACGGTGGTCAGGAAGGTGGGCTCCAGCACCAGGGCGGCGAAGCAGGCGCTGGCCAGGGCAAGCGCGGTGACCACGCCGAAACGGCGAAGGGGCGAGAAACTGGATACGGCCAGGATGAGGAACGCGCCGGAGGTGGTCACCGCCGCGGAGATGAGGGCGTTGCCCACGTTGCGCACCGTGGTGTTCACCGCCTCCTCGGGAAGCAGGCGGTTGTCGTAGAGCTCCTCCCGGAAGCGGTGGGCCACGTGGATGCCGAAGTCTATCCCCGCCCCGATGACCAGAGAGGCGATCATCACCGTCATGATGTCCAGAGGCCATCCTATGAGGCGCAGAAGGCCGATCTCGAGGAGAATGGCCAGGAAGACCACGGAGGTGGCCGTAAGGCCGTAGGCCAGGGAGCGGAAGACAACCACCACGAGGAGGGCGCAGAGCAGGAGGGCCAGGGCTCCCGATTGCAATTGGGTGGTGAAGAGCTTGTCCAGGGCATCGGAGATGATCAGCGGCATGCCGGTCAACTCCATGTCCAAGGAACCCGGAACCATGGACTCGGATGCGGCGTCGCGGAGGATGGCGGCCATCTCCTTCTCCCCCTCCTCGTCCACGAAGGGCACCTCGAAGGCCACCAGAGAGGAATCCCGGTCCTGGGATATGAGGGACGAGGATTCGAACCCGAAGGCCTCCTCCGCTCTGGAGAGGAGCGCTTCCGCCTCTTCCGCGGAGGCGGGGACCCAACGCCCGGGCTCCGCTTCCCCGCCCACTCCGCTGCCCGGGTTGACGCCGGCCGTCTCCGCCGAGGCCAGGGCCTTCGTGGCTCGGAGGATGCCCGGGATGCTGTTCGTCTTCTCGGGGCGGAAATATTTCCTCTCCCCCTCAGGAGTGAGGTTGCGCGGATGATCCAGGACCGCGTTCACAAACTCGTCCATCCTGCGCAGGGATGCCGTCGAAAGGAGGTCCTCCCCCTCCAGGAGGGCCACCGTCGTGTCCTGGCCCCCGAAATGCTCCTCTATGCGGATGAAGGAACGGTAGGCGGGGAGGTCGTGGGGGACGAAGGTGCGGAAGTCGGCGGAGGTGGAGATTCCCAGCACGGAGAGCCCGCAGGCGACCACCAGCGCCAGGCAGCCGATCCATACCGGCAGGCGGTGCCTCTCGGCCAGGAGGGAAAGCCTGGCCAGCCCCCGGTCCAGCCAGTCAAGGAGGCGGTGTTCCTCCACCCGCCTGCTCTCCTTTATCCCCCTCCTACGGTCCCGGATGACCAGGGCTGCCGGAAGCATGGTTATGGAGAGCAGGAAGCCGAAGAAGACCCCTACCAGGCACAGGAGGCCGAACTGCCGGATAGGAGGCAGGTCGGAGATGGAGAAGGAGAGAAACCCGAACATGGTGGTGGCCGCGGCCAGAAAGACGGCGATGCCCACCGTGACCACCGAGCTCACGGCGGAGTCCTCCGCTCCCTTTCTCTTGTCCCGTTCCTCGTAGTAACGGGTGAGGATGTGTATGGAATAGGCGATGTCTATGCCCAGCATGAGGGGGACGAGGGCCATCCCCATCACCGTGTAGTGTATCCCCCCGAACCCCATGATCCCGAATATCCACAGCAGGGACACGAAGACCACGGCCAGGGTGAGGAAGATGTCCAGCACCTTGCGAAAGGTGAGGAAGAGCACCACGGCGATGAAGAGCAAGGCGATTAACCCCAGGACGGCGCTGTCCCGCAGGGAGAGGCGCTGCAGGGCCTTCATCATGTAGACCTCGCCGCTCACCTCCGCTTCCATCCCCCTGGAGGCGAAGAAAGCCGCCGTGAATTCCTCCAGGCGGCCGGCGCGCCTCAGAACCTCCGACTGGGGGAGGCCCGGACGCACCTGGATGTTCACCACCGCCGCCTTGCCGTCAGCGGTGACGGTCCTTCCCACCACCATGGCTCCCGCCGCCGCCAGGTAACGGTCCAGGGCTTCGGAGACCGCCGCCTCCACCAGGTAACCGGCCGTCCTCGCGCCCTCCTCTCCCTGGCCCTGGCCCGTCCGCAGACCTTGCAGGAAAGGACCGGCCTCAGGTTGTCGTTCCATGGAGCGCGCCGCCTCGGAATCAAGAAACCCACGCACCGCGTCCAGGGCTCCCTCCCCGGAGCTCGAGGCGCGCAAGGAGGAATACAAAGTCATCAGCGCCCGGGCCTCGGGATTGCGGAGCAGGTAGGAGAGATAGCTCTCGGCGCGGAGGACGAGCTCCTCCCAGCCCGCGGAATCGGCGCCGCTCTCCAGGGCCTGCTGGTACTCGAAAAGGGC
>JACVJH010000282.1 GCA_015711895.1 Candidatus Solincola tengchongensis | reverse complement strand
ATCACCAGGGGTAAGCCCCAGCCCCGCGCCGAGTGGGAGGAGGAAGCGGAGCCCGAGGCGGTCACTCCAGCTTGAGCAGGCGGGCGAAGGCCCTGCCCATGATGATGTCGATTTCCTCCGGGGTGAAGGAGACCTCGGGACAGGGACTCAGGTCGGGCTCGGTCACCGCCTTTACCCAGCGGTCCCAGGGGCAGAGGACGTTGAGATAGGGGCCGTCGGTGCCGAAGAAGACCCTCCAGGGGCCTATCTCGTCCAGGACGGTGCGCAACATGCGATAGAACTTCTCCGGATGACTGTTGAAGATGATCTGCCAACCGGAGAAGTCGAAATAGACGTTGGTCTTGATACCCGCCACCATGAGGGCCTCCTCCCAGAGCTGGTGGGCCACGTGGGCCATGATGATGGGCAGGTCGGGGAAGTCGGCGGCCACGTCGTCCACGTGGATGGGCTGGGCGAAGCGGAACTTCATGGGCGCCGGCTGGCTCCCGGTATGGAAGAGTACCGGGATGCCGTACTCCACGCATTTCTCGTAGAAGGGATAGACCACAGGGTCATGTGGAAAATAACCCGAGGTGGGGTGGAGCTTTAAGCCCTTCATGCCCCATTCCTCCACGCCGCGCCTGAAGAGGTCCAGGGCCCCCGGGCGGCGGGGATCGACGGTGAAGAAGGGGATGAGGCGGTCGGGAAAGCGTCTGGCAGCCTCGGCGATCATGCGGTTCTGGTCCTCGATGGATACCGCGGGCTCGCCGGCCAGGAGGCCGTAGTCCACGGCGAAGATGCAGGCCTTGTCCACCCCGGCGGCGTCCATGGCGGCCACCGTCTTCTCGCCGGTGGTGTCGGAGAGCACGGGCATAAGGTTGTCCACCAGGGTCCCCGGATCGGGATATTCACCCGTGGCCCGGCCCACGGGGATGGTGGCCACCCGGGCCATGCCGATGAAGAAGCTGCGGTCTATCCAGCCCTCACCCACCAGATGCACGTGGCTGTCGATGATCATGGCTTGACCTCCCCTCGACTCGCTACTCCGAAGCCTTTCGCCCCGTCCTTTCCAGCCTTCCATCTAAGTATATGGCCGGTGGAAGCCTTTCGCCAAACCGAAGAGCCCCTTCAGTTCTTCCGATTTGCTCGCCTCCGCAGGATTGCGGGAGTTCTCCAAACTATTTTTTAAACCGGAAAGCGCATACCGGAACGGTACAACACCGCCCTCCTCGAGATTCCGGCGGCGTGGGGGCGGGAAGATGACGACGGATCCCCTGGCTCTCGGGGTAAGGCGACTCACGGGGGGAGAGCGGCCCGGGTGCGGCAGCGGTTCAGGCCACCGGCGCATCGCGTAGCCGCACGGGCAGGAGTTGTGCGAGCCGGGGATTGCTTCCCGGCACGTAATAATGCTGTTTTGCGGGATAAAGACGAGGTGTGCACGTACCTCCGTCACGGCCATGGTTTATTATGGATAGAGATGGCGGGTAAACGAGATGTTCGGAGGAAGGTGGGCGCCATGCTCGGCCTGTATTTCGACGGAGAGCTGAGACTGCGGGACGACCTACCGGTACCGGAGCCCGGACCGGGGGAGGCCCTGATCAAGGTGATGGCCGCGGGAATCTGCCACACCGACCTGGAGATAGTGCGGGGTTACATGGATTTCAAGGGCATCCTGGGGCACGAGTTCGTCGGAGTGGTGGAGAGGAGCGACAACCCCCAGTGGGTGGGGAAGAGGGTGGTGGGGGAGATAAACTGCTCCTGCGGCGTCTGCGCCATGTGCATCGAGGGAAGGGCCCGCCATTGCCCCCAGCGCACCACCCTGGGGATCAGCGGAAGGGACGGGACCTTCGCCGAGTACGTGGTACTTCCCCTGGCCAATCTGCACCTCGTCCCGGATACCATGCCCCTTTACACGGCGGTCTTCGTGGAGCCGCTGGCAGCCTGCTTCCGCATAACCGAGCAGGTGCACGTCACCCCCAGGCTGAAGGTCGCCGTACTTGGGGACGGCAAGTTGGGGCTATTAGCCGCCCAGGTCATGCGCCTGACGGGCTGTTCGCTGGTGGCCATCGGCCGCTATCCTCACAAGCTGAAGATACTGGACCGCTTGGGGATCCGCACCGCCCTGGAGGAGGGATACCGGCCGGAGAGGCAGTTCGACCTGGTGGTGGAGTGCACCGGCCGCCCGGAGGGCTTCCGGCTGGCCCGGGAGTTGGTCAAGCCGGCGGGCACCATCGTCCAGAAGAGCACCTTCGTGGAGCGGGTGGACCTGGACATCTCCCGCCTGGTGGTGGACGAGATCCAGGTCATCGGTTCGCGGTGCGGTCCCTTCCAGCCCGCTATCCGGGCTCTCATGCGCGGGCTCATCAACGTGCAGGACCTCATCGACCGGCGCTTCCCACTGGAGATGGGGCTGCAGGCCTTCGAGTACGCCATGCGTGACGGGTCCCTCAAGGTCATCCTAGAGATGCGCACCTACCCGGCGGAGGGCCTGCGCAAGCCGGGAGAACTGGAGGAGGAGCCGGTAATCTGAGGTTCCTCCCTCCAGTTATTTGAATCTGCGGAACCGTGATTCCACACGGCTCCAGAGCTACACGGTTTGATCGTCTGTCCGGCAGGGGCGGGGAGGCGTCATCCTATCGCCATTCCGGTCCGGGTAGGGAGTGAGCGAAGGGGAAGGTGGGGCCCGGGAGCGCGTGCGGCCCTGGCCCGAACGGTCCGGGTGATAAGGTCAGGCTGATAAGGAGGTCGTTGCATGGAGGAGGAGTTCCTGAAGGTGTGCCGCGGGGAGGAGGAGGCGGACCTCCTGCTCTTAGGCGGCCTGGTGGTCAACGTCTTCACCGGGGAGATAGCGGAACATGCGGTTGCCGTACACGGCGGGAGGATAGCCGGCTTCGGCGAGAGGCCGGCCCGCGAGGTTCTGGACCTCAAAGGTGCCTTCCTCTGCCCCGGTTTCATCGACGGCCACGTACACATCGAGTCCTCCATGGTCACCCTGCCGGAGTTCGCCCGCGCCGTGGTGCCGCGGGGGACCACGGCGGTGGTCCCCGCGTACCACGAGATAGCCAACGTCCTGGGCACGGAGGGGCTTCGGTACATGATGGATCTGGCCGAAGGCCTGCCTTTGGACGCCTTGATCATGCTCCCCTCCTGCGTTCCTGCCACGCCCATGGAGACCTCCGGCGCCGTGTTGGAGGTGGACGACCTGCTCCCCTTGCGGGAGGCGCCTTCGGTCATCGGCCTGGGGGAGATGATGAACTTCCCCGGCGTGGTCCACGGAGACCCTTCGGTGATGGCCAAGCTGGAGGCCTTCGCGGGCCTCCCCGTGGACGGGCACGCCCCCGGCCTGCGGGGGAAGGAACTGGATGCCTACCTGGCGGCGGGCGTGGAATCGGACCATGAATGCGTGGATCCCGAGGAGGCCAGGGAAAAACTGGAAAAAGGGATGTACGTTTACATACGCGAGGGCTCCACGGCAAAAAACCTGGAATCCCTTCTTCCTCTGGTCGATTCCCGCAGCGCCGATCGCTTCCTCCTGGTCACCGACGACAAGCAGCCGGAGGACCTGTTGGTGAACGGGCACCTGGACGCCGTGCTGCGACGGGCGGTGGCGCTGGGCATGGACCCGGTGACCGCTCTGCGCCTGGTGACCCTGAGCCCGGCGCGGCGTTTCCGCCTGCCGGGGAGGGGAGGCATAGCGCCCGGATGGTGGGCGGACCTGGTGGTTCTTGAGGACCTGCGCGACTTCCGGGCCCTCAAGGTCTTCAAGCGCGGGAAGCTGGTGGCCGAGAAGGGAGAATATCTGGAGCCCCACCGACAGGGACCGCCGGCGCCCGGAGCCATGAAGATAGCCTGGGAGAGGATCCCCTCCCTGGAGATCCCCGCCGGAGGCGGGAGGATGAGGGTCATAGGCGTGATCCCCGACCAG
>JACVJH010000281.1 GCA_015711895.1 Candidatus Solincola tengchongensis | reverse complement strand
GGTGGGCGGTCATGGCCGGTTGCTATTATCCAAGCGTTCCTGAAGCCGGGACACACGGAGGGAGAGGTTGAAGGAAGGGACCGCAGCGGGTGAGCTGGGAAAGATTACCATCAAGGACGAGGTCCTGGCCGACCTCGCCGGCCTGACCTGCACGCGCTGCTACGGGATCGTGGGGATGGCCAGCCAGAGCTTCCACGAGGGGGTGGCCGAGCTTCTGGGAAGGGAATCCCTGCGCAAGGGCGTGCGCCTCAAGCGCAGGGACGACGCGGTGAGCTTCGACCTGTACGTGATAGTGAAAGCGGGCCTGAACATCGTAGAGGTGGCCCACAACCTCATCGAGCAGGTGAGGTACGTGGTGGAGTCCTGCACCGGGCTCAAGGTGGAGGACGTCCAGGTCCACGTGCAGGGCGTGCGCGAGTCCTGAGCTCGGGGGTGGGAGGCATGGTGGAGAGGTTGCGCGCCGGGGACCTCGTGGGCATGGTGGACGCCGCCATCGACGCCCTCCGGGTGCACAAGGAAGAGATAAACGCCATGAACGTCTTCCCCGTTCCCGACGGGGACACGGGAACCAACATGCTCCTCACCATGCAGGCGGTGAAGGAGGCTGTGGGCGAGGCCGACCACCAGGACATGGCCTCCATATGCCGGGCCATCTCCAGGGGCTCCCTGATGGGGGCGCGGGGGAATTCCGGTGTGGTGCTGTCCCAGATCCTCAAGGGCATGACCGAGGTGATGGAGGAAAAGGAGAGCCTGGACGTGGAGACCATGGCCGAGGCGCTCTCCCGCGGCGCCGAGGTGGCCTACCGCGCGGTGATGAAACCCGTGGAGGGGACCATCCTGACCGTGGTCAAGGCGGCCTCGGATGAGGGGAAGAGGATCAAGGACGGCTGCTCCTCGCTCGAGGAGTGGTTGTCCGGCGTGACGCGCAAGGCCAAGGAAGCACTGGACCAGACGCCGGAGCTTTTACCCGTCCTGAAGGAAGCGGGTGTGGTGGACGCCGGGGGGCGGGGGCTCCTGGCCATCTTCGAGGGTTTTCTGGCCTTCCTCACCGGGGAGGAGCTGGGCGAGGTGGAGGAGGAGGTGGAACAGGCCAACCTTCCCTCCGGGGCGGGGCTGGAGGATTTCCGCTACGAGGCCCAGTTCATCCTGCACTGCAAAGACTCCAGGGTGGAGAAGTTCCGCGAGACGCTGCACCGCCTGGGCGGTTCGGTCCTGGTGGTGGGAGGAGACAAGCTCTACCGCGTACACGTGCACACCGACCAGCTGGGGAAGGTCATCGAGGAGGCCTCCAAGGTCGGCCGCCTGAGCGACGTGGAGATAACCGACCTGCGGGAACAGGTGGAGGAGGCCGGGATGCGGGAGGCGGCGGCCGGGAAGGAGGCTGCCGCGGAGAAACCGGTGGGGATTGTGGCGGTGGCGGTGGGGGAGGGTATCAAGAACGTCCTACGTTCCATGGGCGTGGACCGCATCGTGGACGGGGGGCAGTCCATGAACCCCAGCACCGCCGAGCTACTGGAGGCCGTGGACTCCCTGCCCCAAGATCGCGTTCTCCTCATCCCCAACAACCGGAACATCATCCCCGCCGCCGAACAGACCAGAACCCTGACCTCCAAGGAAGTGGAGGTCATCCCGGCCACGGCCATAACCGAGGGTTTCGCGGCCATGGTGGCCTTCGACCCCCGTGCCGGTTGGGAGGAGAACCGGAGGCGTATGGCTGAGGCCCTCAAGGGGGTACGGACGGGCGCGGTGACCACCGCGGTGCGGGACAGCAAGTGCAGCCTGGGTAAGATCAAGAAGGGTTCCTATATCGGGCTTTATCATGGGGAGATAGTCTCCAAGTCGGAGGACCTCAAGCAGGCCGCCCTGCAGCTCCTGGAGAGGATGGTCGAGGAGGGCGGGGAGATAGTGAGCGTGATCGTGGGAGAGGGGGCCGCGGGCAGGGATCAAGGGGACATCGTCCGCTTCCTGGAAGAGAAGGGCCTGGAGGTGGAGGTCATCGACGGGGGGCAACCCGTCTACCATTACATCTTCGGCCTGGAGTGACGCGGCCCTGTGTCGAGAGGGAGGCGGTTTCCGGGAAGTGACCTCCATGGACGATGGGGCGGAAATGGGTGCGGAGGAACCGGCGGCGAAGGTGATCGATTTTCCCCACAAGGAGCGCGCACCCCGCGAGCCCGCGGAGAGGAGGGCGGAGGAACTGGCCGCCAGGTGGGAGTCCCTGCGCCGCCCGGTGACCGCGGTGCGCGGGGTGGGCTCCAACCTCCTGCGCCAGCTCCGGGCCCTGGAAATCGAGACCGTGGAGGACCTCCTCTACCATTTCCCCCGCCGCTACCTGGACCGCAGGAGGATATCGCGCATCTCCGAGGTGCGCATCGGCGAGGAAGCCACGGTGGTGGGGAGGGTGCGCTCCGCGGAGCTTCGCCGACCCGACCCGCGCCGCTCCGTGCTCAGCGTGGCCCTCTACGACGGGACGGCCTACCTCTATGGAGTATGGTTCAACCAGCCCTACCAGGCGGACCGGGTCACGCCGGGCACGGAGGTGGTGTTCTCC
>JACVJH010000280.1 GCA_015711895.1 Candidatus Solincola tengchongensis | reverse complement strand
TTCCTCGGGCAGATGAGAGCCCGTGGAGGGCGCCGGCGGAAAAGGTGGGAGCGAAGCGGCGGGGCGGTTACGGAAAGAGCCGCCGGGGCACTGACCGGATATGCCCCGGAAGCGGGCTGGAGAGGGATCTCCGTGGGAGGGTAGGGAACTGGCTCCGTACGCGGGAACTGTATATCATCATCTCCGTGAGCATGTCCGTGCCCGGCGGAGGAGGAGTCCGGGGGGCGGGCGGGAACGGGCGGTCCGGGCGGGAAGACCCGTGGGGAGGAGGTTTGGGAAATGAGCTTCATGGTGGAGGTCCGCGACCTCCACAAGAGATTCGGGCACCATGAGGTGCTCAGGGGCATCAACCTGCGGGTGAAGCCCTCCGAGGTGCTGGTGATAGTGGGGCCCAGCGGCTCGGGGAAGAGCACCCTCCTGCGGTGCATCAACGGGCTGGAGCACGCTACCAGCGGAAGGATACTCATCGAGGGCGTGGACATCACCGACAGCCGGGTGGACATCAACGCCATGCGCCAGAAGGTGGGCATCGTCTTCCAGAGCTTCAATCTCTTCCCTCATCTGACAGTCCTGCGCAACATCACCCTTGCCCCGGTCAAGGTGAAGAAGGTGAAGCAGGAGGAGGCCGAGGAGAAGGCCATGCAGCTCCTGAAGAGGGTGGGCCTGGAGGACAAGGCCCACGCCTATCCCTCCCAGCTCTCCGGCGGCCAGCAGCAGAGGGTGGCAATAGCCCGGGCCCTGGCCATGGACCCGGACATCATGCTCTTCGACGAGGTGACCTCCGCTTTGGACCCCGAGCTGGTCAAGGAGGTCCTGGACGCCATGAAGGACCTGGCTCGTTCGGGGATGACCATGCTGGTGGTCACCCACGAGATGGGTTTCGCCCGCGAGGTGGGCGACCGGCTCATCTTCATGGACGAGGGGGAGATCGTGGAAGAGGGATCTCCTGTGGAAATATTTACCAATCCTAAGAGCCCCCGGGCCAAGGACTTCTTCTCCAAGATCCTTTCCCACCTATGAGGATGTCGGCCTCTCCGGGCGGATCTCCGTGATGAGCATGCCCGCCAGCATGAGCCCGCACCCCAGCCATCCGCGCCAGGTGAGCCTCTCTCCCAGCAGGAGCATCCCGAAGAAGACGGAGAAGACGGGTTCCATTATCAGGACTACGGAGGTGCGCACCGGGGAAAGGTGGCGCTGTGCCCAGGCTTGGATGAAGAAGGCTGCGGCGGAGGCGAGGACACCGCATAAGGCGATGGTCATCCAGGGGTAGCCCCCGCGCGGCAGCACGAAATCCTCGAAGAGGAGAGCGGAGGCGGCCTGCAGGAGGGCGACCACCCCCATCTGGGTCAGGGTGAGCAGGGCGAGGTCGTGCTCCGCGACGAAACGGTCCATGTAGATGATGTGCAGTGAATAGGTGAAGGCGCAGGCGAGGACCAGGAGGTCCCCCGAATTGACCCGCAGGCCGGGTTGCAGGGAGAGGAATCCCAGGCCCACCACGGCTACGGCCACGGAAAGAATAGAAAGCGGCCTGGGCCTCTTTTTGAGGATCAAGGTGGAGAGGATGGGGACGAAGACCACGAAAAGGCCGGTGATGAAGCCCGCGTTTCCCGCTGAGGTGTACTTGAGGCCGAAGGTCTGGAAGGAATAGGCGGCGTAAAGGAAGAGCCCCAGGAGGGAGCCGGCGGCGAGGACGCGAACGTTCATGCTACGCAGGGTGCGGCGGCTCACGGCCAGCATGGCCAGGAAGGCCAGGAAGAAGCGGTAGGTCATGAAGACGAAGGGGCTCAACGATTCCAGGGTCCTCTTGACCAGGGCGAAGGTCAGGCCCCAGACCACGGTGACCGCGATGAGGGCCAGCTCGGCCTGCCTTCCCTTGGAGGGTAGGAACTTCCACCGGGCCATGCTATCCCACCTCCGCTCCTATCTCCGATGCCGGACTCGGCGCGGCGCCTCCACGCGGGTCGTTCTTCCACACTCACCGGTTGTGAAGACGGAAAAGGCGCGCTGTGGCCCCACCGGGAAGTGAGGTGAGTGGCCCGTTGGTGGTTCTCCTGCCGCCTCGGGCGGAGTACGCACCCGAGACCGCCCTCTCGGCATCAAGTCGCCGTATCCCGGAAGCGCCGGTAATCGGCCATGGCGCTCACCGCCCGGCAGGCGGACTCCACGCTGTCGAAGACAAGGGGAGGACAGCCGTCTGAATCGTCACCGCCACTTTTTTCCAGGCGCAGGGAAGTGGCGATGTAGAGGGGAACCTGGAGTTGGTGCATGAGCTCGTAGAGCTCACCTATGTGTTCCAGAAAATACTGGTCCATGGTCTTCCAGACGCCGGTGAGGTCCATTCCCCTCTCTCCCTTGATACGCGCGTTCTTCAACCGCGGCGCGCCGATCCACAGGAACATGACCGCGTCCACCTCGCCGCTGGTCATGAGGGTCTCGATGACCGGTTTGATGACCGAGAAGTCCAAACCGGCCACCAGGTCCACGGGGTTCCCGGGGACCCACCAGTCGGGGAGCATCCTCTCAAGTTTTTCCAGAGTCCTGCTGGAGAGGGTGGCCACCTCCAGGCCGATCTCGGTGCAGAAGTCGGAGGCGATGACCCCCAGCCCCCCTCCGCCGGTGACGATGCCCACCCTCTTGCCGCGGGGAAGGGGCCGGTTGACGAAGGCCGCGGCGGTCAACCCGCATTCCTCGATGGAACGGGTTACCACTACCCCGGCCTGGCGGCAGGCGGCCTCGAAGAGCTCCTCGCTCACCGCCATGGCCCCGGTGTGCGACCTGGCGGCGGATATGCCGGAGGCGGTGCGCCCTCCCTTTAGCACCACGATGGGCTTTCGGCGCGTCACCTCCCTCGCCCGGGAGACGAAGTCGCGGCCGTCCTGCAGCCCCTCTATGTAGGAGACGATGACCTCCGTCTCGGGGTCCTCTCCCAGATAGGAGTAGTAGTCGACGGTGCGCAGGTCGGCCTCGTTTCCGCTGGAAACGGCCTTGGACACCCCAAGCCCCGCCGTCACCGCGTGGCCGATGAGCATGTTCAGGATGTTGCCGCTCTGGGAGACGTACCCGATGCGCCCCCGTGGAGGGTGGAAGAGGATGGGCATCCAGGGATAGAGGTCGTTCGCCGGGCAGCATATGCCCTGGCAGTTCGGCCCGATGAGGACCATACCCGCCTCCCTGGCCTTTCTAACCAGCTCCTTCTCCATGGCCTCACCGCGCTCCCCAAGCTCCTTGAAACCGGCGGTGATCACCAGCGCCGCCTTGACCCTCTTCTCCATACAGTCCTGAAGGGCGTCCATCACCTGATGCGAGGGCACGGTGAAGACGGCCAGGTCTATCTCGCCCGGTATGTCCCGGACGCGTGGATAGGCCTTAATCCCCAGGACGCTCTCCCTTCCCGGGTTTACGGGGAAGACCTCTCCCCTGTAGCCCCCGGTGAGGAGGTTGTTCAAGATGAGGAACCCCCACTTACGCATGGATTCCGTGGCGCCGATGAAGGCGATGGAGCGGGGGTTAAAGGCGAAGTCGAGGTTCCTGAGCCTGGGGTCCATATGCGCTATCACTCCTTCTGCTTCCTCCACTGCTGCGAGACCGGAGCCTCCTCGGTCAACCCCATATTAAACCCGCGTGGAACCCGACCTACAAGGGGAAAGGACTCCAGGCCTTTTCCAGGTCCTCGTCGGAGGGGAGCCGGAGGCCTCGCGGTCCAATCGGGACGAAAAGGATAAAAATCGGTTGACTACCGGTCACGGGCAAATTATAGTAATGACATGTCAGTTCAGTAAAGTTGCGGCGGGAGGCACCCGGGATGCGGAGGTCAAGGGTCCTTTCGCGGGACTTTCACCGCAGGGTCGGAAAGGGTTAGGGACGTAAAAGGAGGTTGGACATGGACGTACCCGAGGACATCACCGTCAAGCAGTATTTCGAGGAGATCGTTCCCAAGATGGTGGAGGAGCAACTGGCCAAGGCGCCCATCGCGGGGATGGAGGGAACGGAGTTCACCATCGAGTTCGACGTGAAGGGCGATCAGGATTACGTTTACGGCATCACCGTCAAGGACGCCAAGGACGTGAACATCGCCGAGGGAGCCCTGGAGAGCCCCATGATCAAGCTGGAGCTCTCTGAGGACGTATGGCGCAAGGCGGTCACCGGCAAGCTGGAGGGTGCCATGGACGCCTTCACCAACATGGGGGAGGTGGCCAACCGCAAGAGGTACGACGCCCTGCGCAGCACCAAGGGGACCATGAACCTCGAGGTGGGAATGCCCGACGGCTCAACGGCCAACATAAAGGTGGTCTTCAACAACGCCGATTCCCCCGCCGTCACCTTCAAGGCGGCGCTCGAGGACTG
>JACVJH010000279.1 GCA_015711895.1 Candidatus Solincola tengchongensis | reverse complement strand
TTATCTCGTGGATGGCGGCGAAGGGCGTGCGGCAGATGTAGCCGCCGATGAACAGGAAGCCCCCGTCGTGGACGAACCGCTCGATGGCCTCCTTCATGGTCATTACCTTGCTCATCCCCCACCTCCTCCGCTTCCCGTCGCTTGGCTCGCCTCCCCGGCCTCAAAGCCGGTACTCGTAGCGTCCGATTATCTCCTCCTGGGCGGTGTCGCTCAGGTTGACGAAGACCACGGAGTATCCGCTGATGCGCACCACCAGGTCCCGGTACTTGTCCGGCTCGGCCTGGGCCTTCCGAAGCGTCTCCGTGTCCACGGTGTTGAACTGCACCTGCAGACCGCCCCTCTCGAAGTAGCCGCGCACCAGGTCCAGGAGCTTCTCGGGCTCCGTGCGGCTGCCCGGGAAGCGCATGTTCAGGTTGGCCCCGTTGTACAGGCGCTGCAGGGGCAGGCTGGTCACGGAGTTCATCACCGCCGTGGGACCCGCCGTGGCGCACCCGTTGGAGGGGGTCAAGCCGTTCCCCAGCGGGTCCCCGGCGTAGCGCCCGTCGGGGGTGGCCCCGGTGAAGGAGCCCATGGCCAGGTGGAACCCCACGGAGAAGACCCCGGGCCAGAAGGCCCCGCCGCGGTAGTTGGTATATCCTTCCAGAAGGTCGCAGAAGAGGTCCAGCACCCGCGCGGCCATGGCGTCCGGCCCGTCGAGGTCGTTCCCGTACTTGGGCACCTTGAGGAGCAGGTACTTGCGCTCTTCCTCGGCGTCCATCCAGTCCGTGGCCAGCCACTCCGAGAGCTCCGTGAGCGAGAACCTCCCGTCGCCGAAGACGGCCCTCTTCACCGCGTACAGGCTGTCCGCGGTGTTGGAGAAGCCCATGAGCTGCACCCCGGTGGAGTTGTACACCGCCCCGCCGCGGGTGAGGTCCATACCCTTCTCCAGGGGGCCCTTTATCATGGCCGAGGCGAACGGCGAGGGGAGCATCTCCCCGATGGCCGTGTCCAGGGCCCACATGCCCTTGACCATCTGGCCTAGGAAATGGGACATCTGGGCACGGAAGGCCTCCCACACCTGCTCGAAGTCGGTGAAGCCCGAGGGGTCCCCGGTCTCGATGCCCGACTTGAGCCCGAAGATGTTGTCCACCCCGTTGGAGAGGGCGAACTCCACGCACTTCGCGCCGTTGAACTGCACTGCAAAGGTGGACCCGAAGGTCTTCCCTTGCGCGTTGGGCTCCACGCAGCCCACCAGGGCGTAATCCCGGGCGTCCTCCGGGGAGTGCCCGGCTCGGGCGAGCATGGGGACCACGGCGTCGTCGTTGAAGAGGTGCAGGGGCACCCCGTCGCGGGCGTAGCGCACGGCGCGCAGGAAGAAGTCCCGGGGCGTCTTGGAGCTCAGCCGCAGGCTGACGTTGGGCTGCACGGTGCGCACGTCGGCGAAGGCGTCCAGGGCGATGTAGCTGAGCTCGTTCGTGGCGTCCTCCCCGTCAGCTCCTATGCCCCCGATGGTAAGGTTCTGGGTGGTCTTCCCCTCCGGGCACTCCCCTCCCGGGATGAAGACCTCCTCCAGCACGTTCCATATCTCGCAGGTCTTGAGGTAGAGGAGGGAGAGGAGCTCGCGTGCCCTCTCCGGGGTTATCCGCCCCTCCTCCAGGTCCCTACGGTAGTAGGGATAGAGGTACTGGTCGATGCGGCCCAGGGAGATGGAGTTGCCGCCGCTCTCGATCTGGGCGATGAGGTGGGCGAAGTAGACGCTCTGCACCGCCTCGTGGAAGGTCTCCGCCGGGTGTTCGGGCACACGCTCGCAGACGCGGGCTATCTCCCTCAGTTCCTCGGCCCGGGCCGGGTCCTTCTCCTCCTCCGCCAGGCGGCGGGCCAGGTCGGCGTGACGGCGGGCGAAGGCCACAGCCGCCTGGAGCGAGCGGATCACCGCCTCGTAGAAGAGCCCCTTCTCTCCCTTCCTCTCCTCCTCCGGGAGCTCCTCCAGGCGCCTGCGCGCCTCGGCGGCGATGCCTCCCATCCCCAAGCGGAGGAGGGTGGGGTGGTCCATGGTGAAGTGCCCGATGCCATAGGTTATCTCCAGCATGATGGTGAAGATGTACTTGTCCATGTCCTCGGCCACGTCCGGGGGCACCAAGGACATGAAGCGCTCTTCCACCGTCCTGCCTCGCCAGAAGGGGAGGATGTCCTCCAGGAGCTCGCGCTTCTCCTCGGGGGTGATCAGGGCCCGCTGCAGAAGGCGACGGTCGAAGTTCTCCACGTCGCCCTCCAGCCACCGGGTCTTGTTCTCCGGGAACAGGGGTGCTCCCTTGAGCTTGGAGGTCCGGCAGCCCACTATGAGCTCGCCCTCCCGGATGTTTATGGTAATATTTGACAGTATATGCTCCAGGGCCCTGCTCATGCGGGCGGGCGGGTGCTGCTCCGGCGGAGCGCGCCGCTGTCACCTGACCTCCATCCCCCCGAGGCTCGGTGGGGGGCAACCCGCAGGAATCGTCATCTTTCCGACTCATTCCCGCACGAGCTCTTTTCGCCTGGCCGATTGCTCCCCTTGCGTCGCTTCACGTCCCAGACCTTTCTTTTCATGAGGTCGACCCGGTTGGCGACCTGGCTGGCGCCGCGGACCTTCGCCCGAAGCCTCACCCTTCCGACCCCTTCCTGTCCGAACCCCCCATCTACAGCCTTCTCCGGATTCCCGACACTCCTTCGCCTCAGACCTTTATCCTCATGAAGTTGACCAGGATGGCGTCCCGGACCCTCGTGGGAAGCCGCGCTTCTTTTCTCCTTTCCAAGCGCACCTCTCCGGCCGGATTCTCCTCCGTCTCACACCCGCCCATCAGACCTTTATCCTCATGAAGTTGACCAGGATGGCGTCCCGGACCCTCGTGGGAAGCCATTTGTTTATGGTGATGAAGAAGGAATCCCGGAAGGAGAACCGGGTGAACAGGGGCGGCCTCTCCGCCTCCAGGACCTTCACCACCATCTCCGCCGCCCTAACCGGGTCCGGCGCCGTCTTGATCAGCTCGTTGTCCCGGTCGATGAAACGCTTCACCCGCTCCCGGTAAGGGGAACCTTCGGGCGGCAGTTTGTGTATCTTGGCCGCGAATCCCGTGGACACCTGGGCGGGCTCGATGATGGCCGTGCGGATACCGAAGGGTTCCACCTCATAGCGGAAGGCCAGGATGAGCCCCTCCAGGGCGAACTTGCTGGCCGTGTACACGGACTCGAAGGGGAAGGGTATCTG
>JACVJH010000278.1 GCA_015711895.1 Candidatus Solincola tengchongensis | reverse complement strand
GCACTGGAAGGGGTTCGCTCCACCACGACGTCCTCCGGGTCCATATGCCGGGGATGGGGAAGGGATGGGGTTAGTCGGTTCGTTTGACTATCATCCTGGTGAAGACTAATATTAGAAAACGCGCCGAGAAGGATAAAAATCCGCGTGGAGCCATGCAGGCCGGTTGAGACTCATCCGGAATCGGGAGTCTTGCCGGAAGTACGGCGCGAGAACTCGAGAAGGAGGGAAAAGGAATGCTAGCCCTGTTCCAGAGCTTCGGCCTCCCCGAACTGGGAGTCATTCTCCTTATTGCTCTCATCATCTTCGGGCCGGCCCAGCTTCCAAAGATCGGCCGTTCCGTGGGGAAGGCCATCCGCGAGTTCCGGGCTTCGAGCCAGGAGGTCTCCAAGGCCATCCAGGAAGGCATAGAGGGCACGGACGAGGAAGAAGGGCCCAAGAAGAGGAAGTCCTCCGACGACGAGGATTGAGCACCCACCGGGCAGCCCCTGAACGGTTTTCAAGCGGAGTAGCCGACGCAAAGTTTATGCGCGCGGAAGGGAATGTCGGTTTTATCCGTCATAAAAGGGGAGCGGGAGGGATGTGTGGACGAGAGGCGGTCACGGATACCCGTGGCGAGTCCTACCGGAAAGGCGGGAAGATGCCGACCGGGTTGGCCTTTCGCCTCATTGGAAGCCATGTTTGAGTGTCCACTTCCGCTGGATCCGAAATAACGGATGTCCCTCCGCTCGGGGAAACTACTGGAACGCGTTAGCGTGACTGAGCCGGCTTAGTAAAGGATTCGCTTGGCGGTTCAGGCCGGGTTATCCTGCGGGATGCCATTGCCTGCGGATGCCCGACGCCCCGATTATGGGAGGTGGAGGACCGGTTCATGGTATCCCTACTTTGCGAACGGCGTCATCCCCCCGGCCCATGACAGCCCTGGGAGGTTCCCGTGGCCGAGCTGAGGATGTCCTTCATCGAACATCTGGAGGAACTGCGCAGGCGCATCATCGTCATCTTCATCGCCCTGTTGGTGGCGGTCTGCGTGGGTTATATATTCTCCTGGGAGATCCTCGATTTCCTGAAGAGGCCGGCCACTAAGGCCGACATCCCTCTCAACCTCTATTACCAGACGGTTCTTGAGCCGTTCATGGTCCGTTTCAAGATCGCCATGTACGCGGCGCTGGTCATCGCCTTGCCGGTCATCCTCTACGAGGTCCTGGCCTACATAGCGCCCGCCCTGCGCAAACGGGAAAAGCGCATCATGTACGGCTCTCTCTTCTTCATCATCCTCTTCTTCCTCGCCGGGGCCGCCTTCTGCTATCTCTACATCCTGCCGGTGGGGCTCAACTGGCTGGTGGGGCAGGCCCAGGGGAGGATAAGTCCGGTGCTCATGGCCGGGGACTACGTGGGACTGGTGGCCCTGCTCATGCTGGCCCTAGGCCTCACCTTCGAGACGCCCCTCCTTGTGTGGCTGGTGGTGCGACTGGGCATAGTGACCCCCCGCAGGCTTCACCGGGGGTGGCGCTACGCGGTCATCGCCATCCTGGCCTTCGCTGCCCTCATCACTCCGGACTGGAACCCGATCACCATGATGCTGGTCGCGGCTCCCATGTTCCTGCTTTACGAGGGGAGCATATTCTTCGCCGCGCTCGGGAAGCGGGCGGCGGACAGGCGGCGGAAGGCCCAGGAGGCGGAGTTGGGCGAATAGAGGGAAGGGGTTGAAGAGAAAGATCATGGCCCCTCCCTTTATGCGGCGCACGTGGATCTCTATGAGTGGGTAGGGTCCGGGTAGACGAATGGGCGAATACCGGCCCTCGCCTCAGGGGTATGAACGCAGTAAAGGTACGGAGAAGCGTTCCCGGACGCCTTTCGGAAGCTTTTTCGGCCGAGGCCGCATGCCCGGTAGGGGCGGGGAGGAAAATCCCCGGACGGGTTGGAGGCGGCCTCGCGCCCGAGCCTGGTCATATGCGGGAAGGGTGCGAGGGGCCTCGGGTTTCAGGGCCGTCTCATCCCGCCTAGGCGTGAGGTTGCGTCCCCCTTTCCCTGCCTTGGGCGGCTCCGGGCCACTTTCTGGTATTATTATCCCGCCCGTGGGGCCGGATAGGCCGGGGAGGTAATGCCCCGGAGCCGTTTCCGGGGCCACGATATGGTTGGACGGGTGCCCTTGGCACGAGAGGAGGTGGGTCATCATAGGCGATTTCAATTTGAAACAGCGCCGCATAAACAAGAGCCTGGTCAACCGGAAGGCGAGAGAATATGTGGAGAAGAACCCCCGCTTGAAGGGGATCGTCGGCCTGTACCGCGAGGTCTTCTCCGTGCAACGCAAGCTTTCCCAGCGCATCCCGGACCGTCTGCCCCATATTGAGGGCGCCCTTGTCTCCGCCCGGCTGCAGGAGGAAGAGCTCCTTCTGCGCCCGGAGGAACTGGAGCTCGACCTCCCCCTCCTCGTGGACATGATCAGGGAGATAGGGGACGCGCTGGTGAGGAAGAGCGAGAGGGAACCCGAGGGATTGAGAGCCTTCCTCGAGGAGGAACTCACGGAGGAACTGGCACGCGAGATGGCCGAGGGTTACCTCTCGGGGGACGAGGCGAGGTTCAATGCGCTGCTGGAGGGCAAGGCGGTGAAGCCGGAGCTCGTTTATCTTCTGCTGCACCTGACCCTGGCCCCTTTTTACTGGAAGGCGGCGGGTTCCCTGGCCCGCCAGGCGGACCTGGACCAGGTGGCGCGGGGGACATGCCCCGTATGCGGCGACCTGCCGGTCATGGGTTTTCTGCGCGCGGAGGACGGTTTGCGGGTATTGGAATGCTCCCGCTGCGGGACGCGCTGGGGTTTCCCCCGGATTATGTGCCCCTTCTGCATGACCACGGACCAGGAGAAATTACATTATATATATCTTGAGGAGGATCCGGCCCACCGGGCTTATCTCTGCGACAATTGCCGTAAATACATAAAGATTACCCAGAGCTACAGCGGGAAGGACGAGGAGTTGCTCCTTCCCCTTGAGGACCTGGCCACGGCGCGGCTTGACCTGGCGGCGGAGGAAAAGGGCTATATACGGGGATGCCGCACCGTTTTCTCCTAAGGCCTGGATCTCCATGGCGTGAGGGCACGTTTCGTCGCTGCGGATGGCATTGCCCTCCGCGTGTATGCCCCTCCGCGGGAGGCGGATCACGGCAAACGCCTTCCAGGTAGTGTGGGGCAGGTTAGGGTCGGAAGCAGTCCAACGCTTTTCGGTTGCGTTTTGACAAAAAAATGATAGTATTATGACGGCAATTTTCGGATAAACGGGACCTTGACATACGAAATACGCGGGTGAAGCCCGGAGGGCGGGAAAATGGAAGCACCTTGCGGATAGAAGAAAGGAGATCTCATGTGAGGACCCACGCCCCGTGAGGGGAAGGTTTCAGATATAGAACGGGTTTGTGGGAGTCCGCTTACAGCGGTGTGAAAGCAGGTGTAGGAGTCGACCTAGGAAAGTGGGGGGAGAGTATGGAACTTTCTCGCAGAAGTTTCCTCAAGCTGTCGGGCGCCGGGATTGGCGTCACGGCCCTCGCCCAACTCGGTTTCACCACCCCCGCCTATGCCGCTGACGTGGAGCTTCGCATACGCGAGGCCAAGGAGAGCACGACCGTTTGCCCTTATTGCTCCATGGGCTGCTCGGCCA
>JACVJH010000277.1 GCA_015711895.1 Candidatus Solincola tengchongensis | reverse complement strand
ATACCTGAAGGTAATGAAGACTTTCAAGGGCATCGTGGACCCGCAGGGGATAATGAACCCCGGGCAGCTCCTCAAGGAGGTGTGAGGGATGAAGAAGCGCATCACCGCTCCCCGGGAGGTCCTGCACGAGCTGCAGCAGGACTACTTCATCTGCACCAAGTGCAAGATCTGTCAGGCGGTTCACGTGCAGTTCTGCACCGAGTCCCGCTTCTGGCGCAACTGCCCCTCCGGGACCCGTTTCCGCTGGGATGCCTATTACGCCTCCGGGAAGATGGAGATCGCCCGCGGGCTGCACATCCATGAGATAGAGCCCTCCGAGTCCCTGCGCCACATACTCTATACCTGCATGCTCTGTTCCTCCTGCCAGGAGCAGTGCTGGGAGGTGAAGCAGCTTCATCCCACGCGGGTCTTCGAGCTTATGCGGGAGAAAGCGGTGCGCGAGGGGTGGGGCCCCATGCCGGAGCACGAGCCGCTGCGCGAGAGCCTGGAGAAGAACGACAACCCCTTCGGGGTGGAGGCCAGGAAGAGGGGAGAGTGGGCCAAGGGCCTCCAGGCCAAGCACCTTCCCAAGGAGAAAGCGGAGGCCCTCTTCTTCGCCGGGGACGCCTATTCCACCGACCCCGCCCTGTTCCCCGCCGTACGTGCCGCCTTCCGCGCCCTGCAGCTGGGGGGCATGGACCTGGGAATCCTCGGCGCCAAGGAGAAGAGCGACGGCGCTCTCATGCTCCTCCTCGGGGACCGCGACTTCTTCGAGACCTTCGCCTTCGACAACCTCGAGACCTTCAACGGGCTGGGGGTGAAGACGATCGTCACTCCCGACGCCCACGCCGCCTGGGCTTTCAAGGAGGAGTACGCGCGGGAGCTGAACCCGGAGATAAAGGTGCGCCACATAAGCGAGGTGTTGGACCGCATGATCCGCAAGGGGGAGCTGAAACCGGCGAAAGAAGTCCCTCTGAAGGTCGTCTATCACGATCCCTGCAAGCTGGGAAGGCGCTTCGACATATACGAGCCGCCACGCCGGGTCCTGCGGTCCATACCCGGATTGGAGCTCCTGGAGTTCCCGCGGGCCACCTTCAACTCCCTTTGCTGCGGGGGAGGGGGCGGGGTCCCCTACGCCTTCCCGGATTACGCCCTGTGGACGGCCAGGGAGAGGCTCTACGAGGCGGAGTGGACGGGAGCGGAGGCGGTGGTCACCAGCTGTCCCTATTGCCTCCAGATGTTCCGCAAGGCGGTGGAGGCCACAGGTAGTCCCCTTAAGGTCTACGACCTCGCCGAACCGCTGCTCATGTCGCTGGGGGAGGAGGTGTAGGGAGATGTGGATACGTGACGTGGCCAGGGATATAAAGGAACGGCGGGTCTCAGGGATAATCTTCCAGCATGAGGCCGAGCCGTTCCACAATCGCCCCGAGGACCTGGCCCGGGCCAAAGAGATGCTCGCCGAGGCCCTGGGCGAGGAATGGGTGACCGACGACCCGGTCATCCTCATCGGGTACTCGCGGGACCAGGGGCCGCTGCCCGCCCAGTATCCCCATCTGGTGGTCATGCCCGAGAGCACGGAGGAGGTCGCCGAGGTCTACCGCATCGCCAACGAGTGCCGGATAGACGTCATCCCCATGGGCACCGGCCTCACCACCATGGCCCTTCACATCCCCATGTACGGGGGGATCATCATGGACCTCCGGCGCATGGACAAGATCCTCGAGGTGGACGGGGAGAACATGTACATGGTCATCCAGCCGGGTGTGAACTACCTGGCCGCTCAGGTGGAGGCGCAGAAGGTGAGATGCCGTGTCCTCAACCCCTCGACGGCAGCCACAGCCGGCGTCATCTCCAATCACGCCTTCTGCAACATCAACACCCTGGCCTCCAAGTACGGGTTCGGCATCGACAACATCATAGACATGACCATGGTCATGCCCGACGGCACCATCCTCAAGACCGGCCCCGCCGCTTACGGGGCAGTGAAGGCCCACGTTCCGGGACCCGGACCGGACATGGCCGCCCTCTGCCGCTAAGCCTACGGCACCCTGGGCACGGTCACGGAGATGACCTTACGCCTCTATCCGGAGCCGGAACACATCTACCAGATCTTCCCAGCATACGAGAAGGACGACCTCAAGTGCGTCATCGACGTCCTGTACAAGGTGGCCAACGAGAACCTGACCCTGGAGCTGGCCCACATGCAGAACTCCTTCTTCGGCATCTTCGTGGGGGCCACCAACGCCCAGGCCAGCGCCATCGCCGGCACCTTCCCCCGCAACAACCTGTTCACCATTTTCGCCGGCTCCACACCCGAGGAGGCGCGCCTCAAGGCGGAGATCATCCAGCGGGAGATCCTGAAGATTGACCCCGAATGGGAGTTCCTGCCGCCGGAGGCGGTGGAGGACCTCACGGGGGACCTGCGCAGCGTCAACCTGGACCGCTGGCAGAAGTACTTCAACGTCACCGTGCGCGTCATGCGCGTGCGCGGCTCCTTCCTCATCGGAGCCCTCATCGGCCACCTGGACAACTTCCTGGAGGCGGAGCGCAGCATGCGGGTGGTCACCAGCGACCAGGCGGGGCACACCGACGACAACCTGCCCCCGGACGACGCCTCTACCTATCTCCAGCCCTACCACATGGGGCGCTCCGCCTACATGGAATACGACCTCTACTCCAACCAGGGGGACAAGGACGACAACATGCGCATGCTCATGACCTATTTCCGGGCCATGTTCCAGGGACAGCTGGCCCACGGCCTGGTGCTTGCGGCGGGGGCCCTCCCTCTCTACAAGGGGATGCCGGCACCCCTGCCGGAAGGCATGCCCAAGATAGACGACCTCATACCCCTGATCATGCCCAACGTGGCTCCTTACGTGGACACCTTCACCGCCTTCAAGATGGCCGTGGATCCCAACAACATAGCCAACCGCCGATGGGATTACCAAACCGGGCTCTGCAAGAAGATTTACCTGTAAGGGAAAGAGCCGGGTTGGTCGGCATGGAGGGAGGTGATAGGAGAGAGGAAGACCGGTACGGGAAGGGAAGCGGCGAGGCGGCGCGCGGACCGATCGCCCCGTCGCTTCTTCCGGCGAAGCGGAAAACGGCGATTCTGGGTTCGGGAGACCGCCCGCCGTATCCGGACGCGGCGGGCGGTCCGAGCCCCGGCCGGAAGCGATGGGATTTTCTCCCAGGTCTGGAGGATTCGAACTCTTGGCTTGGAGGGATTCGGAAAAACCCTTCGTATAGACAGTCGATGGGTAGGGGCCAAAAGAAGGAGGGCAAAAGGGTTCTTCTTTAAAGTGGCGATAATTACCACCATTTCGAGAGGTGAACGGGCGTCATGTGGGAATCCATATCCTCCGCTCACACGTTCTGGATATGAGCAGGGTTCCGGAACGACTTACGAAGAGGACGCACGATATCCTCAACGCTTTTGGTGGTGGGGGTTTGGTATCCATCGCCCGTACGGGAGTGCAAAGTAAAAAAGAGGGGTTCAGGGTGTGGCTCGAAATAAGAGGCCGTGACAGGGCGGGAGGTCAGTACCATTGGCCGAGGTCATCGTGGTAGGGGCGGGGCTGGCGGGTTTGGTGGCGGCCATTAACTGTGCACGCTCCGGCCACAGGGTAAGGGTGTTGGAGAAGAGGGAGAGCGTGGGAGGAGACCCGAGCATCAGGCCCACGATAGACGTGACCCCCATGGAGCCGGAGAAGCTCGGCCGTTTCATCGGCGTGGAGCTTCCCCCTCCCTATGTGGTGCCTACCGAGGAGTTCGTGGTGGACGTTTACGGAAGGAAGTTCGTCTTTCCCGGCGGCTATTTTCACCTCCACTCCGTGGAGAGGGGAAGACGCTCCACCTCCCTTGACGCCTACCTATACGGGCTGGCAAGGGAAGCCGGCGTGGAGTTCGAGTTCGGGGCGGACGTGGGCTCCGGTGAGGGGTTAGCGCGCCTTCCGGCGAACACCATCGTGGCCACCGGCCTGGAGGCGGAGCCCTTCCTGGCCCTGGGAAGGCCCTTCCTGGACGTCTTCGGTTTCGTGGCCGTGGCCGACCACCAGGGCCCTCCCCGCATCTTGGGGTACTTCGACCGTCATACCAGTTATTACCATTACTGCGCCAACCTCAACGGCACAGCCTTCGCCCTGGCTTTCGATAGGCGCCCCGTGCCGGAATCCGCCTGTCGCCAGTGGGCTGAGAGGCTGGAGGAGGAAGGATTTCGTTTCCGTGAGTGGAGAGCGCATAAAGGCGTGGTGGCCACGGCGCGTTTGACCGCCCCCGCTCTCTTCGCCGGGGACAAGATACTGGCCGGGACCCTGGCCGGCGTGCAGGACCCCCTCTTTCTGTTCGGGGTGCACGGATCGCTGGCCTCGGGGAAGATAGCGGCCATGGCCGTCGAGGACAAGGAACGCGCCTGGCGGGTATTCCGCCGCTTCACCTCAGCATATCCCTACATGTGGCTTTACAAGAAGGCCTTCGACCTCCAGCCTCACCCCTTGCGGCGGCCTGCCTTGAGCCTGGCTTTCGGGTGCCTCTCGAGGTTCCCGGCCCTCTTCCACCCTCTTCTGGATCAGGCCCTACGTTCCGTTCCCGGCTTCGGGAAACTGGAGCGGGGAGAGGAGGGATGAGGCGTGGCGGCTAAGAGGACGGTCATCATCGGAGCCGGCCTGGCGGGGCTGTGTGCGGCCATCACGGCGAGGAAGCTGGGTTACGAAGTCCACTGCGTGGACCGTTTCAACAGGGTGGGGGGGATGCCCGGAGCCCACCCGGTCGTCGATTCAACCCCGTTCGACCCCCTGCTCATGTCCCGTTTCCTGGGCGTGCCCGTGGGTGAACCGCAGGTAGGTCCGTGCGAGAACTTTCACATCTACTCCTTCGGGAAGCTCTACCGCCTGGACCCCCGCCTATCCGGCCTGCACAACGTGGAAAGAGGCCCCAGGAAGACGGCCATCGACCGCTATCTCCACGATGTGGCCAAGGAGATGGGGGTGACCTTCGAGTGGGGAAACCCGGTACTGTCCAGGAAAGACCTGGCCCAGTTCCCCCCCGGCACCATCGTGGCCACGGGGCCCTACCCTGAGGTCTTCGAGGCCCTGCGCATCCCGCACGAGACGGCCTACGGATACGTGATGAGCGGTATCTACCGTCCCTGGGGGGAGAGGTCCTTCGCCCGCCGATGCGCCGTGTACTTCGACCGCTACACGCGCGACTACTGCTACCTCCCCGCGGCCAACGGCATAGTGGCGGGACTCTTCTTCGCGCGCCGCCCGGTGGGAGAGGAGCAGCGCGCGGTGTGGGAGAGGCAGATAAGGGAGACGGAAGGGGTGGAGTTCAAGACCTGGAGGATGGAGAGGGGCTGCTTCGCCTCCCGCCATCCTCGCCAGCCCAGGCTCTTTGCCGGGGACAAGATACTGGCCGGGACCCTGGCCGGGGCACAGGACCCGGGGACCTACTTCGGCTGTCACGGGGCGATGATCTCGGGAAAGATAGCCGCCATCGCCCTTGAGGACAAGGCCCTGGCCCAGGAGATGTTCGACCTCTGCAACCGGAGTTTCGACTACATGTGGTTCCTGCGGCGGGTGGCCATCAACTACATGCCGGAATCCCTGCGCCGGGCCTTCCTGGGGACCGCTCTGGGGATGGTCACCAGGTCGCAGCTACTGGCCAAAATGCAGGGCAGGAGCTTCCGGCGCATGATCCCCGGATACCTGCTCCTGCTGCGGATGGATAAATATGCCAAATATTTGAACATTTAAGCCGCCGAGGGGCGCTTTCTCGTGAGGGTCGAGGACGGGCGCCGGCGGATCCTTCTGAGCCGGCGGCCAAAAGGCGCTCCAGGCCTGTTCAGTGGGCGCAAGGGGGGAGGACGATGAAAGACAAGGGCCCCATTTACGTGGTGGGAGCCGGCTTGGCGGGGCTGACGGCGGCCATCAACCTCGCCCGGCGGGGAAGGGAGGTCGTGGTCCTGGAGAAAGGAAAGCGGGTGGGCGGCCTTGCCGTCTACAATCCGTCGCCCCACGGCACACCCATGGACGCCGAGGCCATGTCCCGGTACACGGGGATAGACCTCCGGCCGGCCATGGTCCCCCTCGAGGAAGGGGTGATATCCGTCTGGGGCAAGAGATACCGCCAGAGGTTCCCCCGCAACGTGCGGGCCTGGATGATCGAGAGGGGGCCGCGCCGGACCTCCATGGACCATTACCTCTACCGGCTGGCGGTGGAGGAAGGGGTGCGCTTCGAGTTCGACCAGCCTGTGGTGAGCGACCGCCAGGTAAACGAGCTGCCCCGCAACTCCATAGTGGCCACCGGACTCCACGTGGACGGCTTCGAGGCCGCCAACGTGCCCTACCAGATCCTGCACGGCTATTTCGCCAAGTGCCGGGTGCCCTGGAAGGAGGCGCGGGTCACCATGTACTTCGACGATTACACGCCGGATTACGCCTTCACCTGCTCGGTCAACGGGATAGCATTCGCCCTCATCTTCAACCGCCACCGGCCGGTGGCCCGCTGGGAGATGGAGAAGTTCGCCGAGCAAGCCGTGGTCGAGGACGGCTACCCCTTCAAGAGGTTTCAGGTCCTCGAAGGGGGAGCCGCGCCGGTGCGGCATGTCAGCAATCCCAGGCTTTTCCAGGGGAACGTGATCCTGGCGGGAACGGTGGCCGGGATGATGGACCCCATCCTCTTCTTCGGCATGCACGGGGCCTTCCTCTCCGGGAAGATAGCCGCGCGGGCGGTCGATGACCCGGCCGGGGCCTACGACGAGTTCCGCCGCCTCAACGTCACCTTCTACCCCGTGCTCCTGGCCAAGAGGCTATTGGACTTGAGCCCCCGGGACCTGGTCATCAAGTACCCGGCGCGCATGGCCATGCGTCTCATGCCCCTCTTCGGCCCCATGCTCATGCGGCAGGTCTTCAAGGTGAACGTGACGGGATACGGAAGGATTTGACGCAAAGCCCCGGCGTCAAGGCTCTTAGGAGGCGCCGCATTCCTCCATGACCCGGCGGGCGAATTCCCGAGCCCTCTCCAAGCGCGTATCGTCCGGTTGCCCCTTGGTCTGGGGGCCGTATTCGGCGAACTGGCGGTGCTTGGGGTTGTCGCTCCTTGCCAGCAGGTCGATGACCGCCTGGGCCAGCTCTCCCTGGCAGTCGAACATTCCCACCAGCTGGACATCGTTCAGGGAGCACCTGCAATTCTCCAGATAACCCCGCACCTCCCCGTGGTCCTCGGGGGCGGCGTGGGTGACGAAGAGGGCCACCCTCTTGCCTCTGGCCTTATCCTCCAGGAAGGCCTTGGCCTCGGCAGCCGGGTTGGAGGCGTGGATGGGGAAACCTATGAAGGCCAGGTCATACCCCTCCAGGCTCTGCACCTCGGATAGGGGTTTGATCTCCTTTTGGGCGTCGATCGCCCCGTAGATGGCCTCCGCCACCCGCCTGGTGTTCCCGGTCTGGGACAGGTAAGCGACCAGGACTTTCATAGTTTACCTCCCGTTTGGGCATTTTCGTCATCACGATTTTTCCGCTATGCAGATTCTAACACCGAACGCATGCGCCTTCATCCTCCCTGTCCTCGCCGATGACGGCTTTGTTTCTGGCGTACGGCTTGTGGGCCGTGGCTTTTCGACTCATGGCGTACTTCCGCCTCGCATGACGGGGAGAGAGTGGGGGCCGTGTCCGTAACGTCTGTGGAACGCGAGACTGGCAGCACGGTATCGTTCATCCACTCTACCAATATATGTTAAATCCACTCAAGGATGGCCCGTCACCCATTTTCCTCCCCGAGGGGCATAAAAAGGTCACGTCAAAGCCCGTGGGCCGAACATGGTTTCCCGTCATCTAGGAGGTTTTGTTATCATGCGCTTGTAGATGGGTTTCGAGAAGTACTCGTCCAGAGGAGGTGCGCTTTGAACCATAGAGACCCTGTCAGGATGTTTCTCGAGCTAGTTTTGGCCGCCTTGCTGGCCCTCTTTCTCCTGGCCCATCTGGCGGGTTGTGGAAAAAGCGGCAAAAGCTGGTGGGAGTTCTCCGAGCAGGGCGGGGGAGGCTCTGAGGGGGAGGAGAGAGGCGGCGGTTTCGCGGGGATAGCCTTCGTCCGCGATGATCACATCTACCTGACCGATCTCGGCGGGGGAGGCGCGAGGAGGCTCACCTCCCGGGAGGGAGGTTATAAGGACCTGGCCTTCTCTCCCCGGGCGGAAAAGCTGGCCGCCATCCTGGTGGAGGGCGATGCCCTTCCCTCGCTGCTGGTGCTGGAGGTGGGAACGGGAAAGGCGGCCGACGTCTCCTGGCACAACCCGGAGTATTCCGGCGCCTGGAGGGCGGCGGGGGTCACGCCCTGGTTCGGGTCCCTGGCCTGGCAGGACGAGGACACCCTTTTCGCCACCGCCGTGGAGGAGAGGGGCGGCTACTACCATACAAAGGTGGTGAGAGTGGAGCTGTCCGGACCCTCCGTGGAGGTGGTGGCCGAGGAGGCCATGGATCCCGCGCTGAGCCCGGACGGGTCCACGCTGGCATACGTTGCCAAGCCGCAGGACTGGAGCCAGGTGCGGGGTGAGGCGGAATGGCGTATTGGGGATGCCGGGGAGCTGGTGATGCGGGATCTGGAGAGCGGAAGGGAGAAAAGGATCCCCCTGACCTACGCAGGCGGGAGAAGGGTCTACGGTTGGGAGATGTGCTTCGCTCCGGACGGAGGGAGCCTGGTGATGGTGTGTTTCGACGACCCTTACACCTTCCTCGGCGTGGTGGACCTGCGTAGCGGAGAGGTGCGCCGTACAATTGAGCATGTGGCGGCCTCGGGTACCCTGGGACACCCTTCCATATCCCCGGACGGGGAATGGCTGCTCTACGACTGGCCGCGGGGAGACAGTCCGCAGGGAAGGCCGCTGCACGACGTCAAGGCCGTTCACCTCCCGGAAGAGGACGCGGTCGGCGTGACCCTGGGCGAGGGGGGAGACCCCACCTGGAGCCCTCTGGCGCCCTCCGGTTTAGACCTGGAGGACCTCCAGGCGCTATGGGGCTCGGCGGGTGACGAGAGGGACGAGGTGGAAGCGGCCATGATACGCTTCGTGAAGGAGAATTCCGCCCCGGGCCTGGAGTTCAGGATAGTGGGCCTCCAGATCAAGGGCGACGAGGCCGTGGCCACCGCCCTCTGTACCAACAGGGATATAGGCGGGGTACTGGTGGTCATGAGGAAGGGGCCGCGGGGCTGGGAAGGCGTGGATATGGGAAGCGACATCGAACCCCCTTCCTGGTACCGGTGGTAGTCGGATCGTTGAGCGGCGTACCGGCTGTCTCCGGCTGTGAAAACAGGAAGGAGGAGCGTGAGGGTTCCCGGTAGCGAGGACCCATTAATGCCTTATCCGGTCAGCCCGAGAGACTGTCGATGATCGGAAAGCACGGCCATCGGAGTCGGTGCGTTAGAATGTTTAGCGGTCTTCCGGTGTGTGCGCAGGGCCCGTATGCAGGGCCAAGGGCGCAACCCTTCATCGATACTCGTCCGCGCCCGCCATACTCATATCCTTTCCGGACGCACCCGGTACGAAGCCTACGCAGGTATGCGCATGACGACGGTCAAGGACCGGCAGGCGAATGGATGAAACAATAATGGCTGACGATGCCCGAGAGACGGTTTCCCGGTGAGAGCTTGGAAACGAGGAACGGAGCTGTCGAATATGGATAGAAGGGAATTCCTGGAAAAGTTCGGGAAAGCCGCCCTGGGCTTGAGCGGGATCTACCTGGTGGCCCTCCTGCCCGGATGTGGCGGCGGGGAGCAACCTTGTCCCGTGGAGGAGGGCCCGGAGGGCTCGCCGGAGGAGATACCGGCTCCGGTAGAGGGAAAGGCCCCCTCCGGCCTGGTGGTGGTAAGGGGAAAGGACCCCGCCGCGATGCTCCGTGCCGGCCTCCGGGAATGGGGAGGGTTGGAGAGGCTGGAACCCGCGGGGAAGAGGGTTCTTCTGAAGGTGAACGCCGCCTTCGCCAGGCCTCCGGAGGATGCCGCAACCACCGATCCGCGCCTGGTGGCCGAGGCCGTGCGGCTTTTCCTTGAGGCGGGGGCGTCGGAAGTGGTGGTCTACGACCACATACTGCAGGACCTTGTGGAGCCCACCCTGGAGCGGAACGGCATAGGGCCCGCGGCGCGCCGGGCGGGTGCCGCCCTTGCCGTCTACGCGGTGAGGAAACCGGGGCCTTCCCGTGTGGTCCAGGTTCCCGGAGGGCACGCCCTTCCCTCGGTGGGGATACTGGAGGAGATATTTCAGGCCCAGATCATCGTCAACATGCCCAAGGCCAAGCATCACAGCGGGGCAGGCCTCACCATGGCCATGAAAAACCTCATCGGCTGCACCCAGAACATGGGCCGCATGCATGACGTCGACCTGCACAGGGCGATAGCGGAGCTGAACACGGTGATCCGGCCTTCCCTTGTCCTCATGGACGCCACCAGCATCCTGCTGGACAACGGGCCAGGCGGTCCGGGGACCGTGGGCCGGCCGGAAAGGGTGATCATCGGGACCGACCCGGTGGCCGTCGACGCATATACGTGCGGGTTTTTCGGAAGGTCTCCGAGCGAGATAAGGTATCTGGCCTACGGGGAGGAGCTTGGCGTGGGGACCGTTGATTTTGGTTCCCTGGGTGTGAGGGAAGTGGAAGGTTGATGGAAGATGATACTGGAGAGCGGAAGGATTCCACGTAGTCGCAGATCCGCCCCGGGGACGGGGGCGATGCCGTTTTAAACGTAGGCTCCTGTGAGGGCGGTGGCGAAGGCGGCCTGCCGGAGAGGTCGCATGGGGGTTGAGCCGAACCCGGAATGGGGTAAACCTCTTGAGGTGAATCTCTCAGGGAAAGATTTAGGGACGAGGGCCGTGGAAACAGGTCATACCAAGGGAAAGAGAAGTCCACGCCTCCTTTCCTGGACAAGGAGGGCGGTCCAGGCCCTCTTCCTGGCGCTCTTCGCCGTCCTGGC
>MU158636.1:20269-27258 GCA_015711895.1 Candidatus Solincola tengchongensis | reverse complement strand
CCCTGCTCGTCGAGGGCCTCGCGGATGCGGCGGACCATCCCGTCCATCATGGCCGAGGGAGCTACCGCGTCACATCCCGCCCCCGCGGCGGCTACGGAGTATTTGGCAAGTATTTCCAAGGTGGGATCGTTGGCCACCTCATCCCCGGAGACCACCCCACAATGGCCGCTTTCGGTATGGGAACAGAGGCAGATGTCCGCCAGGACCGCCGCCTCCGGGAACCTCCGCTTTATCTCCGAGGCCGCCTCGAAGAGGGGATTCCCCGGGGAACAGGCGCTTGCCCCGTCGGGGCTCTTGGATGCCGGGAGCCCGAAGAGCAGCACCGCCCTTATCCCCTTCCGCAGAAGGCCGTCCACCTCCGAGAGGGCCATGTCCGGCGTGACCCGGATGACGCCGGGAAGCCCCTCCTCCGATTCCCTCCTCCCCCGACCGGGGAGCACGAAGAGAGGCTGGACCAGGTCGGAGGGCCTGAGGTGCGTCTCGGAGAACATCTCGCGCAGGGTCTCCGTGCGCCGGAGCCGCCTCAACCTCAACCACGGGAAATCAGCCAAGTCCGCTCACCTCACTCATCTCCAGGAAACTCCAGGAAACGGAGCAGGGATTCCACGAGACCCTCCCCGGAGTGCTCCTCCGCCGTGAAGGCCACCTGCATACCCAGCCTCTTGGCCTCTTCCGCGGTCACGGGACCGATGCATCCAACCGCTGATCTGGCGATCGTTTCCAGGTCTTCCCCCACCAGGCGGTGCAGGCCCCTCGCCGTGGAGGGGCTGGTGAGGAGCACGACGTCAATCTCTCCCTGCCGGAATCTCCGTATAAGAGCCGGGTCCGGGCCTTCCGCCACCTCCACCCCGTAGGGATGCGCCTCCCGCACCGAGGCCCCTTTCCCCTGGAGGAATTCCCTCAGATCGGAGGGAGCCATGTCCGATCTGACTAGGAGGAACCTGACACCCCGCAGGTCCTCGCCCCGGAACGCTTCCATGATCCCCTCCACGGAGTGGCGGTTCGGCACGAGGTCTGCCCACAGCCCGGAATCCCGGAGGGCCTCCCGGGTGGCCGGTCCCAGGGCCAGGACCTTCGCATCCCCGAAGGCGCGCGCGTCCTTTCCCCTCCTCCGGAGGGCCTGCAGGAAATGGGTCACGGCGTTGGGGCTGGTGAAGACCACCCAGTGAAAACCCCGCAGCCCTTCCAGGGCCTCCTCCACGGAGGGGTGCCGGTTGTGGCGGATGTGGATCGCCGGCACGTGAACCACCCGTGCGCCCAGGGAGGCGAGGCGGCACGCCATCCCGGACTCCTGGCCTGCGGCCCGGGGCAGAAGGACCGTCTTGCCGAAGAGGGGCCTCCTCTCCCACCAGGAGAGTTTCTCCCGCAGGGCCACCACCTCCCCCACCACCAGGACCATGGGGGCTCCCAGGCCCGCTTCGATGACCGCGTGCTCCAGCCGGTCGAGGGGAGAGACAACCGTCCTCTGGGATGCGGTGGCGCCCCACTGCACGGCGGCGGCGGGCGTGCCCGGCGAGAGCCCACCGGCCAGAAGCCGGGTCACAACCTCCCCCAGGCTTCCCCTCCCCATGAGCACCACCACCGTGTCACAGGAGCGGGCGATACCCTCCCAATCCACGCCATCCGCCTCCCCGTCGCAGGTCCTCCCGGTGACCACGGCCAGGGAACGGCTCACTCCCCGGTGGGTGACGGGGATGCCCGCGTAGGCGGGTGCCGCCAGGGCGGAGGTCACGCCGGGGACCACCTCCACGGAGACGCCCCTGCTGGTAAGATATTCCATCTCTTCACCGCCCCTCCCGAAGAGGAAGGGGTCGCCTCCCTTGAGCCTGACCACCTTCCGGCCGGCGGAGGCCTCCCGGAGAAGCAGCTCGTTTATCTCCTCCTGGGTCAGGGTATGCCCTCCGGGTTCCTTCCCCACGCAGACCGTCTTGGCCCGCCCCCCGGAGAGGCGCAGGACTTCCTCGGGCACCAGGCGGTCGTGGACCACCACGTCGGCCTCACGCAGGAGCGCGGCCCCCTTGAGGGTCATCAAGTGAGGATCACCGGGCCCGGCCCCCACCAAGAAGACACTTCCCGCTCTCCTGGACTCCCGCCGTTCTTCCCGGGGCGCCCGCCTCACCGCGCCACCTCCCCTCGCCGGTGGGAATCCACGATCCTGCGCGCCAGCGCCCTTCCCAATTCCTCCGGGTGCCGGGGCGATCCCTCTATCCTCCCCCTCACCGCTCTCCCCGAGGACTCGAAACGGTGAATGGCGGTCATCTCCAGGGTCTCCCCCCTGCGCACCGCCACCACCCCGGTCGCCGTGTCGCAGTCGGCCCCCAGGGCGGCACAGAAGGACCTCTCCGCATGCGCCCGGGTCCTGGCCTCCGCATCGTCGACCGCCGAGAGCATCTCCACCACCCGCCTGTCGTCCTCCCTGGCCTCCACGGCGATGATCCCCTGGCCCGGCGCGGGCACGAAGACATCCGGGGGTAATACCTCCCTCACCTCCCCCTCCCTGCCCAGGCGCCTCAGGCCTGCCAGGGCCAGGATGAGCGCGTCGCATTCCCCCTCCTCGAGTTTTCTCAGGCGGGTGTCCACGTTCCCCCGCAGGGGAACGGCCTGGAGGTCCGGCCTCAGCAGGGCGAGTTGCAATACGCGCCGCGGGCTGGAGGTGCCTACCATACCGCCCGGCGGTAGTTCCAGTAGGCTGCGGTGCTTCAGGGACACGAAGGCCTCCCGGGGATCGTCGCAGGCCGGGAAGGCGACCAGGCTTATGCCCGGCGGGAACTGGAGGGGCACGTCCTTCAGGCTGTGCACGGCCAGGTCCACCTCCCCCTCCAATAGGGAGCGGCGCAGGGCGGCGACGAACCTCTCCTTCCCGGCTGGGGCGCCCGCCTCGCCCTCGACCCCGCCGCGAGCCCTCACGGGGACCACCTCGAGGCGGCACCGGGCACCCCTCCTCAGGAGCAAATCCCGCACCATCTCCGCCTGCCGCAGGGCAAGGGGGCTTCCCCTGGTGCCTATCCTCAGCACCTCAGGCATCGCCCGCCGCCTCCCCCCGGGAAGATGCGAGCCCCGTCGTGGCGGGAAAGGTCCTGGCGATGAGGGTCTGACGGTGGAGGACCCGCCTCACCAGCCTGTGGATGCTCCTGCCGAGGTACTCCCTCTGGCCGTCCTCCAGCCGGAGGGCGGAGGCGATCTCATCCGCCGCCCGGCGGCCAATGTCCTCGGCCTCCCTGTGCAGCCGGGCGATGAGGGGGGAAACCGCTCTCTCCTCCAGCCAGGCGGCTATGCGACGCGCCTCGCCCTCCAGAAGGGCCTCCACCTCCGTTCGCGGGTCCAGGTCACCGCCGCCCCAGTCCCCCAGGTCACGCAGGTCCCTGTATACCACCCCCTCCAGCTCAGAGCACCAGGCGGGGAACCCGCGGGGTACGGAGATGTCCAAGATGAGCAGGGGGTGGTCGCCTCGCTTCTCACCCGCTTTGAGCAGGTCTTCCCTCTCCAGGATCGAACTCGGACGCGGCGAGGAGTTGATCACCGCGTCGGCGTCGCAGAGCGCCGCCTTCAGGTCCCGGTAATGGAGGGGTTCGGCGCCGAAGCGCCGGGCCAGGCCCTCGACCCTCTCCGCGTCCGAACCCATGAGCCGTAGCTTCGCCGCCCCCTCCCTCCTCAGGAGGTGGAGGGCCAGCCGCCCCGCCTCGCCCGACCCGACGACCAGGACGGTACGGCTCTCAAGGTCACCGAGATGCCGGCGTACTTCCATGACCGCCGCCCCGCTCACCGATCTCCACTCCGCGACCGCCCCGAGGTTGGAGGCGACCCTGCGCCCGGCGCGCACGGCGCGCTCGAGCACACCCCTCAACGGATCGCCCAGGGATCCCACGGAATCCGCGAGCCGGGCCGCCTTGCGCACCTGATTCCTTATCTGCTGCTCCCCGGGGATCATGGAATCGAGGCCGCAGATGACGCGGATGAGGTGGGCAAGGGCCTCCGCCCCGCGCAGGAGGCAACGGGTGTAATGACCCCCTTCCTCGAACCCCGCCAGCCCGGGCAGCACGACGGCGGAGACCGCTTCCCGCAGGAGGGAAGGCTGGGCATAGGCGTAGACCTCGAAACGGTTGCAGGTATCGAGGACCATAACCCTTTCCAATGTCTTTTTCAGTTCCCTGAGCAGTCCCTCCAGTTCGGCTCCCTGGCGGGAGAGCCTCTCCTTGACCTCCAGGCAGGCCGTCCTGTGGCTTATCCCCCATACCAGGAACTCGGGGCGCTCCGGGGAGGTCCTGGAAAGGCGATCGAGCAGCAGCCTCTCCGCCTCGTGCCGCAGGCCGTTTTCCATCAACTGGAAAAATTCCTCGTCCAGGGCCTCTCTCCAGTCCCGGAAGGAGGGTCGCAGTCCCGAGGACTTGAGTTTGCGCCGCGCCTCGTTGACCACGGACACCAGCTCCGTGAGGCCCGGGTCGAGGCTGGATTCCAGCCCCTCCCTTATCATCCGGGAGAGCGCGGGGTTGCCCCCGCTGGTGCTCACGGCGAGCACCAGGTCCCCCCTCCTGACCACGGAGGGGAAAAGGACGTCGCCGTGGGAATGCGGCGCGTTGGCGCACACCAGTATCCCCCTCCTCCGGCAGGACCGTTCGATCTCCGCGTTCACCGCGGCGTCCCCGGTGACCGCCACCACCAGGAACCGGCCCTCCAGGTCCTCCTCCCGGAAGCCCCTCTCCTCCCACTCCACTTCTCCCTTGCGGGCCATCTCGCGCAGTGCCTCCCCCAGCACGGGGGCCACCACCTTGACCTTGGCCCCGGCGGCGACCAGCGTCCGCGCCCTCTTGGCGGCGGTGCTCCCCCCGCCCGCCACCAGGCAGGGCCTGCCCCTCAGGTCCAGGAGGAGCGGCTGCAGAACGGCCTCCCGGAAGGCGTTCATCCCCGGCACCCCCAGCTGAGGATGGCCTTGCGGGCCTCGCCGATGGTCAGCGGCAGGGGAAGCCGGCCCAGCCCGTCCCGGCGGTAGAGGACTTCCATGAGGTGCGCCACCCTCGGTAGGCGGAGGTCGGCCCGGCGTATCCTTTCCACTTCCTGGAAAACGCGCCCCGGTTCGCCATGGGCGACTATCCGGCCTCCGTCCAGGAGATACATGCGGTCGCAGAAGACAGGCACCATGTCCAGGTCGTGAGTGGCGACCATTATGCCCATGCGCCCGGATCCCTTGAGCCCGGCCAGCGTCTCCATGAAGCGGTGCGCCCCCATGGGGTCCAGGCCGCTGGTGGGCTCGTCCAGGAGGAGATATTCCGGGCGCAGGGCCAGCATCCCCGCCAGGGCCACCCTCTTTTTCTCCCCGTGGCTGAGGTGCTGGATGGGGATGCCGGATTTATGCCTTATCCCCACCGCATCCATGGCCTCCCGGGCGCGAACCCGCACCTCCTCCGGCCCCAGGCCCAGGTTGGTCAAGCCGTAGCGCACGTCCTGCTCCGGAGTGGCGAGGAAGATCTGGTCGTTGGGGTCCTGAAAGACCAGTCCCACCCGGCCGAAGACCTCCCTATCCCGGAGAGACTGCAGCGGGATCCCCTCCAGGCTCACCGTCCCCTCACCGGGCTCGAGGAGCCCGATCATCAGCTTGAGCAGGGTGGTCTTTCCGCAGCCGTTGGGGCCCACCAAAGCCGCCATCTCCCCGCGGGAGAGGGCCAGGTCGATCCCCCGTAAGGCGAAGGAGCCCCCGGGATAGGCGAAGCCCACCTTTTCAAGCCGCAACATGGAAGACCCGCCCGGCGATGAAGAAGAGGGCGACGGCCGCGGCCAGAAGCAGAGCCGTGCGCCATTCCATTCTCCCCTCCCGACCTGCGAATATGCGCCGGGTGGGGACAGCTCCCGACCTTCGAATATGCGCCGGGTGGGGACAGTCCCCGCGCCGCGCATGCGCGCCCCGTCGTATACGTTCCCGGACCTTTCCAGCGACCTGATCACCAGCGAGGTGCCCAGCAGCTGGAGGGCGCGTATCCTCCTGAGGAAGGTAATATGGCCCAGTCTTACGGCCTGGGCCTCGTGTATCCTGGCCGCCTCGTTGACGAGGATGGAGGCGAAGCGGTAGACCATGAGGCACTGCAGCACGAAGAGGCGCAATGCGCCCACCCGCCCGGCGAACTCCAGCAGGCGGTACACGGGCATGACGGAGGTGAGGAAGACGAGGAGCATCACCCCCGCCATGACCCTGCCCACCAGGATGCCACCCCGGATCAGGCCCTCGGAGCGGCCCACCAGGTCCAAGCCCAAGAGGCGCAGGCGGAATAGCGGCGTCCGCCCGTAAGCGAAGAGCTGGGTGAGCATGAGCACGCCGGCCACCACCAGGGGGAAGGAGAGCCTTCGGACCACGGTGGAGACGGGCACCCCACCGGCCATGAGCAGGGTGAGGCAGAAGAGGAAGACAAATAGCGGGAGCAGCAGCGAAGAGGTGAAGAGGAGGACTCCCAGGCTTGCGGCCACGAAGGGCAGCGCCACCCTGGGGTCCCCCAGATGCTCCAGCCCCCTGACGACCGGGAGGTCCAGCTCGCGGAAGTGCTCCATTCGCCCACCCGGGACGTCAGGCCGCCCCGACCTCCTCCTTTCCGGGACTCTCGCCCAGGATCCTCCTCCAGAGGTAACCCACGACCACCCCGGCCAGAAATCCGCCCAGGCAGAACAGGAAGAGCAGAATGTCCCCCTCCTCCAGGGGCAGAACGGGGCCCCTGGCCTCCCTCCCGTGCTCGGCGGCGAAGGTCTCCACCACACTCTCGTCCATGCCCGACCAGGCCGCTTCCTCCCCCGCCTCCTCCTCGGTCACCTTGGCCCTGTCCCTCAAGGAGAAGGCGAGGGCCACGGAGGCCGCGGCCACGACGAGCACGGTGACCAGAGAGACGATGAACGCAGTCCGCTTTTCCATATCCGACCCTCCCTAATTCCCTCTCCCTCTCCTGGCGAAGACGGGGACGGCCTCGGCGAGCAACTCCGGCCTCCTTCCGGCGATGGCGGCCACGACGTCC
>MU158636.1:0-20171 GCA_015711895.1 Candidatus Solincola tengchongensis | reverse complement strand
AAGGCGGCCAGGAAGGTGTTGGCGCCCAGTCTCCTCGACAGCCGGTAGACGAAGAAACCGGCGAAGGAGCCCACCACGGCCATGGAGACCACGTTGGCCCCCCAGGTGGTGATGCCACCGTGGGCGAAGAAGAGGGCCTGGAAAAGGAGGGCGATGCCTCCCATGAGGGCGGAGACCGCCGGCCCTATGATCACGGACGCCATGGGGGTACCGCAGGGATGGGAGCAGGTCCCGCTGATGGGAACGGGAATGGGCAACAGGGAGAAGATGAAGATGAGGGCTCCCATGAGGGCCATCTGCGGCCCCCGGGACCGGTCCCTCCTCAGCTCTCTGGACATGACGTAGAGGCCGGCGGCGACGAAGACTGCGGCCACCCCGTACCAGAGGCCGGCCCACGCACCGGGTAGGATGCCCTCCGCTATGTGCATGGCGTAAGCGCGGTCGCGCAACTGGACGGCCAGGGCGAAAACGGCCATGAAGAGCGCCAGCCTGATCCCCGGCGAACAGCGCATGCGCGATTCCCTTCGACCGCCGTCCTTCATTTCCCACCTCCTTCTTCCGCGGGAACGGGCCCCTGCGAGCCCCTGTCCCCGGCTGCCATCTCCAGCAGTGCGTTGGCCGCCGCCACGGCCACGGAGCTTCCTCCCCTACTCCCCTGCACGGTGATGTAAGGGACCCCCAGGGCCATGAGGCTCCTCTTGGATTCCGGGGCCTGGATGAAACCCACCGGAGTGCCGATGACCAGTGCTGGTGCCACCCCCTCCTCGCGGGCCAGGTGAATGAGGGACATGAGGGCGGTGGGGGCGTTGCCCACGACCACCACCGAGCCGTCCAGGTGACCCCGGAGATCCAGGATCCCGTTACCTACGCGCGTACCGGAAGCGGGAACTTCTTCCCGTCTTTCGGCGGCGCAATATACCGGGCAGCCCAACCGCTCCAGCACTCCGCGGTTCAGCCCCGCCTTGACCATGCCCACGTCGGCGATCACCGCAGCGCCCCGCCGCAAGGCCTTCACGCCGCTGTCCACCGCTCCCGGGCTCAAGAAAACGCTCCCCAGGATGGTGGGGTCACCGGTGGCGTGCAGGATGCGCATGAGGACCTTCTCCTCCCCCTCCCCGAAGCACCGATTTCCCAGGATGTCCCGGGCCAGGCGCATGCTGGCCCGCATGATCTCCTCCCCGGTGACGGACCTCCACCGCTCCGCGGACCCATCGAAGAACGCGTCCGGGAGCTCCGCGGCGATCCAGCGGGCCAGCGCCTCGAAGAGCCATGGCTGCTCCCCGAGGCTCCCGCACAACCGTACTTCCATGCCTGGGTTCCTCTCCCTCAAACGCCTCATCAAGTGGGGGACGTCTCGGCGGAGATGCCTTCCGGGGTGGAGGAAAAGGGGCATGACGTAAACGTGCTCCACGGAATCCTCCCGCATGCGCCCCACGGCCTCCTGGAGGTCGGGCCGGTTGAACTGCAGGAAAGCCGCTCCCAGCCTCAGGCTCTCGGGCAGAAGTACCGACGCCCTGCGGAGGAGTTCCTCCATCCACCGGGTGGTCTCCTCGTCTTCCCTGCTCCCGTGAAGGAGCAGGATTACACCGGTCTTCTCCCTGCCCAAGTCCAGAGGCCTCCATTCGTTAATCCAATAATATTGATTATATTAAATATTATTTGTTTATATGATTGTCAACCGGGACGGCCATGCCATCCAGTCCGAATGGAGACCTCTAAATCTTTTGAATGCTCCCGGGAATGCGCGTTATAACAAACCTTCGCCGCTGTCTGCAGCCTCTCTCAAAACCCGGGTAACTTTCCAAAACGGCACGTCATGCGGGATTTCCAGAGATGGTGCCTGCCGGACAGGACATGGCCATGCCAAGCCGTTTTGCGGGTGGCTGACGACCGCCCCTTCCCCCGCCCACGAACCGCGAAAACCCGCACATCCCCGCCCCCGTGTCCGGCGTTCCCCCGCGAGCCACCGACCATCTTGAATGCGGGCGGAACCGGGACAAGACGTCGCCGCGGCAACGACTTCATGGACAGAGGGGCCTCGGGGACGTCCGGGAGAGGCGTATCCCTTGTTCACCGTTGCCGCCGTCAAGGCTCATGCCCTGAAGAGGCCGGGTGATTCGCCAGGAACGAAGGCGCGAGTCCGGGGGGGGCGGGGACGGCCCCCAACCACTAACATCCCACGCCATGGGCGGCTCGGGCAGGGCGAACACCACGGACGCGGAGGAAGGATACTCTACTCGCCCTGTTCCCTGCGGTGACCAGCCGAGGGAGCCGTGAGCGACACGTTATTCCCGGGCCCTTGGAGGAGGAAGGCTCATCCGCCCCCCGGCCTCGCGAGGTCTATCAGCTCATAGCCGATATCCTCCTCCCCCAGCCTGGCCAGCAGGGGAGAGAGGTAGTCCTCTGAGACCACCACCTGGAAATCCAGCCCCGAGTTGGCCGCCTCCACCACCGCCTCCCGAACCCCGTAGAAATAATGCGGGTTTCTCCTGATCTTCCTCAGGAGGGCCAGGGCCTCCAGCCCTATGCAGCCCAGGAGGGCCTTCCCGTTCAGTTCCGATCGCAGGAGCTCAATGTCGGCGGCGCGCGAACCTCCTTTTTCCACCGTGGGCACGCTGAAGACGCGGACCCGCCCCTTGCGCAGGGGTATGATCCCCCGGATCTCGGTGACCCCCACGTCCTCCCCCTTCTTCGCGGAGGTGGCGGCGACGGCCCTCACCGCCCCCAGAGGCCTGGTGGTGGCCATGAGTAGGCCCCCTTCCATGAACAGCGCCACCTCCTGACCCTTTCGGATGGCGCTCTCGGCTATGGCCGCGCAGACGGAGATCCCGGTTATGGCCTCCCCAACCCTATCCAGATAGGAGACCAGGTCCCGATAGGCGGAGAGCATCCAGGCCACGCCTTCCCTGGTCACCCGGTACTTGGAGCGCCCGTACTGCTCTATCCAGCCGTTCTCCTTCAGTTCCTGGAAATATTCGGATATGGCCTGGTTGGTGAGGTTGAGCCTCTCGGCGATGTCCTTCTGCTGCACGTTGGGCTGGCGCAGGGCTATCTCCACCAGGATCTGGAACTTGACGCTGAGGTTCCTGTTCTTGAGCACGTCCATGTCCGAAAATCGCCCCCGTGGCTTCTCGATGCGTCAATTCTAAACACAACACCGCCGGGAGTAAACTTGAGACATCCCTTCCGACCGAAGGCGAGCTTTACGGATGCCTCATCCACGCCGCAAGGAAGGGAGGAGCTCGTTCTGGGGAGGCGAACGAAAACCAGCCGGCCCCGCCATCTCCATCCCCAGCCGTCCGGATCCCGGGCGTAAAGGAAGCCCGCCTTAAGCCGGACACCGTTCTCCAAATCGATTCCAGACCGGTGGTGCCCTCCGCCGGTCCGCCGGCAGAGACCATCGGAGCGCAAGGCATCCGGCGCCGGAAACGGGCACCGGAGCGCCCGCCCGGCTTGCCGAGAACGGGCGGCGAGGCGCAGGGTTTAAACCCGCTCGATGACCATGGCGATGCCCTGGCCGCCGCCGCAACAGAGGGAACCCAGGCCGTACCTCCCGCCCCTCTCCTTGAGGGCGGTCATCAGAGTCACCAGGATGCGCGCTCCCGTAGACCCCACGGGATGCCCCAGGGCGATACCGCTGCCGTAGATGTTGGTCTTCTCCATGTCCAGGCCAAGCTCCCGGATGCAGGCCACGGCCTGAGCGGCGAAGGCCTCGTTGAGCTCGATGACGTCGATGTCCTCGAGCCTCAGGCCCGCCTTCTCCAAGGCCTTGGGGATGGCGTAGATGGGGCCCACCCCCATGATGTCCGGGTCCACGCCCACATAGGACCAGGAGACTATGCGGGCCAGGGGCTTCACGCCCAGCTCCTGGGCCTTCTCCCCGGACATGACCACCAGTGCGGCGGCCCCGTCGTTTATCCCCGAGGCGTTGCCCGCGGTCACCGTCCCCCCCTCTTTGAAGGCCGGCTTGAGGGCGGCCAGCTTCTCCAGGGTGGTGTCCGGAAGAGGGTGCTCATCGGTGTCGAAGACCACCGTCCCCTTGCGCGTCTGGACCTCCACGGGAACGATCTCCTCCTTGAACTTCCCGGCGGAGATGGCCGCCGCGGCGCGGCGCTGGCTTTCCAGGGCGTAGGCGTCCTGCTCCTCCCTCGAGATCCCGTAGCGCTCGGCCACGTTCTCCGCCGTGAGGCCCATGATCAGCCCGTTGTAGGGGTCGGTGAGGATGTCCGTGAGGCCGTCCTTCATCACGCTGTTGCGCATGCGCCTTCCCCAGCGTAGGTCGTCGTTGTAGAAGTGAATGTTGCTCCTGCTCTCCACCCCCCCGGCGACCACGACCCCCGAATCCCCCATCTTGATGGCCCGGGCGGCGTCCACCACCGCCTGCATCCCCGACCCGCAGGCCCTTCCCACCATGTTGCAGGGCACGGTGTAAGGTATCCCCGCCTTCAACGAGCCCATGCGCGCGGGCATGCACAGCTCGTCGTAACGCACCGCCACCTGCCCGAAGATGACCTCGTCCACCTGGTCGGGGCGGATATCGGCCCGTCGCAAAGCCTCCTGGATGACCAGACGCACCAGCTCCGCGGGCATGACGTCCTTGAGGCTACCCCCGAAACGTCCGATGGGGGTGCGGCAACCGCTGACGATGTAGACCTCCTCCATCTTCCCTCCTTGGCTCCTCGGGTGTCTCACGAACCTTGCTCCGTTCCTGCCGCATGGGCCCCGCGCGAAGGGCCGGGCCGGCGCTGCCCTCGCCTCCAGGCGGGAGGAAGGACCCATGCCGCCTCGCGCCTGATGGGTCCGGATTATTATATTACGGCTTGAGATTCACGGGGCGGGAAAGGGGAAGGCCGGCTCTCGCCGGCCTTCCGTTCACCCCTCCCGTTCTCGCTTTCCGCCCGCCGTTCCATAGGCGTCAAAGTGGGACGGGGATGGACTGGCCGTCTTCCGCCCTCGCGGTATCACTCCCCGAAGCCTATGGAGCAGGTGCCCCCGGACATCACCTTGCCCGTCTCGGGGCTACGGTAGACGAAGTACATGGCCCGCTCCACGGCCACTCCCGCGGAACAGCTCTTCCCGTAGACCGCCGCTTCCGCTCCCGGTTCCTCCATGTACTCGGCGAATATGCGCGTGGACACGTCGGTGGAGGACAAGGCAGGATCCTGGTCGTCCACTTTGATGGTGTAACGGAAGCGGGGTGGACACGGGTACTCCTTGACCACCTTGGTCCCCTCCGGGGTCATGTAGGTGGCGGTGATCCTCACCCAGTGGTCGTTGGGGTTCATGACCAGTACGTAGGTGTCGAACCCTCCCCCGGTGTAGCCCTCGGCCAGGGCCCATTCGTCGAAGAGACAGGGGGTCCCGACGGAGGTCGCCCCGTCGCTGGCAGTTCCGTAGCGGAAGTACACCGAGCGTTCGGCGACGATACAGGCCTCGCTCCCGGTGCAGGCCGCCTCGGTCCCGCCACCGGACGGACAGGCCGTGACCATGGTGGAGACGTCGGAACCCTCCAGCCCGGGCACCTGGTCCACGAAAATGGTGTCCCGCGAGTAGGCGGGCACCCCTTCATGGGTCACGCTCACGGGAGTGAAACCCGGGCTGTTGGAGAAGAAGGTGTAGGTGATGTCCACGGGATAGGAGTTGGGGTTCATGGCCATCACCCAGGTGTCGAAGTCTCCTCCCGTATATCCCTCCGGCAGATACCAGACCGGCGCCGTGCCGGTGGCCCCTATGGAGGAGGAGCCGCCGGCCTTCCCGTAGTAGTCGAAGTACATGGCCCGCTCCGCCACCAGCGGCTTTGCGGAGATGATCCACGTGGCGACCGAGGTGTCGTCGAACTTCACCTGCTCGGGCTCGGAACCCGGCGGCGGTTCGTAGGTGGCGGAGATATAATTCTCCGATCCCTCCGTCCACACCAGGTCGTCCAGCTTGACGGTAACCCTCCTGCCGGCAGGTACGTCCACCTTGAAAGGGTAGTAGCGGCCGTCGGCGGGCTTCATCAGCTTGAGCCATACGCCCCTGGCGTCCTCCTCCCCCGGGTTCATGAGCAGCACGTAGGTGTCGAAGCTGCCTCCCGTGTAGCCCTCCGGGAGATACCAGGTGCACGAGGGGTGGCTGGCTCCGATGGAGCAATGCCCTCCGGCGCGCTGCCCTCCGTAGCTGAAGTACATGGCCCGCTCGGCCACGATTCCGCTTCCCTCCACCTTGACCTCCGTGGCCACCTCCCGGTCCCCGAGCTCCGGAAGGGCGTTTAGATACACGGTGGTCCGGGTCTCCCCCCGCAGGGGCACCTCCAGGGGCTCGAGCTCCCCCTCGGGGGTGAGGAAACGCAGGGTGGCCACGGTGTCCACCTGGTTGGGGTTCTGGATGAGGATCCAGGTGTCGAAGTCTCCGCCGGTGAAACCCTCGGCGAAATACCAACCGCTGCTCCCGCAGGCGGCATTAAAATCCCCCGCCGCCACGTGAAAGGCGCCAGCCAGTAAGATGAAAAGAAGTATCGATGAAGTCGCCATGATAAACTTTCCCGCCCCATAGCGCCCTCTCATAGACATCCCCTCCCTCGTCTCCCCATCCATAGCCATCTGACCCTGAAAGGTAGGCAACACGGGTTCCTTTCATCCCATCCGCATCCCTCCCTTCAACCTTCCCCGCCTCGAAGGAGGCCTTCTTCGCAGGCATTATGCGGTCCGATAAGACGAGACCCATACGGGCTCAAAGCTGCAGCCGGATAGCCCCACGGAAAGCATGAAGGCCGCCGTCGTCGTAGGCGGCGGCCTGATCCATCCTCTCCCCTCCTTTCGAATTCTTGATTTTTATCGACAGATACGGACCTTGGGTTTACAAGTCTTCGAGGTCTTGCCGGGGATCCCCGCCAACGCAGTGTCAAGGGCGAGATCAGCGGTCACTGACTTATTAGACGGATCCCGATATCCACCCCGAGAGGCGCGAACGCGCCTCGCTCATCAAGGGTTGCGGTCATGGGATCGGGTCCGGCACCGGCAGCGGCCGGCCGGCAAACCAAAAAAGAAGCGAGGCCCGGCTCCCTCAACGGCACTCGAGTCCGGCCCTCCGGGGGATCACGGGGATCAGGGCCCTTCAGGGAACCCGAGTCCGGCTAAGCCCGGCATTGCGAACGGGAACCGAAAGCCCGCGCTTCCCGCCTCCGTTCGCCGGTGCGCCTTCTCCCTCCTCGCGGAAAGTATGAACTGGAGCCGCCCCGGGGAAGGTCGAGACGCTGCTCAACGGCTCTTCAGGAAACGGCTCAAGGAACGGTCGTAGGTCCTCTCCACCTCGGGAGGGAAGAAACAGGCGGGTAGTTCACCGTTGCGGCGGTGGTAGTGGAGACATTCGCAGCAGTAACCCTTACGGGAGCAGGGCTCGTAGGTGCAGTTGCACATCTCCAGATTGGCGCGGTGATTTCGGCATTCCTCCGGCATCTCTCCTCCTTCAAGCTCGAACGTTTCCCTCGACCACCTTCGCGCCGTGCCGGGGACGAGCGCCCGGATGGTCGACACCTTCGGGCCCTCCCTTCCCACCTCGCATTTCCCGGCCAGGACCTCTCGCATGCTCCGGGCTCCTGAAACCGGTCACCCTCCTGCCACGGTCTCCAGCGGTCATCCCCGGCATGATCCGGCGCATCGAACCTCAAACCTGCCACCTCCCGCCCCGGAAATTGCCGGGGAGCGGTGCGCGGATCATCACTACTTCGACTTGCGGCTCCAGCTCAACCCGGCCCACGCCGGCAATCACCGGGCTGCTGGTCCGTAGATTATCACCGTGTCCCCGGGACGCGAACCCGTCCGGGCATAGAGGCTCCCCCCGCTCACCCCCAGGGCCATCACCCCCGAGGAATCCTCGAAGAGGAGAGGGGCTCCCGCCTCCACTTCCCCGAAGGTGGAGGCCAGGACGAACTCCATCTCTCCCTCTCCCAGCCCCACTATGACGCGGTCACCCCTCCGGTGGCCCAGTCCCTCCACCTGCTCCGGGTAGGCGTTGAGGCGGAGTGACCCGAAGCGGTCCACGTCGATCACCTCGGCGTAGATGGCGCCCTCGCCCGTCCTTGCCCTCCCCCAGGGGGCGGGGACCAGGTCCTCTGCGTCCATGGGCATCCCCATCTCTGAGGGGTCCACCCCCAGGGAGAGGTGAGCGGCCACCGGGGCGAAGATGTCGCGGGCGTGGAAGGTGGGATGGACGGGGCGGCGGAAGAAGTCGCTGTTCTCCAGGAAGAAGGCGCGGGTCACGCCCCCCAGCCTTTCCGCTGCAGGAAGAAGCAACCCGTTGTCCGGACCCACCAGAAAATCACCCCTTCGGCACTGCAGGGCCACGGCCAGGCGCCGCGTACCCACGCCGGGGTCCACCACCGCCAGGTGCACCCCCACGGGGAGATGGGGAAGAGCGGCGGCGAGCACCAGGGCCCCCTTCCCGATGTCGAAGGGCGGTATCTCGTGGCTGAGGTCCACGACCACCGCCCTGGGGTTGATGGAGAGGATGACCCCTTTCACCACCCCCACCCATTCCTCCGAGGTCCCGAAATCGCTGGTGAAGGTGATCAGTCCCTCCAGGCGCGCCTCCCCGGTATCCACCTCCCGCCTCCTTTCCGGCTCAACCCGATCCCAGCACGGTCACCCACACCCTGCGCCGCCGCGGCCCGTCGAACTCGCACAGGAACACCCCCTGCCAGGTGCCCAGGGCCAAGTCCCCTCCGAAGACGGGCAGGGCGGCGGAGAAGCCCACCAGGCTGGCCTTGATGTGGGCGTCGGCGTTTCCCTCCCGGTGGCGGTACCTGCCCCGGGGCACCAGCCTCTCCAGGTGCTCGAGGATGTCCGCGGCCACGTCCGGGTCGGCGGCCTCGTTGACCGTCACCCCGGCCGTGGTGTGGGGGATGTAGACCTGGCATATCCCTTCCCGAACCCCGGAGCCGCGCACAACTTCCCGCACCCTCGAGGTGATGTCGACGAGCTGAGCCCGCGTCCCGGTGCTCACCTCGAACTCCCCCCGGTAGGCCTTCATCCCTACGACGTCCATTCATCCGCTCCTTCCACCGCTCAACCCATGTCACGCGAGGAGCCGCACCATCATTGCGACTTCCGGTAACTCCCATCTCGCCCCGGCCGAATCCCGCTCCTGGGCGCAGGGAGGCGAAGGCCGCCAATGCCAGCGCTCAAGCCCCTGCGGCCTGTCCCCGCGTCCTTCCGAAAGCTTATCCCATGCTCATGCGCAGGGAGGCCTCGAGGTTGAAGGGGGGCAAGTCCTCCGGGTCGATGACCACGTCCACCACCGCCGGCCCTTCCGCGGCCAGCGCCTCGCTCAGGACCGGGCGGATGTCCGCCACCTTCTCCAGCCTCCACCCCGCCGCTCCGAAGGAGCGGGCCAGGGCGGCGAAGTCCGGGTTGCCGTGGCATGTGCCCAGTATCCTCCCCTGGCACTGCACCCTCTGCCGGATGTTCAGAACCCGGTACATGTGGTCGTTCATCACCAGCACCAGGACCTTTATCCCCTCCCGGCAGGCGGTCTCCAGGTCCTGCAGGGTCATCATGAAGTCCCCGTCCCCCAGGATGGCCACCACCTCCCGTTCCGGGCGCACCAGCTTGGCGGCCAGGGCGGCGGGGAAGCCGAAGCCCATGGCCCCGAAGTTCACCGCCGAGAGGTAGGTCAGGGGCTCCAGGCAGGGAAGGAAGGCCATGGGATAGAGGAGGTGAGTGCCCGCTCCCACGGTGATTATCCTCTCTCGCGGCAGGAGGTGGACCAGTTCGTGGATCACCCTGGCTCCGGAAAGCGGCTCCCGGTCCGAGTTCCGGGCCTGTTCCACCAGCGCCCTCCATTCCGTGCGTTTTCCTTCCAGGAATTCCCACCACTCCCTGCGGTCCGGCGGCCGATAATCCTTCACCGCGTCCACCGCCTCGAGGAGGAAATCGCGCGCGTCGGCCTCGATGGGCAACTGGGGCCGCCTCCGGCAGTTGAGCATGGCCTCCATGTCGATGTTCACCAGCACCAGCTCCCCGGGGATGGGAAGGGTGTACTCGTAGGAGGTGAGGTCGGAGATGATGCAACCCACCCCCAGGATGACGTCCGCCTCCGATAGGGCGGCGTCGGCCACCGTGTTCCCTCCTCCGAACCCGGCCCTCCCCAGGCACAGGGGGTGGTCCTCGGGGATGGTGCCCCGCCCGTTCCCGGTGGTGGCCACGGGGACGCGGAGGGTCTCCGCCAGTCGCACCAGGAGCTCCGAGGCTCCCGAGTAGGCCACTCCTCCCCCGGAGAGGATGAGGGGTCTTTTGGCCTCCTTCACCTTTTCCAGAGCCTTCCAGACGTCCTCCACGTGCAGTGGGGGGCGGTGTTCGGCGGCGAAGCGGAAGCGGGGCGCCTCCACCTTCACCTCCTCCTCCCACACGTCCTCGGGGACCTCGATGAGCACCGGGCCCCTTCCCCCCGAGACGGCCAGGGTATAGGCCTGCGAGAGCACGGCGGCGGTATGGTCCGCCTCCTCCACCCGGAAGACCCCCCGGCATAAAGAGGAAAATATTTCCATGTGGTTGGCTTCCAGCATGCCGTCGCTGCCACGTAGCTTCCTCTTCACCGCCCCGCTGAGGAGGATCATGGGGCTCCCGTCCTTATAGGCATTGGCCACGGAGATGAGGGCATTCAGGGTGCCGGGGCCGGAGTGGGTGAGTGCCACCCCGGGGATTCCCGTCAGCCGTCCCTCGGCGTCGGCCATGCTCGCCGCCACCTGTTCATGGCGGCAGGAGATGTAACGGATGTCCTCCCGGTGATCGTAGAGGGCGTTGACGAAGGCGAAGTTTGAGGTGCCGATGATACCGTAGATGCGGCGGACCCCCATGACCTTCAGGCCCTCGATGAGCATCTGCGCGCAGTTCATGGGCCGCTCCTCCTTCTCCCGCCCCGGGCCGGCGACGGCCAGACCCCGTATCTTCCACCGGGAAGTCCACCCCGCTTACTGCAACGCGAAATCATCGCACACCCCCTGTGCTCACTCCACGCCGTTGACCACGAAGCGGGGTTTCTCTCCCGAGAGCACCCGCATGACGTTGTCTATGGTCACCTGGAGCATGCGCACCCGGCTCTCGTTGGTGCCTCCCGCCACGTGGGGGGAGAGGATGACCCGGTCGGACTTGAGAAGCGGGTTATCGGGTTCCACCGGCTCCCGGGCGAAGACGTCCAGGCCCGCGCCGGCTATCCTCCCTTCCTGCAGGGCCTCGGCCAAGGCCTCCTCGTCCACCACCTCCCCCCGTGCCAGGTTCAGGAGGTAGGCGTCGGGTTTCATCAAGCCCAGCCTCTCCCGGTCGATGAGGTGACGGGTCTCCGGGGTCAGGGGAACGTGGAGGGTGACGATGTCCGAGGCGCGCAGGAGCTCCTCAAGCTCCGCGTACTCCGCCCCCAGTTCCTCCTCTTTCTCCGCCGGGAGGCGAACCAGGTCGTAATAGAGGACTCGGCAGCCGAAGGGCCGCAGGCGCACCGCCACCTCCCTTCCGATGTTGCCCATCCCCACGATGCCCACCGTCTTGCCCTGCAGCTCGTAAAGCCCCAGGGTGAAGATGTCCTGCTGCCCCCACTCCCCCGCGGCGGTCTTGTTATGGAAGTAAAGGGCCTTCTTGAGCAGGCAGAGCATGAACATCACGGCGTGCTCCGCCACCCCCACGGCGTTGGCCGCCCCCACGTTGGCCACCGGTATCCCCGCCTCACGCGTGGCTTCCAGGTCTATGTGCTGGTAACCGATGCTGGGCTGCTGGATGAGCCGGCAGCCCCGCGCCGCCTCCGCCACCCGGGCGTCTATGGGCAGGCGGAAGGTGAAATCGCCGATTATCACGTCCGCCCCTCGCACCGCCTCCTCCAGGCCGGGGCCCGGATCCCCCTGGTAGACCTCCACCGTGACCTCGCGACCTTCCAGGACCCCGGACAGCATCCCCCTGACCGCCTCCTCCGGCAGGGGCGAGAGCACCACCACCCTGGACATCTCCACCTCCCTTTCTATCCGGACCTCCAGGCTTCCATCCGCTCATCCGCCGGGATTTTCCGGTATCCATCGGCTTCCCGGAACCGCTCCCTCGTCTCTCCCTCTCCTCCCACGGCCTCCGCCGGGAGGACGCGAGGCCCCGGAAAACCCGGCCGCAAGCGATCGCCTCCCACGCCCCGGCACGCCAGTCCGGCGGGGGGAAGCCCGCCTACCATGAATGATGCCCACATCACACCATTATTATCCATATTTTATGAGCCACGGCGCCGGGAGTTTCCTGATTCCTGGAGGCGGTGGCCTATGCGGGGGGCGCATCGGCGGGAGCCGGATCCTATTGAGCCGGCGGGGATATGAGCCACGGCGCCGGGGGTTTTCGTGCTTCTTGAGGTATGGCCTGCGGAGAGGTTTTCGAGATCTGGGCTCAGGAATCCCTCGAACAGCGACCGCCGGAGGGTGTGTCGAGGTTGGCCTCCTCACCTCTCAAGGGGTGTCGTGCCTCAAGGCGTGGCAGGCAAGTGCGGCCACGCGGTTCCGCTTCCCTCCATCCCGGGCAGCGACGCCGGTCAGGTGGAGGTACGAGGCGAAGCCGTCCCGCACCCGCGTCGCGAAGTGCGGCCGAGGAGGTTCCCGGCATTCTCTGCGATATGGCAACGGCGAGCGCCACCTTCGAAGGGGTGCCGCGGATATAGCAAAGTTTTCCTTCCACTAAACTTTGAAATAACGGTCTGGAATCGCCATAAAATTCCATATTGAGCATAAACTCACCGCTCCCGCTGAATTGGAATACCTGCCCAAGCTCTGCGTTTAACCTTCAACGCAACCATATTGAAGACGCTGATTCCGCAAGCTACCGATTCTTGCTGTCCTCCATGGGAGAATTTGGCAGGTTCGCCGACATGGTAAGCGATGGGATGAGATTTGGCTGAGGCAGCGCCGTTGGGGCATTGGGACCGGCTCAGACGTAATCCTTGTAGCGCTCTATCTCCTCGTTGCGCAAGGCGAGCCTCTCCTCCGGTGAGGCCTCCAGGACCTTCCGCAGGGCATCGGCCAGGATGACCGGGTTGAAGGGCTTGACGATGTAACCATCCGCGCCCATGCGCCATCCCCGGGCGATGTCTTCCTCCTGGACCTTGGCGGTGAGCACCACCACGGGAAGGTCCCGCAACTGCTCGTCCTCCCGGACCAGCTTGAGGATCTCCCACCCGTCCATCTGGGGCATCATGATGTCCAGGACCAGCAGGTCGGGGCGGTTCTCGCGCATCATGCGCATGGCCGTCTTCCCGTCCCAGGCTTCCTCGACCTCGAAGTTCTCAAGCTCCAGGTTGATGCGCACCAGGCGGGTCACCATCGGATCGTCGTCTACCACCAGAACCCGGTAAGCCATCTCGCCCTCCCGCAACGTTTTCCCCTCTAGTCTAATCCCTGAGGCCCTTTCTGACAAACCATCCGCTCACATCCGCCCTCCGTGGAGGCGATGTCCGGCAGGGCTTCCGGTAGCCCTCCCTCTCCCGCTCTCCGACCGCAAAGGGCATCCGCTACGCCTGCGCCGGGCAGCGGAAACGGCCGCCCGGCCCGAGGGCACCCCCGCCGGCCTACCCTATGCTTATCGGAAAAGGCGGCCCGTTACTTCATAACTTGACTCCCCCGTCCGCGGGCTACAAGGAGAGGAGGAGCTTTGGCGACCCCATGGCCCGGAAAGGGAGCGCTCATAGGCCCCACCTCACACCACGGGAGTCATATCAGTCCCTGTCGCAACCACCGCCCTGGGATCCACCCTTTTCCTGCCTCCCCGGCGGACAAAGCAAGGCGGGGGCCCTCACGCCGTGCCGCGAGCGCCTCCGAGACCGGAGGCGAGACCTCCCGCCTGAAACCGGCCGGGCCCATGTGCCGGATTCAGGGGGCAAACCGCCGGTGTTATAATCTTCCTGGTTCAACCGGCTGAAAGGCACCTTACCACCGGTGCAGCGATCAGAGGGAGGGCAGGATGAGCTACGACATATTCCAACCCGTTCACGAGGATTTCCGCCGCAATCTCCGGGAGTTCGTGGAGAAGGAGCTCGCCCCCCACGCCGACGAGTGGGAGGAGGCGGAGGAGTTCCCCCGCTGGGTGTTCACGCGCATGGGGGAGCTGGGTTTTTTGGGCATGTCCTATCCCGAGAGATACGGAGGGGACGATGACCGCCTCGCGGAGGCCGTCTTCCACGAGGAGATAACCCGTTGCGGCTCGGCGGGCGTGGCCGCCGGGCTGGGTGCTCACATCGGCATCGCCATGCCCCAGATAAACCGCTTCGGGACCGAGGAACAGAAGGAGAAATACCTCGTCCCCGGCATAAAAGGGGAGAGCATCGGCGCCCTGGGTATCACCGAACCGGAGGCCGGCTCGGACGTGGCCGGCATCCGCACTTACGCCGTGCGCGACGGCTCGGACTGGATAATCAACGGCTCCAAGACCTTCATCACCAATGGGGTGCGTTGCGACTGGGTGGTGGTGGCCGCCAAGACGGACCGGGACAAGGGGTACGCCGGAATCTCCCAGTTCATCGTGGACCGCGGCACCCCGGGCTTCGAGACCTCGAAGAAGATAAAGAAACTGGGCTGGAAGGCCTCGGACACCGGGGAGCTCTCCTTCATCGACGTCCGGGTCCCCGCCGACGCCCTGCTGGGTGAGGAGAACCGGGGCTTCTACCAGATAATGGCAAACTTCGTCTGGGAGCGCCTGATCATGGCCCTGGGGGCGGTGGCCGGAGCCCAGCTGCTCTTCGACATCGCCCTACAGTATGCCAAGGAGAGGCAGGCCTTCGGGAGGCCAATAGGGAAATTCCAGGCCATCTCCCACATGCTGGCGGACATGGCCACGGAGATCGAGCTGGGAAGGGCCTTCACCTATCACGTCCTCAAGCTCTACGTGGAGGGCAAGGAGCCGGTGAGGGAAGTGGCCATGGCCAAGCTCTACGCCTGCGACATGGCCTGCCGGGTGGCGGACCGGGCCCTGCAGATCCACGGCGGTTACGGCTACACGGAGGAGTACCCGCTGGCGCGGGCCTACCGCGACATGCGCCTGGGACCCATCGGAGGGGGCACCGACCAGATAATGCGGGAGATCATCGCCCGCTCCTACGGCCTCTGACCGGGGCCGCTCCGCGCGGGCAAACCCGAACCTCAGGGACGCGTCAAAGGAACCAACCCCACGGAGCGGTGGGGGAGGAGCGCGGCATGGCGTTCCCAAGAAAGGGAAGTGGCAGGCCTCCTCTCCGGGGTACGGTTCACAGGAGCTTTCGGAGGGCCGATTCCAGCTCCTCCGGCCGGCGGGATCCGAAGAGGACCTTCCTCCCGTCGCGGAGCACGAGCTGCACGCCGCGGTTCCCGGAAACGTTGTAGGCTTTCCCGCCCCTCCATCCCCAGCGTATCCCCCATCCTCCATATTCCATGACCGGGCGGTAGGTCCTGGCCTCCACCTCGGCTATCTCCTCCCGGCCCAGGCGGTGCCAGCGCCGGTGGAAGGGATGGTAACGGTAGTGCAGGCCGTCCCCCCGCACCTCCACCACCAGGCGGGAGGAGAGGAAGAGCCACGGGAAACCGATGCCCATGAGAATCCAGGTCAGGGCCACCAGCCAGTCGGGGGCCGGTTTGCTGCCCAGGGGCCTGCGCAGCACGAGCTGGTGGAAGAAGGCGTACCAGGCGAACCCCGCCGTCCCCAGGACCACCGCGTAGACCCACCACTGGTGGAAGCGCTGTTCCTCGCGAAAAAGGCATTCCTCTTCCCTGACTCTCTCCCGCATCGCCGTCTCCTCCCCTCCCGCCTCACGAGATCATGCCCCTCCCCTGTCTTCCTGCTCCCGTCTCCTTCCGCGCGCCGACCCTGGCGCTCAGCACACTTCTCGTGCGAGGACGAAACCTTTCCCGCTGCGCCTCAACCGGGGTCCTCGTCCTGTGGCACGCCCGTTCCTCCCGACATTCCCGCCTCTGCCCGCCGTGCGTCCGGTGGGAGCCCGCCCACCGCCTGTCTCCCACCCGTTCTTCTCTCGCGGTACCAGACCGTGGCCAGGGAGAGAACCATGACCGTAGCGCTGACGGCCTGGAAAAAAACGCCTGCAGAGCTCCGAGAGTGGTAGCGGAAGAACTCGTTGAAGAGACGTATGGCGCCGTATCCGCCCACGGCAAGAAGGAACAGGTCCCAATCCCTGACCACCCTCTTCCTCCAGCGCAGAAGCAGGAAGAAGAAGGCCAAGTCCAGGAGGAGCTCATAGAGCTGCGTAGGGTGCACCGCTGTGGAGGTGCCAGGAAAGGTCACCGCCCAAGGGAGGCCGGATGGCTTCCCCCCGCAGCACCCGTTGAGGAAACACCCCACTCGGGCCACGGCTAGGGACAGAGGGAGGGTGAGACCAACGGCATCGGCCACCTTTCCCGCCGCGAGCCCCATTCTCCTCACAATGAGCACGCAAGCCGGGAGGGCGAGGGCCAGGCCCCCGTAGAAGACCAGGCCCCGCATGTTGAGGTCGAAGATGGAGGACCAGTCCCCGGAGAACTCCCCCCAGTGCCCGAGGACGTAGAAGAGGCGCGCCCCCAAGACCCCGCTGAATGCGGCCACCGCCCCCACCAGATAGATGACCGAGGCGTCCTCTCCCCGGCGCCCCAGCTCCCGCCCGGCTACCATGACCCCGGCCAGGAAAGCGAGGAAGAGGAAGGCCCCGTAGGAATATACGGGGTAGGAACCGATGTGAAAAAGGACGGGACGCACCCGCGCATCACCCCTCTCCTAATCACGGTGCCCACGGCTCCACGGGTCCGCCGATATCTGCATGGTCGCTTTCCTGCCGGGCGAAGGTTCGAGGTTCCCAGCCGACCCCCGCTCAATTCTCCTTTTTCGGCCCCGCTCATAAGAAAGTCTAACAGATGGAGTTCCCCTTCGACCCTCTCGGCCTCCACCGGGGTATCGGGCAGGCCCCTCTCTTATGGGGATTTCCTCAAACCTGCTCCTTCTCCGGCCCAAACCCTCTGTACAGGGCTCGCCCGGGTAGCGGTCATGGCGAGGGCGCGAGGGTCACATCACCTCTCCGACATCTCCGCGGCCGCTGCCGCGTACCTCTGTCCGCCGGAGGGGATAGCGAAAGGAAAGAAAAGTTCACCTCCTCCCGACAGCTCGGGCAAGCGCCGGCGCATATGCCGCCAACGGCGCCGATGGACTGCCGTTCCACGCTCACCGTATACGGCCGCTTCAGGCAAGGGCCATCTCCAGCGGATGCAAATTCGGTACTCCTCGGACAGGCTGATGAGGGTGGGCCGTCATCCGGAAATCCGGCGCCAAGACCGTTTATCACCTGCGGATCACCTGTGGGAACCGGATGGGGTCGCGACTATGGCTGCCCCCTCCCTCACGCCACCATCGTCGGGGAACGTGCCTTAAAATTAGCCAGATGTCGAGAGGCCCGAGAGGAACGAGCTCCATCCGGCGCTTCCGGGCGCGGCGGTGCGGGAAATCCGTGCCACCCTCCCCGCCGGGGCAGTGCCGAGGATATCAGCGGATACCGAGACAAGGAGGAGGGGGGAATCTTTTTCCTCGTAAGTGGGGAAAATGGAGACTGGAGGGGGTGACGGATATGGAGCGATATAGGAGCCGGAAGTGGGCCCTTGTTGTCCTGCCGTTCTTCCTGTTCCTGACCGTGCTCGTCTGCGGATGCGGGAGGTCGGCGCCGGAGCCGGCCAAAGCCACGGTGCCCGCGCTCGGCGGCATGGGCGTCGAGGACGCCAGGGGAGCGCTGCTGGAAGAGGAACTGGCAATCGGCTCCCTCTCGGAGGAATATTCGGAGACCGTGCCCCCGGGCCTGGTCATCCGCACCCTGCCTCCGGAAGGGGAGACGGTGGAGCCGGGGACTGCGGTTGACCTGGTGGTCAGCAGGGGTCCGGAGCCGGTCTCCCTCCCCGACCTGAGAGGAAAGCCGGAGGGAGAGGCTGTTGCCCTCCTCAAGAATCTCGGGCTGCAGCCCAACATGCAGCAGGCCTACAACGAGTCCGTCCCCGTCGGGCTGGTCTGCGCCTCGAACCCGCCGCCCGGCACATCCCTTGTTAAGGGGTCCGTGGTTACACTCACCGTGAGCCTGGGGTCGGCCTACGTGACCTGCCCCGTATGTGGGGGAAAGGGCACGGTGACCGTCTCCGAGACCTGCCCGGAATGCGGCGGCTCCGGCGTGTGTTACACGTGAGGGGGCTCCAGCGTGCCGTGCAGCACGTGCGGAGGGACGGGGACCCTGAAGCGGACCGAGACCTGCTCCAGATGCGGGGGGCGGGGCAGGGTCCACCGTTGACGGCCTCCCGGGTTGACATACTGAATCACGGTACCCGCCGGCGAAGAGCGCCCTTCCGGGCGGACTTCGGGCAGAGGAACTCAACGCCGGCCTTTCACCCCCACCGACAGCCGGCGGAAGACGCAGGATTCGCCGCTCTCCGCCGAGGCCGGCCGCCCGATGAAGGCCTGCATTTACAAGAGGCCGTAAACCCACACAACACCACACGGCACGCGCAATCAGGGCAAATGCATCGGCATTACGTTACTACCTCAGGCGGGCGACTATCCGACCATCAGTCGATATGCGGCACACCTCTCCATGCCGTCAAATAAAGTGCAGGAAGACGAAGAACGGGTGTTTCGGAGGGTGCCGAAGAAGATGGCAAGCGGGAAAAAGTGGGCAAGATATCTCATCACCGCTTCCCTGGTGGTGATTATATTGATAGCCCTGTTGGCCTTCACCGCGGCGGTCGAGGCCGCGCCCGGGGTCACGGTGAAGGTCTCCATAGCCCCCTCTTTGCGGGTGCGCGCGGACGGGACCCTCCAGAGCAACCTCCCCACCATGACCCAGCAAGAGGCGGGAGTCCTTCTCACCGTGATCGCGAGATGACTTGAGCCGAAGGACCGCAAACCTCTTCTCCCCTGATTCCTTTTGCCCCGAGTCCGCCACCTCAGCCCTTGGGACTCCGGGGCCCTGAGAGAGCCTACCGAATACGTATCCGCAAGGGGATCTCCTCAAGGAGAGGGGGGGCTCATCCCGCCGGTTTCCCACCGCGGTGGGTGCGTTTGCGCTTTCCAAACCATGCACAACGCCCCGATGCGAGAATCCTGTGCCAGAGGTCAGGTCACCTGCGGGTCACCTTCAGGCTCACCCGGAAGCGTCCCCGCAGGTAGCGTATCAGGTAACGGAGCCCCACCCCGATAAGCAGGATGAACAGTATCCAGAGGATGGGCAACACCCAGAACCCGCTCCCGGCGCGCTTCTCGGTGTCGAAGGTGTACATATCCGGCCCATACTTGATGACCGCCTCGGCGCGGAAATACCCCAGGGCGGGAGGGGAAGGGAGGTAGCCGTCGAAGTAGCGGACCGTCCCCGGGAGGATGGTGATCTCCCCCAAGTCAATCACCCCGGAGCCGAAGCCCGCCCCGGCGCGGTAGGTGAGCTGGGCCTGCAGGGTGAGGTGCACGTTGCCCTTGTTCTCCACCTCCAGGTGGTACTTCATGCTCCGCGCCGGCCATCCGGCCACCCCGCCCTCCGGCGGCCCCCAAAGGGAGAGGAAGTCGTTCTCCACGGAGAGGGCCTTTATCTCGGCATCCCTCACGATGTCCCCGGGGACGGTGACCAGGATGAGCGAGCCTATGCGGTAGGTGGGCTTGACCCCCATGCCCGGAGGGGGCTCCGAGGCGTCCTGGAAGAAGAGCACCGAGTAATGCCCGCCCGGCTCCGCGTCCTGGGGCACCACAAGGGTGAAGGGTTCCTCGTGCTGGGAGCGCGGCGGGACGGTCAGGCGGTCGCGCCGCATCTCTATCCACTTGGAACAGGAATAGGTGTAGTAACCCGGCTCGTTGAACTCATAGCTGTTGTCCGGCCTTATGAAGAAGTCCATGGGATAGACCAGGAGCTTCAAATCCCCGTCGGTGTGGTTGATGAGGGTGATGGTGAAGTCCACCCTCTCCCCCGGACGCACGGTGAGCTCCTTCTTCACCGGTGAGACGGTGAGGTCGAAATCCTGGGCCCGCGCCTCCTCTGCTTCTGTAGGGAAGGCGAGGACAAGGAGCGACAGTATGAGCGCCACGGCCACCGTGGCCGCGGGCCTCCCCCACGCTGCCCGAACGGCTTCACGACTTCTCAGAACCAATTGCCTCCCTCGAAGTCCTCTCCTTGACATGTCCTCCTCCCCTTCCGGGCCTTCGGTTCGC
>JACVJH010000274.1 GCA_015711895.1 Candidatus Solincola tengchongensis | reverse complement strand
ATGGTGGCGAAGACCCGACCCCGGAACTCGGAAGGTATCAGGCGCTGGCGGAGGAACTCGTAGGTCGTGAAACCCAGGGCATCCACCACCCCCATGCTTAAACAGACGAGCAGGGAGGCCCCCAGCGAGGCGGAACGGCTGAGGAGGAAGACGCCGGCGGCATACCCGCAGAAACTGACGAGAACCAGGCTCAAGGGCCGCACCCTTTCCAGAATGCGGTAGGCGAACAAGCTTCCCAGGGCCAGGCCGGCTCCCACCGCAGCGCTGAGCAGCGTGTAGTAATTGACCTCCCCCAGCCGCTGTGCGCTGAAGAGGGGGAGCAACACCTCGAAAGCCCCGAACACGGGCATGAAGAGGAGGTGCATGACCGTCAGCCCGCGCACGTGTCGGTCGGAACGGATGATGCTCACCGCCCGGGCCATTCCCCGGATGGGGGAGGCCTCCCCGTAGCCCCGAACGCCGGGCCGCCTCTTTCCCTCGTCCCTCTTCACCAACAGGCCGGCCGCCGAGCAGGCACCGAGAAGGGCGGAGCAGAGAAAGAAGACGTTTGCCTTTCCCAGCGCCTTGACCAGGAAATACGCGGAGCCGGTGCTCAGGAGGAAGGTCGCCGAACGGAGGAACATGTACGCCGAATTGGCCCTGGCGAGCTGGGATATCTCCACAAGCTCCGGGAGCAAGGCGACTATGCAGTTGGACACCAGGACTCCACACATCGAGGCGCAGAAGGCCACGGCGAAGACGGGGTAGGGAGCGCGCAGGAAGGGGAGGATGAGGATGAACGACCCGTACAGGAGGTTGGAGGCCACGAGGAGGTCGCGGCGCGAGAAGCGGTCCACCACGGGGCCCACGAAGGGCGCGGCCAGGGTGAAGGGGGCGAAGCTGAGGAAGAGGGACACGCTCATGGAGAAGGGGGAGCCCGTGCGCTCCAGTACGAAGAGGGGCAGGCCCACGTAGTAGACGCCCCTGGCCACCATTCCCAGAAACTGGGAGAAGAAGAGGGCCAGGAGCGGGCGGTTGGCCCGCAGTGGGAGGGCGATGGTTCCTGCTTCCGGCATCAGCGGGGGAAGACCAGGCCGGCGAAGGTCACCGCCGAGCCTTCCTGGGGGTCAAACCAGTGGCAGTGGTCCACCAGGGTGCCCTTCCTCCCCTCCAGCGCCTTGACCATGGTGTAGATGGGAGGGAGACCGCACACGTGTCGTGAATCACCCTCCGCGGCCACGTAGTCGAAGAAGCCCTCCGCGTCCCCTTCCTCGGCGAAGCGCAGCATCTCCTTGTCCTTGGCGATGACCGAGGAGAGTATCACCCCGTCCAGGGGGAGGGGGCTGCCGAACCTCCTGCCCACATGGGCCAGGTCGGCGGAGGCGATGAAGAGAGCCTCCTCGTCCATCGCCGAGAGCAGCCCCTTAAGGGCGTTGACGAAGGAGGCCACCTCCCGGTCCTCGGAGGGAGACCTGCGTTCCTGGACGAAGGCGTGGAAGGAATTGCAGGTGATGGGCAGCAGGCGGAAGCGGTCCGCTCCCCCGAATATGAAGCAGAGCAGGGGAAGCTGTATCTCGATGGAGTGCTCGGAGCGGTGGGAGAGCTCGTCCCCCAGGCCGTCCATGCCCGCCGCGCGGGCCAGGCCCTCGGCCAGACCGGCATCCGTCTCCACCAGCCCAAAGGGCGTGAGGTAGTTCTTGCTGGTGAGGGCGAAGAGGCCCTCCATCTCCCCGTGGCAGGTGCCCAGGATGACCACCAGGGGGCGGGAAGTTCCGGACACGGAGGCCCCCAGCAGGGAATAGAGTTTGCCGTAACATTCCCAACCCCGCTCCAGGTCTATATGGGGAGCCACGGCGGCCAGGGGAGGCTCCGCGAGCGGCTGCGGTTCCCCGGCCTCGAGGAGCATGGCCCTCAACTGCTGCACCAGTACGCGGGGATCGGCCGGATAGCCGCTACCCGCCGAGACCATGGGCCGGTTGGGCAGCGCCAGGTATTCCTGGTCCAGGCGGCGCTTGTAGTTCCGGAAGTTGTCGCTGTCCAGGAGCAGCTTGCGGTCCAGCTCGGCGATGAGGGAGGCCACCTGGTCGCTGGTGATGATGTCCCCGTAGCGCCGGACGTAGGCCGCCTGCAGGTCGCGCAGGGAACGCGTCCCGTCGCATAGGGAGGCTATATAGTAGAGGTTGGGGGGAAGGACGACGATGTTCCTCGCGTACCCCAAGGGATCGCGCAGGGCCACCACGTCCCTTCCCTGCTGCCTGGCGGGAAAGGCCTCCAGCCGACGCAGCTTGGGATAGTCGTTCTCCTGCATGGCTTTCACCCGTCTCCCGAAGTCGTAGCTTCGCGGTTTATTACCGGAAAGGCAAGCTCGAAAGACAAGTATATAATATACCCCCTTGGAGGGATAAATACGTCCGGCCTCACCCGTCATCCTGAGGGCGGGCAGGCTTTTCGCCCAAGGTTCCTCATGCTTTCCTTCGAGCGTTCCCGATGCGCTCATGCCCGAGAGAGGATGATAAACCCCTGCGGGGAGTTAATTCCGATGGAGTGGACAAAGAGCTTTCCCGCTGTGGTGCTGAGTGCCTTTGCCTCCGGCCTCAGAGGGGTATTCGGAGCCTTATGCATGAAGGGCGGGCGAGCCGCGGTTTCCTCACCCAATGGTGACCAACACACCTCCGGCGGGCTACCTTTGACGGGGTTCGCTTTGGCTACCCAGGACGCGTGATTCCTGCATCCCCCGTGGCAGAACCGAGACCCCGAAAAGAGTCGCCCGCTACTTCCATTGGGTGCGCTTCTTGGCCTCCCGGGCCAGCCCCACGTCCAGGGCCAGCCAGGCCTTGGCGCGGATGAGCTCGGTGGTGGTGGGGTCGACCACCAGGGCCATGAGGGCCTCCACCCCCCGCTTGTCGCCCAGGCGGGTCAGGGCCTCGATGGCCTGGAAAACCACCTTCTCGTCCTCGTCGCGCAGGAGCTCCACCAGGCCCTCGATGTCGCGCTCCCTCTCCAGCCTGCGCACGTCCCGTTTTCCGAATCCGAACCTCGCCATTTTCTCACCCATCCAGATTTTAACATCTTAACACCCGCAACGCGATCGGGGTCGGGCCCGAAAAAGGCTCGCCGTCATTACCGGCCGTCGGGAACGGCTCGCTCCACGGGTTGCCGGTGGGAGAGGGCATCAATGGGGGAATAAGAAATCCGCGTAAGGTCCCTGGCAGGCCATATCCTCGTCCCAGGGGATCTCCGGCAGGCCGCCCAACCTCTCGTAACCCCCGCCCCCGGAGCCGGCGCGGAAGAAGCAGTAACGCCCTTCGGACGACCGGTCGGTGAAGTAGAGGTAATTGCCGTCAGCCGACCAGGCGTAGCTTGCGGGGAACTGAACGGGCTTGATCCCGACCAGGGTACCCTCCACCAGGTTGACCAGAAAAAGCCCGTTCTTGGACAGGTCCCCGGGTGAGGAAGCCAGGTCATACAACGCGCAGGCCACCAGGTCTCCCCTTACAGGGTTGACCAGGTAGCTGTTGACGCAAGGGGCCAGGTAACCCTCGGCATCCAGGATCGAGTACAATTGTGCGGGCCTGGTGACCGCACCGCTCCTCACGTCGACCAGGGAAATGCCGGTGCCGCCGCCCGTGCCCATCTCCCACACGGCGATCTCCCTGCCCCCGGGGAGCCACCACAGGGCAGCCGGGTTCTCAAGCGGAAATTCGCCCCTGGAGAGCCTGCGCTGTTCACTGCCATCGGGATTCATGAGGTAGACCTCCGCATCGGGAAAGCTTTCCTCCACGTGGGTCCTCTTCCGTCCGTGCCTATTACATAGACGTTGCGGTGTCCGTCCAGAGCGGTATAAGCCACGCGGGTGCCGTCGGGGGAGATGGCGGGGTTGCATTCCCTCGCCGTGGAAGAGGTGAGGTTGCGGAGATTTCCGCCCTCGCCGTCCATGATCCATACATCCCCCTCTCTGACGAAAGCGATGAGGCCCTTTCCTACCATTACGTCGGCGCCTTTCCCTTGCTCCTGCTCCTTGCCCTCACCCGCCGTCCCGGCGGTTTTCCCTCCGCAGGAGAGATTGAGGAGAGCGGGCAGCAACAGGAGGACAATGAAGATGAGCGGGATTTTCCAGGCTTTCATTTCTCGCCACCTGTTTGACTGGATAGCCCTTCTCCCGGGCTCTAGGGTTTCTCGTGTTGCCGGCAGGGTTTCCGTTCGAATATCCCAAGACATCCCTGGCCTTTTACCCCCGGTCTTTAAGGCGAGGATCAAGGCCGATCGTCCATCCTTACTCAATCTACCCGGCTTTACCGCTTCCCAAACCGGAGACGCTCGGCGGCGGGAAACCCCTCCGGATGCGCTTCAGCGCCCTTTTCGGTTAGGAGGCGGTCAGGGGGGCGCGTCGGGCGTGACGGGGTTGCCGGAACCCCCGGCGAAGGGATATGCACCAGCAAACCCCCCCTTGTTGGATTGCGACGCTTCGAAGGCGGAAAGGCATCCGGCCTTTACCTACCCGCGCCCTCTCAGGGCCAGGAGCCGATTCAGGTTGGCGAGCACCCGCCCCATCTTCTCCGGAGTGTTGTAGGCGATGACCCCCGCCCGCTGGGCTTCTTCCATTTCCTGGGAGAGAAGGGCCGGGGCCACCAGACACAGGAACACCGGCTTTCCGTGTTTCCTCCCTATCTCCGCATACTCCCGCGCCGGGAAGGCGGGACCGGCTCCTGCCCCGGTGACGAAGACGGCCACCGCGCAGTGGATGTCCTCCTGACGCAGGGCCAGGTCGGCGGCGCGCAGGTAGAGGGAGTTGTCCGTCCAGGCGAAGGCGAACATGTCCAGCGGGTTTTCGGCCGTGGCGTGCCGGGGTATGAACTCCTGGACGGCGGCGGCGATCTCCGGACGCAGGGGAGGGAAACGCACCCCGCCGCGTTCCCCTATGTCCGTTATGGCGATGACCGGCCCCGCGGTGTGGGTGGAGACGAAGACCCCGTTCCCCCGCGGGACCCCTCCCATGGAGACGGCCTTGGCCAAGCAGGCCATCTCGCTCGCCGACTCCACCTGGAGGAGGCCGGCTTGGGCGAAGGCCCCGCGGTAAACCGCCTCCGAACTGGCCACCGACCCTGTGTGGGAGAGGGCGGTGCGGGAGGAGCTCTCCGTGAACCCCCGGCTGTAGACGATGACCGGTTTTCTCCGCGCCGCCTCACGCGCCCGATGGAGGAAATCGTCCCCGCGGTCCAGGCCCTCGATGAAGAGGCAGATGACCGCGGTGTCCGGGTCCTCGGCCAGGTACTCCACCATGTCCGCGAACTCAACGTTGGCCCGGTTGCCTATGCTCACGAACTTGGCGATACCCACCCGCTCGTCCATGAGCTCGTTGAGGATGCAGTTGCCCATCCCCCCGCTCTGGCTGACCACGGAGACATTCCCCTGGGGGAACCAGGACAGGGGGCTGGCGAAGGTGGCGTTGATGCCGTCTCTGGTGTTGAGGATGCCTATGCAGTTGGGCCCGATGAGCTTCATGCCCCCGGAGTCGGCCACCCGGACCAGCTCCTCCTGGAGCCTCCTCCCCTCCTCCCCCGTCTCCCGGAAGCCTCCGGCGAAGATGACCCCAGCACGACCGCCCCTTTCCACCGCCTCGCGTACCGAGGGGAGCACTTGCACCTCGGGCACGGCGTAGACGAATAGGTCTACGCCGTGAGGGAGCTCGGAGATGGAGCGGTAGGCCCTCCGGCCCTGGATGGTATCGCCGGCGTTGGGGTTCACCGGGTACACCTCGCCCCGGTACCCGGTGGAGGTCACGGCGGCCAGGGCGTGGTAGCCCAGCTTGAAGGGGTTGTCGGTGGCCCCCACCACGGCGATGCTGCGCGGCTGAAAGAGGGGGCGGAACTTCTCCAAAATCTCCGAGCCCATGGCGCGCCATCCTTCCTTTTTGCCCTATGATAATACAAAGCCCGTCTGGCGACGCGCGGTGTCTCGCCGCTTGACGCCGGATGCGCGGCTCTTCCGCGCGAAAGATGGAGAACCTGCGGAAAAATCCCTTATTGGAGATTAAAGCTTGATTCCGCCAAGTCGAGCCACGGCGGGAGACCTCGTGGGCGATTCCGTCCATCGAGCAGCCGCGGGAGGCCATGCAGGAAGGGTGACGAGCGCTGGTAATCGTCGGGTTCCCACGGGCTTTGGCCTTTGAGCCATTACACGGCGGCAAATCTCCGCCTCGCGTTCCCCCTGTCCGCAGGCTGTCCCTATACGAGATTCCCTGTTTCTCTCCCCTTCTCCACGGGTCGAGGGGTTCCGTCACCCCCACGGGATCCGTATGCGGAGCGCCTCGGGCGGGATCCTCGATAGCCTCGGCCTGCACCAGCGCTCATCCGCGCCGGCGGATTGCGCACTAAACGCCGCTCCCGACGATTGTCCATCTCCTTCCGGAGCCCTAAATATGGGT
>MU158635.1:19529-22912 GCA_015711895.1 Candidatus Solincola tengchongensis | reverse complement strand
GTCCTCTCCATGACCCATACCTCGTCCGGATCGACTATCCTTTTCCATCTCACCAGGTAGGTATGCTTCGAACCCTCCCTCCCGGTGAGAACCACCGCATCGCCTTCAGACAACTCGTCAAGGCGGAAAAAAGGACGCGAGTAGGTGGTCCTATGCCCGGCGATCACGCAGTTCCCCTCCTCACCCGGATAGGCGGTGCCCATCAGGTGAGCTGGGCCCTTGTTGAGGTTCTCCCGGTCATCAACGTTGGCCATCTCCACGACGGGCGCCGAAAGCCCTATACGCGGTATCTCTATCCACCCCACCACATCGCCGGGCGACGCCGGGCCCGACGACGATCCCTGTCCTTCCCAATGCAAAGCCAGTTCCTTGGCGAACCCCTCCGCCTCCCGGTTCTGAGCGAAATAACGGACGAGTGCAAAGACAAGAATGCCCGCCAGGCCAAGAAAGAGGATCTTTCGGAAAGCACCAATCACGCGGACGATGATCCGCGCCGCCCGTGATCTCATCACTTTACCTGACCACCGTATCCTGGAACTCGTTATTCAATAGTTGAATACGTCCGTTGGCACCCTTTCCCTCGCCTTCGTGATCCGTGAATTACCCATGCCCTCTGCCCCATCTGTCCGACCTCCGTCGGATGAAGCTCAATACCATGAATCCGCGGTTCCGCTCCCGCAGAGCGTGGCTCCGATGCATTGCCCAACGATTCGGGACATAGCTCCCCCCGCAGTCCATGGCCTCTTGCCTGTTCCTCCCGTTTTCCCCTCGGGAACCTGGCGGCAAAGCGAGGCCAAGCCCACGGGACAGAGACGCGGGAAAGGATTCCGGAAAACGTATTTCATGTTTTGAGAGGCTTGGGTTTCCTTGGACGCGGCATCAATCGGGAGGAACGCATGAACAACTTTTTTCGAAAACAGGTCGAAAATCTGGTCAGGTTCTACTTCCGCAGCAGTTACTGGAGCGGCATGCCCGAAGCCGACCCGGAAAGCCAGTCCTCCTTCATCATCTGGTTTCTGCGCGCGGGAGCCCCGGAGTTTCGTTTTCTTTACTGGGCCTGTCTTCTCGGCCTGCATCTTCTCTCCCTGCTCCTCGAGGGCAAGACCTTCAACCGGCTCAGTGAGTCTCGGAAGGAAGAGCTCATGGACCGGTTGCTGTCAAGCCGCAATCCTCTTCTCCGCGGCATTCCAGTGCTCCTGAGTCTTCCCGTCCTCATCTCCTATTACCGGAGGGACGAGGTCAGGATACCCCTGGGTTTCGACCCCCAGAGCCTGAAGAGGGATGCGGAGCTCCATCCGGTAAGCAGGGGAAAGGAAGGGTCGCCAAAAGAGGAAATGGCCGGTGATGTGAGATGATCTACGGGCTCGAGGATGTGGATACACATGTCAGGCGCACCGCCGACGTGGTCATCGTGGGTTCGGGAGCCGGAGGCGGACCCGTGGCCCGGGAACTATCCGGCGCCGGATACTCCGTGGTTGTACTGGAAGAGGGGGCCTATTTCACCCGGGAGGACTTCAACCTGGACCCCGTTGATTCCCTGGTGAAAATGTACCGGGACGCCGGCCAGACCATGACCCTTGGAGTCCCCTCCATCCTTCTTCCTCTGGGGAAGACGGTTGGAGGCACCACGACCATCAATTCGGGCACCGCCCTGCGCATTCTCAAACCCATCCTGAGGAAATGGCAGGTGGTGCACGGACTGCGGGACCTCACCGAGGAGGAGTTAAACCTCATCTATGCGCACCTCGAGGAATACCTCTATGTAAAACGGGCGGACCCGGAGGTGGCGGGAAAGGTGGCTCAGACCTTCCTCCGGGGAGCGGAAAAGCTGGGGCTGTCCTCGGGATGGCTTCCCCGCAACGCCAAGGACTGTGAGGGATACGGGTCCTGTGTCTTCGGCTGCCCCAACGATTCCAAGCAGAGCGTCAACGTGACCTTCATCCCCGATGCCGTCGCCAACGGAGCGGACGTCTACACCTGTTGCCGTGTGGAGAGGATCAAAGTGGAGGACGGAAGGGCGGTGGGAGTAATAGGATCCTTCGTGGACCCCCTTACCGGAAAGCGCAAGAAAAACCGCGTGGACATCGATGCCCGGGTCGTGGTCCTGGCCGCGGGAGCCGTATGTACGCCCTACCTCCTGCTGCGCCAGGGAATCTGCAACTCCAGCGGGCAGGTGGGAAAGAACCTCGAGATCCACCCCGCGGTGCAGACGGTGGCCCTCTTCGACGAGATCATGGGGCCGCCCAAGGGAATACCTCAATCCTCGTACGTCGATGAGTTCAAGGACGAAGGGATCGTGCTGGAGGGCGGCACCGTCCCGCCGGAGATCCACGCCCTGGCCCTGCCCTTCGCCGGGAAAAAGCATTTCAAACTGATGAGCGAATACCCGCGGATGGGTATCTTCGGCGGAATGGTCTCGGACACAGATTCATGGGGAAGGGTCGCCGACCTGCCTCGCGCCGGAGGGCGCCCTACCATGCTCTACATGCTGCGGGGAAAGGACGTGGAGAAGGCCAAATTCGCCGTTCAGATCATGACCGAGATATGGTTCGCCGCCGGAGCCCGCAAGGTCATCACCCCCATCGCCGGACATTATGAGATACGCGGGGTAAAAGACCTGAAACGGTTGGAGAAAAGCAGGGTCGAGGCCCGCGATTTCTACGCCATGACCGCCTACCACCCCCTCGGCACTTGCAGGATGGGAGATGATCCCGAATGGTCGGTGGTCAGGCCAACAGGCGAGAGCTGGGATGTGGAAAACCTTTACGTCTGCGACGGCAGCGTACTGCCCTCATCCCCAGGCGTGAACCCTCAACTGACCATTATGGCCCTGGCCCTGCGCACCGCAGGATTCATCGACGACAAGTTGTCCGGGAGCGAGACGAGCGCTTTAAAATCCGATAACCGGCGAGAATCGGAGGCGTAGAAAGGCGTGCCTACAGGCCGCCGCACGTCTCGAGACATCTCGAATCCGGCACAGAAAGGCGGCGACATGAAGGCAGAGAAGGACGATTCGGGCTGCAGATCTCTTTGCAGGCAGGGATGCACAGCTTGCATCTTCCTCAGTTGCTGTTTCCACCCTTACTTCAAGGAGGTGCTCCTCCTATTGGGAAACCGGTAGAAGGACCGCTTTGCGAGTGGTGCAGAGAGGGGGGATGAAGGATGGCTTACGTCTACGGGACCGATGAGTGGGAGAAGGCCTACCTCGCGGAGGTTGAAAGGCGGAAGACCACGGAGAGTAAGCCTTACATCGTGGCCACGCCGGAGTGGACGGCGGAGGGGTCGGTGTCGCCCGCGCGGGCCCCGTCGCGCGGTGCCACCCGCACGTAGGCCCGCCAGCCCCGCTCCTCCAGCCGCGCCAGTTCTCCCGCCACGACCCGGTA
>MU158635.1:18737-19519 GCA_015711895.1 Candidatus Solincola tengchongensis | reverse complement strand
CGATCACCGGGCACCCGCCAAGCCGTGGGAGGGAAGCGTGGCCCTCCAGATCAACGCCGAACCGGAGGCCGGCCTGGACGATGACATCTACATCCTCATGGACCTTTGGCACGGGGATTGCCGGTCCATAAGGATAGTCCCCCGCGAGGCGGCTGAAAAGGCAGATTACCAGATAACCGGTGACTACGCGAAATGGAAATCGGTACTGGCCAAGGAACTGGACGTGGTCAAGGCCATAATGCAGGGGAAGCTGAGGCTGCGCGGCGACCTCCCGACCATAGTGCGCAATGTTAAGGCGGCGACCAGGCTGGTGGACCTTGCGGGCATGGTGGAAGGGAGGTTCCCCGACGAGATGCCGCCGGAGGAAAAGGAGTCATTCCGCGCCTGGGTCAATGAGATGCGCAAGCAATTCGGGGTATGAGAAAAGCGGAGGAGCAAGAAGTCGCGATTTAACCGTGGGCGTACACGGCCAATGTTTGACCAGTTCAACCGTAAGTGCAACCGTCTCGCTCACGGCATGAAGTCTTTGGGCGTGAAGAAGGAAGACCGGGTGGCTATCCTGGGCTTCAATTCCATCGAGTGGATGGAAGTCTATTTCGCCGCCTCCAAGATAGGGGCGGTACCCACCAACGTCAACCCACGTTTTGTGCTCGACGAGGTGCGCTACATACTGGAAGACTCTGACGCCGTCGTCGCCTTTGTGGAGGAGCCATACGCCGAGATCATCGCCGAGACTTGGCCGAGACTTCCCATGCTCAAGAACATCGTGGTGTCTGGCGTCG
>MU158635.1:0-18727 GCA_015711895.1 Candidatus Solincola tengchongensis | reverse complement strand
ATTGTTGTCTATGGCGTCGGCAAGCCGCCCGAAAAAGTGCCTGATGGCATGCTTGCCTTCGAGGAGATCTTGTCGGATGACGAATCCAACCCCAAGATAAAAGTCTATAACTTAGGTGCTATAGCCGCCACAACCGTCTTCCTTCCCACCCCTCACCCGTTTATAGCACGAGAGTTTTGGGAGACCATCGAGAAACATAAAGTGCACACCGCGGTTATCGTCGGGGGCGAGGGGACCGTGTCCGAAGACGGCAAGTTCAACCTGATAGGCAGGGGAGGCAATCACGTGATCAACACGGGCGGAGAAAAGGTGTATTCCGAGGAGGTGGAGGAAATAATAAAGTCCCATCCTAAGGTATGGGATGTTGCGGTGATAGGAATCCCTGACCCTCGCTGGGGCCAAGCGGTAACCGCCCTGGTCGAACTGGAAGCGGGTAAGAGCTGCACCGAAGAGGAGATCGTTGAATGGTGCCGTAAAAGGATGGCAGGTTACAAGCGGCCTCGCCATGTTGTCTTCGTGGACAAGGTGCCCCGCTCTGCGTCTGGGAAAATCGATCGTGCCATAGCTCAGAAATTGATCGCCGAAAAGCTTGACAGGGCTTGAAGCCGAGTAAGCTGGCCGCTCACGGTTTATACCTATGAACCGAAGACAACATCGTCTTCACGTTCTCCGGCTTGGCGTCCACAGGGATGGTGCAACCCGAGCTGAGGATGAAACCTCCGTCCGAGCCGAGTTCCATGATCAGCCGGCGGCAGTACTCGTCCACTTCCTCGGGCTCGCCCAACTTGAGTAGGGTGGCGGGCACGTCTCCCATGATGCACATGTGGTCCCCAAGCTGCTCCTTGGCGGCGAAGATGTCCGAGGTGCCGTCCAGGTTCAGCACGCACTTTCCCCGCGGCAATCCCCTCAAGTAGGGGAAGAAGGCCGTCCAGTCGGAGTCGAAATGGAGAACGGGAGTGACCCCCCTGGACACCCAGAACTCGCACATTTCCTCCCACTCCGGGAGGGCGAACTCCTCGAACTGGCGTGGGCTGAGGAAGGAGGCGCTGGTCCGGGTACCCCCCATGAAGACGCGCCTGATGCCGCTCATCCTGACCATCAGGGCACCCTGTCTCCGCATGAGTGGCATGAGAGCGCGACTGGCCTCCCTCACCTCTTCCGGGCGGCGAAAAAGGTCGAGGATGAACTCGTTGAAAGAACGCATGAAGAGTGAGATATACTCCAAGGGGGTGAAGACTATGTTGAAGGCCACCAGCGACTCCACCCCCTTGCTCCGCCACCTCCTTATCGACCTCTTGATCATGGCCATATCCGCAAAGGAGTTCCCGAAAGCCTTGAGCAATTCCAAGGGGTTCTTCAGCTCCGGGTGACTCAGCCTCATCTTGTCCAGAACCCAGCGCAGAGGACCTCGCCTCCCTATCTCCAGGTATTCCTCTGGCTGCATGACCGTTCTCTCCACGAACTGGAACTGACCATCCGGGGGTTCCCCTCCCACGCCGGGCATCACCGGTGGGTTGGGGAAAATGAGCTGCATGATCCGGCCCAGGCCGGCGTAGGAGAGGTGCTGGCCGTCGATGGGGCCGAGGTCGCGCAGGGTCTTCTCCAGCGCCTCGTCCGACTTCCGCACGTCGAAGAGCATGTCGTGCTGGGAGATCCCACCGTAACGCGCGGAGAAGAAGTCGATGATGGGGACCACCGGAACCCGATCCGGCTTACCCAGCCTTATGGCGGTTTCGATACGCTCACGGGAATCCATGAGCTAATTTACCTCCCCGCATCCGGAAAATCCTCTCCGAGACAAAGAGGGCGATCTCTTCTTTCGCCGAACATCCACGGAAAAGGTTTCAACGACCCCACTGACCTTCGGTCCCCGGTCTCGAATCACCCACCGAGGAAAGCGTTGGCCAGCCTCACGCCCTGGGAGGCGTCCTTACCGAAGGCATCGGCGCCCACGTACTTCACGACCTTCTCGTCCACCGGCCCCCCTCCTATGATCACCTTCACCCGCTCGCGCAGGCCGGCCTCGACAACCGCATTCACGGTATCCTTCATTGAATCGAAAGCCAGGGTGAGCAGGCCGGAGAGGGCCAGCAAGCGAGCACCTGTCTCCCTGAGCTTATCCACGAAGGCCGAGGGGGCTACGTCCACTCCAAGATCGTAAACTTGGAAACCATCGCACCGCAGCAATGTGGAGACGATGTTCTTCCCGATGTCATGTATGTCGCCCCTGACCGTGCCGATGACTACGCCCCCTTTCACCTCACAGGAATCTCTCTGCAGATGGGGTTCTATGAGGTCTATGGCCTCCTTGAAGATCTCCGCGGACATTATGAGCTCGGAAAGGTAGTATTCCTTGTTCTCGAACCTCCTCCCCACTTCGGTCATGCCCTTCCGCAGGCATTCCACCAGGGAAAGCGGGTCCTCCCCTCCTTCCAGGGATTCTCGAACCGCGTCCAAGACCTCTTCTTCCTTGAGTTCCATCAACAAAGCGGCCAAATCCCCACTCACCTCTTGCCCACCCCCACTATTCCCGAGTCTCGGAGTGCAAGCCGAGTTTGCTTGCTGGAAGAAAATGCCGTTTTCGTTGCACTCCCCATCCCTCGATCGGTTCTTCCCTCAGGCCATCGCTTCCCGAGGCCTCATCCCTGCCGGAAACGCTAATCCGCGCAGTAAAAGCTTCCGTCCGCAACGCCCTCCGGGTCGAGCATCTCCTTTACCCTCCCCTGCCAGGCGGGATAATCCCAGGTGTGGGGCCCGAAGATCCGGTCCCTGTCCACGGCCTCCAGCATGAAGGCTCCCAGCCCCACGCCGAAGTTCCTGTCCCGCATGGCCTCCGCCGCCTCCAGGGCATACTCCCTGACACCGCTCCGGTGATGCGGGTCTCGGTGGTCGAAGAGGATGAGCTCCTCCTGGTGACCGTAGTGCCCGGTGCCCTCGTATACCCCTCCCCAAGCGTTGTCCGAAAAATCGTCATAGAGCTTTCCCTGCTCGATGTAGCGCCTCTTGAGCTCCGCCCCCACCCGGGATTGGTTCACGCAGTTGTCGAAAGCGCCGCAGGTCCCGAAGGAGGTTCCCATCATCCCTCCCATGCGGAAAGAGAGTGGAGGCAGGGCGCCCCTGATCATCCCCCACCAAACGGCGCCCCCAAAGCCCGGTGTGGACGCCAGGTCCACCAGTAGCCCGCCGGATCTCTCGACGATCTCCCGAAGGACCTCTTCCTGATATTCCAGCTCCCCCGGTGAGGACGCGGCGAGCATGAACTGGAACATATGCTCCATGGCGTTCAAGGCCGCCTTGAGGTTCTCCCTTTCCGGGAGTCTCTTCAGTAATCGGGGCATGAAGATCGAAAGGATGAGCCCTATTGAGTTCTTGCAGAGCATGAAGCCGATCTCCGCGTCCCCCACCCGGTAAGCGAAATCCGCGTAGGCCTCGAAGGAGGGGAAGATGCAGAGGTATATCCTGAAGTTGGGAGGCACGGCGGCGCGCAGGTCGTCCATGGTGCCGCGGACATCTGGCCGAGGCTCCCCGGGCCAGGGGTAGAGTTTCACCGCCGCTTTAGTAAATACTCCCAGAGCGCTGCGGGCCCCGAAAAGGCCACGCATGATGCCCCGCAGAGAGGGGCCGGGCCCGTCCCCGGAGAACCACCCAAGGCCACTTCCCGCCGCGCCCAGCCGGAGGACCTCTCCGTCCGGGAGGACCCATTCCACGGCCAGGACGTTCCGGCAGTTGTACCCGGTGCTCAGCCCCGTCCATCCTGTGCCGTCCATGGAGGTGCAACTGGCCAAAGGGGAGGTCCCGCACCCGGCGCCGATTATGTGCAGATTGAGCCCCCTTTTCAAGGCTTCCGCCTGGAGTTGGGCGCAGATGACGTAGGGCTCCACCACCGCGTACATGTTCTTCTCGTCGATTTCCAGGATGCGGTCCATACGCCGCAGGTCAATCTGGACCACGCCCTCACCGCCCGGCCCGCCATGGGCGCCCCAGCCCGTGGAGAAGGCCTTGAACCGGAATCCTAGTTCCCGGCATGCTCTCACTACTTCCCGCACCTCCTCCGTCGTTGAGGGAAGCACCACGGCAACGGGGCGATGGATCCAGGGGACGGACTCCCCAAGGTTGCCGAAGCTCTGGAAGGCGTAACCGTCCAGGATTGCGGGGTCCATGGAGACGTTCTCCGGACCTACGGCCTCCCCCAGCCGCCGGAGGACCTCGGTTTCCTTCACTTTCCCTCGATTCGCAGAAAAAGGACGCGGTTATTGAACGCCCATCCCCTAAATGTCGTTTCGTTGCTATTTTAATCCCTTTTTCTCAATATCCCCAATAGCATTGCAAAGCGGGCCGTTAAAATAGGGTTGCCACGGGTATGTGCCGCGTTTGTGATTTGACCCATTCAAGCTTAAATATATCCTTGCACCGGAAAAGGAGGCTAAAACCATTATCTTCCGTTTATGAATCGCGTATAAGAAGTTTTTTTGGATTCCTCGAGATGTCACTCGACACCTCCAGCCGGCCAAGGATCAACACCTGAAACCTTCCCGTCCTTTGTTCCCTATGCAAAACTTTCTTGGTCGGTGGAGAGTACCCGACAAGCCGTCATCGCGACTCATGAATGCGAGGAATTTCCCCTTGCCAACACTGGGAATTTTTCACTGAACAGGTTTATCGGTCTACATTATTCTACGTGGAATGCGGCTTCGAGGTCTCCCCCCTCCTTCTCGAGCTGGTCCTTCTGTGTCTTTCTCATCTCCAATTCACGCAACAGTTTCTTGTTCACCTTGTACACCTCGGTGAGGGGCATCTCCTCCACGATGACGATGCTCTTCGGCCGGGCGTATTTGGCCACCCTCTGCGAGAGGTATTCGAAGTAGTCGTTCTCGTTCACCCTGCCCACATACTCCGGCTTGAGCTGGATGAAGACCTTCACCACCTCGCTTCCCGGCCTGTCGGGGTCCGGCACACCGATGGTGGCGGCGAGGGCCGTGGCCTCATGCTCGTAGAGGATGTCGTCTATCTCCTTGGTGTACACCTTGTACCCGGAGACGTTTACCATATCCTTGGTCCGGTCCACGATGGAGAAATAGCCCCTCTCGTCCATGCGCACTATGTCCCCGGTGTGGATGTACCCCTCCCCGTCCATCCCGCTGCCCGGCTGGGGCCAGTATCCCAGCATCCTCCGCGGCCCGCTCAGGAGCATCTCCCCGGTCATGCCGTCTCTTGCCAGCTCTTCCCATGAGAGCTCCTTTCCGGTATCGGGATCCACCACCTTCACCAGCGTGTCCGGAACCGGGATGCCGATGCTCCCCCTCTTCTCCATGGACTTGAGCTTCGGGGATTTTCCACTGAATCTGGTCAGAAGGGAGACCAATGAGGTGAAAAACTCGCCGAAACGTTTGTAGCCTATAAGCTTTATCAGGCTCCGGTTCAGGACGATGCCCAGCGGGTTGAAGAGGAGGACGTTGTTCAACTTGATGGCCGCCCTGCCTCCGAAAAGCCGGATGTTGGAGGAGATGTTGAAATGGGTGACCGGCGACATCTCCGAGAGCCCGTATCCCTCGGAGATGAGGCTTCCGCTGGCCCTTTCGAACTCCTCCTGAACAGTGGGGGGCAGGGCAGCGGATCCGGATATCCCGATGATGCGGGTATGCTTAAGGTCTTCCTGGAGCATCTTCATGAACTGGGTGGGCACCCCGATCTGCATGATGGGATGGTACTCTTTTATCATCTGGAGCATGGACCTGGTATCCCGGGGGTCTATGACCAGGAGCATAGTGGCGCCCATCTGGATCATGGTGTGCATCATGCAGTGCCCGTAACTGTGGAAGAAGGGCAAACCCATGAGCACGGCGATGTTTCCCTCCAGTACCTTGGTGATCTTCCCGTACACGGAGGTGCTCTGCAGCGCGTTGGCCACTATATTTCTGTGGGTCAGCATGCATCCTTTGGGAACCCCTGTCGTGCCTCCCGTGAAGAGCAGGGTCTCCAGGTCCTCGGCCGGGTTGATGTCCACTTCCGGTGGCTGAGCCTCGGTGTTCTCCAGAACCTCGATGAGCCTGAGGAACCTGCCGCTCTTCGTCTGTTCGGGAGGGAGTTCGGAAAAATCGGCCACATTGGTCACGATTACCTCATGCAGGGCCTTGAAGTTGGTGCGCAGAAATTCCGCCGTTTCCATGTGCTCGTCCAGGCAGATCAACACCTTCGGCGTGCCTTCCCTGAACTTGTGCAGCAGGGTATCCCGAGCCTCCAGGAAACTGCAGGGCATATGCACCGCCCCGGCCTTGGATATTGCCGTATCGGCGATGACGAACTGGACAGAAGTGGGCAACATAGTGGCCACCCGGTCTCCCTTCCCTACGCCCATTTCCCAAAGAGCGCCGGCCAAGCGTTCCGCCTTCTCCTTTATCTCGGCGTAGGAAAGTTCCAGGCCCAATTGCACACATCCCATTCCCGGGTACCTCTCCGCCGCCCTATCGAGGAAATGATGAGTGGGTTCTTCCGGGTAGGGCTCCAGGCTCTCCGGGATTCCCACGGCCCGATATTCCTGAACCCAAGGTGCCTCCATACCCAGAACCTCCTTTAAACCTCCGAGGGATGCCGACCACCAACGATTAATACGGACGGGTAATGTTATGCCTTCGAGGTTCTACCCCTCGATTAAGGAATTCATCATCTTGGTTTGAATCGGGAAACGCCACCGAAAGTACCGGAATACACGCATCCATCAGGACCTATTTCGGTCGCGGCGTAAAAACTATTGGCAAATGGCAAGAAATCTCTTCCGAAGTTCACAATTCCATAAATGGAGATTGGTATCTGATAATAGAACCTTGACTTACCCGTACTCCAGTCAACTGCTTCAAGGACCCAACAACCGTTTCTTTGTCCGGTAACATATATGAGCTTCGTCTCGGCACTCATGCAGGGAATGCAGTTGGGCACACTTATATCCGGATTAGCCCAAACCCTCTCCAATTTTCGCTTAGCGGAATTCCACTTGAACTTTTCCATTCCTCTGGGAGCAATACCGGGAATATTGGAGAGGAGCATGGTGTAAGGTTGCAATGAGGGGGGCACTCTATCCAGGGCATCGAGGCCCAAAGTGTTGCTAACGAAGACTACCTCATATCCCCTTACCAGAGCCGATTGGTCGGAATAGCTTTCGATAGCGTCTGGATGGCCAAAGGTAATGGGCATCTCTGCGGCTACCCTGGGGTCTTTTCCTTCGGAAATTGGTTTCCATCCCTTCGGTATGTCATCCCTCCAGAAAAGCACCGCTTTCATGAGCTTCGCTCCATCGGCTATGACCACGAAACGATCGCCTTTTCCGGTACCCATTAGAGTTGGTGTTGTTCCCGATCCCTTGCCGAGGCGTCCCCCTTGCTGCTCCGTATCTACATCATACTTCGAACTCCATGCGCCCTTTTGCGGGTCAAGGGTCAGCTCTTTGCCCGTCCATTGAACCCTGTACATCCGATGATCGGTGACCACGTAGATCCCGCCTTTTTCGCAGGCGGCGATGGAGTTGGATACTTGCTCAAGTTCTTCTATGGGTATATTTGGATCACGTCCCTTTTCACCATTGAGGGAAATGTAATGAGCCGACTGTAAATCGAGTTGCCTGTTAATTACTCCGACGGTTGCAAGGTTAGTTACAAAAGCGATCATACCGTCGTAGGTCATGGTCATACCTACGACCTTTTCCTCTCCGGGTCTTGATAATACGTCATCCGGAATTCTAAAGCTTGCTTTGAGTTTTATTGGAGAAAATCGCTTGCCAGGTATTTCATCGCAATATACATCAATCCCATTGTCCCTAGGCACGAAGAAGTTGTTCTCATTGTCCAAAACGTTATATGCACCCGTGATGGATCCGAGTTGCAAGCCTTTCTTTTCCTTCGCTTGAGGATAATACTGGTCGATGAAGGTGAAGGTTTCGGGATCCATTTTGAAAACCTGGCCTGTGAAACCTACACCCGATCCCCAGATGACCCTTTTACCGTCCGGGTAAGGCGAGGAAAAGGCGAGTGTTATCGGCGTATCTGCCATAAGTGGAAGGCGCTTATATTCTATATTATCACTTGTTGGCCCTGGAAAAGGTGAAGAAGCCTGACAATAGGAGTTCCTATGACTCTGAGCCCAATAGCCATCTGCTAGATAAGGATTACGGGGTGGTTCTTCAAGCCAGGCATCTTTGTCGCCCACCTTTATTCTGCAAACAGCGCTCGCTGAAGACCCCCTGTCATCCAGAACTCGGAGCGTCACATTGTACTCCCCTGCCGTAAAAAATGCATGGGAAACCGTCTTTCCGGCAGCGTTCTCCCCATCCCCGAAGTCCCAGTACCAGGAGACGATCTTCCCATCGGGATCGTAGGAAGCGGATCCGTCGAAGGTCACCTCCTCTCCTGCCTTGGCGGTTTCGGTGCTGGCCCGAATAACGGCTACGGGAAAGGCGTTGGGCGGAGGTGGTTTGGGTAGACCGAGGACCCTCTTTAAATCCACATGCTGCCAAGGATCGTCGTAATACCCGTGCAGGGACCATATCTCCAAAGAGTGGTTGTCCATGAGCACATGATGACCTTTTACCGACTGCGAGGTGTCCGTCCCGTAATAGCCGCACCGGGCGGGGTTGAGGAAATCTATGAGCCACATGGCCGTAAGCCGATCTATGCCGCCGTAGCGCTCCAGGATGAGATCGAGCATGGTGTCGTAACGCCATTCCGACTCTCTGCCCCCTCCCTGCTGGGTATCGATCGTGTGGTAGAAGAGCCCCATCTGGGTGAGGTTCATGCGCGGGAGTATGTAATGGTTGGTCATGGCCACAAGGCCGGGCTCGCGCTCCCTCTGCAATGGAAAGGCGGAGACTACCGTCTCCTCCCTCTCGGGGACCAGCGGGTCCTGCGCAGGAATGACGATGCGGTATTGTTCCAGCCCCTCCGGGTCCACGTAATCGGCGGCTCGCACGGCCACTCCGTGGTCCGGATGCACGTCACCCAGGACGGGCAGCGTGTCCATCGTTCCCTCCAGCAGGTCACCGGCACCGGTTATTATCTTCCCCGTTCCGTCCATCAGCTGGGCAGGCAGGGCCTCCCCCGCTCCGTCTACCACAGTGGAGAGGCCGGGAATCAATCCGAGCAAGGTAAGGAGAAGGTCATTTCCCTCAGGAGTCAGGCGATCGGCCACCGTCTCCAGGACCACCGCGTCCGGCTTCTTCCCGTCGGCGATCATGAAGAGCCACGAGACCCCTCGCGAGGTGTTCCTTACCATCTCTATGGCTTCTTGGAGATCGGAGGCATACTGCGTCACCTGGCGACAGAGGAGCAGGCATCCCATACCGCTAACCAGAGCACGGTTCTGACGGTTGGGGACCATGTCCATGCCGAAACTGATTCCCTGGGTGTTCAGGGCGGTGGGAAAGCCCACGAAGCCCGGAGCGGCGGAGGCGACCAGAGGGAAGCCGTCCGTGGGCTTGTGCACCATGAGCAGGGCTTCATCGGAGAACACGTCGCCACCCGTGGTGAACATGAAGTCTCGGCCGTGGAAAAGCCGTCCGTCCCGGGTTCCCTTTCCGAAGACCGAGAATTCATTGCATAGAAGGCTCCCGCCCTGGTATACGAGGGAGTACAAGAAGTCGAAACCCACGTTGATCAGGAAGACATCCTTGTAGGTCACGTCGAAGCCTCGATCTTGACAACCCGCAGCAATGCCTTGCATCTCCCGGCGGAATTCCTCGGGAACGGCATGTTCCTGGGAGAGCACGGCCTGGGCCATGATGCGCCTGACCGTCTGAACGAAGAACGGGGCTTCCGCAAGCGATCCTCCCGGGCCGGCGAGGCCCTTCACAAGTCCTTTTATAAAGTTGTCCACGTAGTCATGGGTCATCCGGTACACGCTTCTCGGGCAGAGATAACCCTCGGCATAACCCCTTTCGTAGGCATCTCCCTCCAGGTAGAGAAGCTTCTTTCCAGAGCTGTTCGCGGCCAGGTAGGATCTCTTGTAGATGGCCACGGGGCGGTAATCGTCGGGCGAGATTGGGTTTGTGAGCTTCGGGTTATTGGAACGGCCTTGCACGCTCCCCTTCGAGGCTGCCTTGCCATTGGTATCCTTGGCGAGAACGCCTCCCCAAGCCGTAACGGGCGAGCAAGTAAAACCCATTGTCACGGTCGTCATGAGGAAGAGGATCAGGATTTCCACAAGGAAACGAATCGCGACACGGTCTCCCCATCGCCTGATATCGCTCCTCTCACAACCAGGCATCGGTCCTCCTCTCTCCAAACCGCTTTCATCCGTCAGAGTCTTGTCCGTGGGAACGCGACCTCAACGCCCTCGGCATTCCTCCCACTGGCGATGCGGACCGTCTTCCCCCGGCTCGAGCTCTTATAAAGAGATGAAAGAGACAGCGCGGTGCTTTCTCACGGAAAAGCCTGCGTTTGAACGAACCATCTCGACCATCCGATCCGATGGCGGTTCTGAACATGCCGTGCTTCGCCAGGAAGATCATGATAGTGCCTTATAGGAACAGGAATGCCGCCAGATCTCCAAGTATTTAATACGTGCTGCGCGGCCGGCTCCCCCGCCCTTCGCCGATCATGAGATTCACAGTTCAGGATGCCGGAAGGCCTTGAAGCGGGTAGCATCTCATCCTCCGCTCGCCTCAAGCACATCGTCGGACTCATCACCGTTCACCGGGTGCGGAAGGTCCCAATGTGCCTCCCCTCGGAAAGCGTTGAGGGAGACCACATGATGAGCGAACCGGCCCGATCTTCGGGATTCCGCGTCCAAAGGCTAATTTGCCCGTACAAGATACCGCCGTGAAGGGGATTTTTGTGCAGGATGAACACGGTTCCAAGCTCCGCTGCGGGGTACAGGAGACCCGAGCGCCCGCAATGGAGGGGAGTCTTCTCTTCAAGCTTGAAGGTCTTATAACGGTGCCCCCCTGAGCGTCTTAGGCGAAGGTAGACAAGGTGTGATGATTGTTTTTTCACCAAAGACGATCGCTGTGGACTCAAGATCTTTGAGGTGAGAGGGCCGCTATAAATATAAAACAAAAGGCCGGTGAATGAGTCACCGACCTGGTCTTTTGCTGGTGGCGAGAGGCGGAATCGAACCGCCGACGCCAGGATTTTCAGTCCTGCGCTCTACCGACTGAGCTATCTCGCCCTTTATTCAAACTCCCCTCGGGTTTCCCCTGCAGGGAGTGAATTTTGGCGGAACCGACGGGATTTGAACCCGCGATCTCCGGCTTGACAGGCCGGCGTGTTAACCTGACTACACCACGGCTCCGCGTTGAACCCAGGGCAGGTCACCCCTTCAAGGGGATGGCCACCCCTCTTTAAATAGTATCCCAAGTCGTCCTCGCGGACAACGACCTGCGCTGGTGCCCCCAGCGGAATTCGAATCCGCGTCACCGCCTTGAAAGGGCGATATCCTAGGCCGCTAGACGATGGGGGCACGTCAAACATCGCCTTATCCTCGAACCGCTCCTGCCATTATTATAAGATACTTATCCCTTTCCCCGGGGAGACTTCCCCGCCGGGTTTGACTCCGTCTTCCGAACCATCACGCCCTTCAGCGGTGCAGGATCCGGCGCCAAAGCATCGGCCTCCCGGACCCTCATCATGGCCCTTAGGCCAAGCGCCTCGGCCGGCCCCGGCCTTGACTCGGCGATGCGGCCTGTACCTTCCTTCCGCTCCCTCCCCAGGGCCATAAAAATTTAAGCATCAAACCCCGCTTTCTTCAATCCCGTATCCCGGTTGGTTTGGCCTCGCTCGGGCAACTACTTGCTCCGCTTAAACAAAGCAAAGCAAGCTTATGGAACACCCTTTTCCCCAAACCGGTGCATGTAGATATCCCGCGCAACCCTCCGCATTCCGTTCCCTTGCCGACCCGATGGGATTCTTCCTTGCTCCGCTTTCGCTGCCGCAAGGCGATTTCGCCATACATCCATCATGTTTCCATGCAAAAAACCCGGTTGGCCCTCTTTTAAGTGGTGGTTGGGTGATGGTTTTCACGCCATCATCCCCCGTTGCGATTCCCTATGCGGGACGGCTTTCTCGTCATCCTCCTCGCCTCATCCCCTCACCGGGAGCGTCAGACGCTTAAAAGGGAAGGGCAAACCCCAGACCACCGGACATCACGCATCACGCGAATGCCGGCATGCTCTTCGGTGGGGAAACCTCAACCGAAAGGGCGGGTTATGTCGATAGATAACAAGGCGCAGTACTGAGGCCTTCCAGGCACTCCGCTACGGTGGCCTCTGCCGATCCCAGTGGCGGGCGGTCGATATCCTGCAGGGTATCCTTGCGGGAAAGGAAAGATACCGGTCGCACATTCCGGCTCCCGGGAGCGGCCGGTGGTGGAAGCAGCGGACCGAGACTCAAGACGGTGAGGCGTGATGCAGAACCCCGATGACCTCGACCTCCATCCCCAGGAGCATCTCCATGCACCAGATGGCGAGGCGTACACGCCAAGCCAGGAGCAAGCCGCCCTGGACATCCTCTCCCGCCTGGCCATCGCCTGTAAATCGCGGCTACTCTACTCTCCCGATCATCCCAACGTAAAGGATGCCGTCAGCTTGCTCCACGCGGTCGCGGAGGACAACCTCAGGTTCTACCCCGAGATCGCCGTGCGGGTGGAAAAGGGGCGCTTTGCCTGCAACGGCATCCCCTTGGGCGAGGAGAGGGAGAGCTTGCGCCAGCTGGCATCCCGCTTGAGGGAACTAAACATCCGCGCTCTGATCTTTGCCTGCGGCATCAGCCTCAAGGAGATGGAGGCGCTGGTGGAACTGTCGGTCTCATCCCCCGAGGCCGTGGAAAAGCAGGGCGGCGCTGAGGCCTTCCTCCTCAGCCGGGGGATGCACGGCGTAAGGGTCGTGGAAAGCGAGGCCGCTAAGGCCGATGAGGATACCGGGTTTCGGGAGGAAGGGCCGGAAGCCAAGGTTGAAGAGGAAGAGGTGGTCAAAGCCTCAGCCGAGGAGGACTTCGGGCAGCTCTTGGACCTCCTCTTCGAGCCGGAGAGATTGGCTTTGGCCCTGTCCGGTTTACGGGATTCCGATGGCAGGCCCTTGGAGGGAGAAGCCCTGGCCTCCGCTATATATGACTTCCTGAGGGAGGCACGGGAGTTGGTCCAGAGGCGTGTCCCGGAGCGGATTCCCTCCCTCTCCAGGTCCTTCGCCGAAGCACTCCTCTTCCTGGAGAACAATCTGCGAAACCTGCTCCTCATAGGCCATTTCCTTCCCGGAATCCGCCGAGAACCGCTGGTGAAAGACGTCCTGGGCCGCTTGAGTCCCCAGGAGGCGTCAGGGGTGTTCAGCCACCTGCTCTCCCTGATCCCGCAGCTCATACCCAAGATGGATGAGCTCCTGGAGGCCGTCGGTTTCCGGGAGCGGCATCTCGAGGAAACACTGACCCTCTTGAGGGAAAGGCTGCTGGACCTGGGCGAGGTCCCCCTTCCGTTGGTCTCCGCCCTTGACGCCGTACTCGCCTCTCGGGGGATAAAACCGCTCGCCGGCGGCCTCCCAACAACCGACGAGATATCCTCGCTCTCCGAATTCTACGGGGAGGGCGAACTTGAGGAGATCCGCGCCATTGCGGAACTGGACATCGCGGTAGAGGCCTGTGTCTCCTCCACCCCCATGCTCCTGGACCTCCTCCAGCGGGGAGAGGAACTGGACAACCTGGGAAAGGTCGTGGACCTTCTGGTGGAGAACTTCTGGGAGCTGGTGGCCTCGGCCCGCTTCTCCCTCGCCACTGCGATACTGGAGGCCTTCGAGCGAGCCCTGCACAGCGACAAGCCCGCCCTCCTCGCTCACCGCGAACAGTACGAGGGATTGCTGGAGGAGGCCTGCGGAAAGGGAATCCTGAAGCGCGTCATCCAGATGGCCAGCGAGCGCCGCAGCGACCGGGAAACGGTCGAGGGGTTCAAGGCCTTCATGAGGCGGCTGGGGGATCGTGGGCTTCTGGCCATGATCGAGGCCCTCGGGTCCGAGGAACGCATGGCGGTACGCAAGTTCATCATCGACTCCCTGGCCGATCTCGCACAAGAGCGGGTGTCCCTCCTGGGTTCCTTCCTGGACGACCATCGGTGGTATCTGGTGCGCAACATAGTCACGGTGATGGCCGGCATTCGCTCCCCCTCCACCCTTCCCTACCTGGAACGGGCCATGGCCCACTCTCATCCCAGGGTGAGGTCGGAGGCTGTCCGAGCCGTAGGGCTCACCGGCGGATACGAGGCGGAGGGCTTGCTCATCAAGGGGCTCGACCACCCTGACGAGAGGGTGCGCGTTCTCTGCATCCGCTGGCTGGGGCGGCTGGAGGTCACCAGGGCCACCCCCCGCCTCGTGGCCATGCTGGAGGGAAAAGAGCGAGGAGCCGAGGAAATCGCGTTGAAGAAGGAGATCCTGGAGAGCCTGGGGAAGATAATGGATCCTTCAACCTACGATTTACTACGCAAGTACGCCGGACGGCAGCGTGGACTCTTCAGGTCTGAATGGCAGGAACTGGGAACGGTTGCCCGGGAGGCACTGCAAAGACTGGTGAACAAATATCCACACCTGGCGCGTAAGGGGTGAGCGCCTAAAGGGAGACATGGCAGCGGGGTGAGGAGATGGACACGAGACCTCAGAACTGGGAGAACCATAGGAAACGCGAAACCCTCGACTATTTCCGCTCTAAGGGCCTTCTGGAGCGGGTCCGCGAGTTGTTGAAGGATTTCTTCGCCGTCAAGAAGAACTTGCTCATTTATCCGCCTCATCACGAGATATGCCTCGACTGCGTCTCCCGCTTCATGTCTTCCTTCCGTGAATACCTGCGCTATGGGGAGAGCTTGTCCCTGCGCATCGTGGGGGAGGAGTTCTTCTTCGAGGAGAGGCTTCTGGCCCGGGAGAGTGTCCTCTACTACCCTCTCCTCCAGGAACTGCGCTCCAAGGGGGTGGGCGGCGTCAATTTCCTGGCCGGGCTGGAGGCCGGGGAGCTCGTCGATTTCCTGAGGCTTCTCAACCTGGGAGAGGAGGAGATCGATTCCCGGGGCGGGCTGGCAAAGCTCCTGGAGGACAACGGAATAACCCATGTCATCCTCGATCCGCCCGGCACCTGGGAGGAAAAGATCTCCAGGGTGAGGGAGGCGGAGTCGGCCCGCGAGGAGTACTTCGAGGCCGTGGACGTCATCCGCGAGCTCTCGGAACAGGTGCTCCACGACCGCCGCCTCTCGGTGAGCAAGGCCAACCGGGTGGTGGGTATGATGCTCAACCGGGTAGGAGAGAACCGTTCCGCGGTCCTCGGGCTGGCGACCCTCAAGAGTTACGACGAGTACACCACCTTCCACTCCGTGAACGTGCTCATCCTCTCCCTGGCCCTCGCCTCCATGCTTCCCCTGGACCGCAACGCCCTCATGATTCTGGGGACCGGGGCCCTCCTGCATGATTTGGGAAAAGTTACCATTCCTAAGAGCATCCTCGGGAAAAGGGGGCCCCTTACCGCCGCGGAGTGGGAGGAGATGAAAAGGCACCCAGTGCGCGGTGCGGACATCCTCCTCGCCCAACCCGGAGTGCATCCCCTCTCCGTCCTGGTGGCTTACGAGCACCATGCCCGTTATGACCTAAGCGGCTATCCGAAACTCAACGGTGTGGAAAGGCCAAGCCTTTTCTCCCGTATCGTGCAGCTGGCGGACGTCTACGACGCCATGACCACCGTGCGACCCTATCAGGACGCACGCACTCCAGACCACGCCATCCGGGTGCTGGTCAAGGAGAAGGGAACCGCCTTCGACCCCCTGCTGGTGAAGGTCTTCGTGGACATGATGGGACTCTACCCGGTGGGCACCCTTGTGCGCCTGTGTACCGGCGAGCTGGGCGTGGTCTACGAGCAGGTGGAGGGGGACGCCACGTCGCCCCGCGTGAAGATCATCCGCGATCCCGAGGGACGTGAGGTGGAGCCGCGCATCGTGGAGGTGGCCCGCCTGAGGGAAAAGGCCTCTCCCGACGAGGAGGTCATTTCCTCGGTCAGGCCGGAGCAGGTGGGTCTAGACCCCCTGGATTATCTGGACTGACCTTCCTCCTCGATGCCCTGTTCCGGCTGTATCCCTTATCCCGACACCATCCTCCTCACGCGGGCGAAGAGGAGGGTGGAGAGCACCACGCAGGCCAGAGCCAGGATCCAGGCTCCCAGGTAGCTCCCGCTCCGGTCGAATATAAAACCCGTGAGCACCGGCCCGAAGGCACCTCCAAGGGCGCCGCCCGTGGTCACGGCCCCGAAGATAGCCCCCATGCTCCCCTTCCCGAAGACCTCGGCGCAAACGGCGGGGATCACCGGCCCGTAAGCGGCGAAGCCGAAGCCGAAGACGGCGGCGAACACCATGAGCACCCATACCCTGTCGACCAGGAAGAGGAGGAGTATGCTCCCCGCGAGGATGAAACAGGCCGGATAGAGGGCGTTCTTCTTCTCCCGGGTGCGGTCCGAGAGGCGCCCGAAGAACAAACGCCCCAGGATGGAGGTCGCCCCGTAGACGAAGACCGACCACTCCGCCCAGTTCCGGGAGATGCCCCTATCGGTCACATAAGGGACCTGGTGGACCATGATGCCGTACAGGGCGATGACGATGAGCACGAAACCCATGAAGAGGTACCAGAAGGAGGTTGTCCTCAGGGCCTGACGGAGGGTGAGCCCTTCTCCGCCGCCTGCCTCGACCGATCCCCTCGATGGCTCATCCCCTTCAGCTCCCGGACCCACGGAGGCCCCGGTCGGCTCACTGTGGGGCTCCTCCCCTCCCCCGGCACCGCGGCGCAGGAAAAGCAGGGCCGGGAGGGTGAGGGCCAGGGATATATATCCCAGAAATTGGAAGGAAGCTCTCCAGTCCCACCGCGACTGTATCAGCCCGGTGAGGCGGGGAAGGATCATGGTCCCGAAGCCGATCCCCATGGTGGCCACCCCCAGGGCCAGCCCCAAACGGCGTCGGAACCACATGGCCACCGAAGTGTTGGAGGGGACCAGGCCTATACCGTTTCCGCCCACACCGAAGACGATGCCGAAGAAGAGGACCAGGACCCAAAGGCTGTTCGCCCGCGAGCACATCCAGAGCCCCATCCCAGAGAGGAGCGCCCCGCCAGCCATGACCCAGCGGGGCCCGAAACGGTCGATAAGCCTTCCGGTCACCGGGGCCAGGAAAGCATAGATAAGAACGGACACGGTGAAGGGGAGGGAAGCGGCGGCGCGGCCTATGTCCAGGTCCCTAGAGAACCCCTTGATGAGCACGGTCTGGGTGCTGCGCACCCCGTAGTTGACGAACATGGCTAGGAAGGCCACGGCGACGACCACCCACCCGTAATAGACGCCGCGGCCTTTTCCCCTCCATTGCCCGGATGGATGAGGGCTTATGCCGAAATCTCCACCCTCCGTACTGCCATTCATCCCCACAAGATCCTTGGCCTGTCCTTCTTACTTTCGCAGAAAATCGTCTTGGTCTTAAGGACGTTCCGCTGCTTCCGATCCATCAATTGCGCCGCCGTCCCACTACTCCTTTTCTCCCCTGGGCACTCGTTCCTTCCTTGGCGGAACCATTTATTTCCGGCTCCCATCCATGAGCGAAAACAGGGCCAGTCGATTCCGGTCATGCCTTATGCTCGACCTGCTGATCCTATGGTCTTAGCATGCCGATCCCACCCGCCGCAAGGAGTAATCCCGCAGCACCGCCGCGGCGTCCACGGCCTCCTCGGCGTCGTCGAATATGGGGAAGTCCACCGTGTAGCGCGCTTTTATCCTCACCTCGCTGGTGGCCATGAGACTGAACACGATTGGCTTGTCGTGTTTGCGGACCAGTTCGGCCAGGTCGGGGATTATGTTCCTCCTGAGGCTATGTATGCCTCCGGTGGAGATCTCCTCGGAGGAGAAACGGGCGATGAGCAGCATTATTATCCCGTCGATGAAATCCTGCTCCAGCAGCCGGTCTATGATGTACACGCGGGCATCGGCGTCGTGCACGTCTCCCAGGTCCACGGGGTTGGCGATGTTGATAACCCCGGCCCGCAGCCGGGACTGGATGTCCTCCACCAGTGACGGAGGGAGGGGTGGAAAGGTGAAGCCGCGCCGCGCGCACTGGTCGCTGGCCAGTACCAGTATCCCGCCGGTGGGAGAGACCAGCGCGACCCGGTTGCCGCGCAGGGGCGGCAGGGAGAAGACCTTGGCGTAACCCGCCAGTTCGGCCAGGCTGCGCACGCGGATTATCCCCGCCTGGCGGAACGCACCCTCCAGCACGGCGTCGTCGTTGGCCAGAGCGGCGGTATGGGACCGGGCGCTCTGCCGGGCCAAGGGTTCAACATTGGCCTTGTATACCAGGATGGGCTTTTCGATCTGCCGAGCCGCCCGGAGGAACTCGCGGCCCCGCTGCACGTCCTCGAGATACATGCAGATGACCTTGGTCTCCGGGTCCCCGCCGAGGTAGCCCAGAAAATCCACCTCGTCGAGGTCGGTCTTGTTGCCCATGGAGACGAACTTGGCGAAGCCCGTGTTCTGGTCTTTGAGCCGGGCCAGAAAATCCAGGCCTATGCCACCGCTCTGGGCCACGATGCTCACGCCCCCGCGGGGAAGGTCCGGCGGCACGGGAACGAAGGGGAGGCACAACCCGGTGTGCGCGTTGATGACCGTGAGGCAGTTGGGCCCCACGAAGCGGATGCCATACCGCCTCGCCGCCTCAACCAGGCGGTCTCGGTGGCTTACCCCATCCCCGCCGAACTCCTCGAATCCGC
>JACVJH010000270.1 GCA_015711895.1 Candidatus Solincola tengchongensis | reverse complement strand
CGCTTTCCGGTTGTGTGGGTTCTTGCGCCACGGCATCCGTTTCCCGAGCGCGTAAAGACGGGAAGAGGGATGAGGAGGGGGTAGAGATGGCCGGTATCACGGGAGGAGAGTTACTGGTGAAAGCCCGCCTGCGGGAGGGGGTAAAGTACGTCTTCGGCATTCCCGGGGGGCAGCTGACTACCTTCCTGGACGCCATCCACCGCGTGGGGCGGCCGAAGGGCATGGAGTTTATCATGACCCGCCACGAGTCGGCGGCTGCCTCCATGGCCGACGCCTACTGCCGGGTGACTGGGGAGGTGGGGGTGTGCTGCGGGACGGTGGGGCCGGGAGCCCTGAACCTGGCTGCCGGCGTGGCCGCGGCCTACAACGACGGCATCCCCATGGTGGTCATCACCCCCCAGGTGCACTCCAACCGCTGCTACCCCTTCAAAGGTAGCCAGCAGCAGCTGGACCAGGTGGGCTTCCTCAAGCCCATCACCAAGTGGAACGCCCTGGTGCACTGCTGGGAGAGGATACCGGAGATGGTGCAGTGGGCCTTCCGCGCCGCCACCACGGGGAGGCCGGGTCCGGCGCACCTGGACATCTGCGTGGACACCCTCTTCCAGGTGAGGGAGGAGGAGGGGGTCAAGCTCCCGCCGCCGGAGAGATACCGCCCGCTCAACCCGCCGTCTGGGGACGAGGAGGCCATGGACAGGGCTGTGGAGCTGCTGCTGAAGGCGGAGAGGCCGCTCTTGCACGCCGGGGGAGGCGTGCTGCGTTCCGGGGCTTGGGAGGAGGTGCGCGAGCTGGCGGAATACCTCCAGATGCCGGTGACCACCAGCGTCTCCTCGCGGGGGATCCTGCCCGAGGACCACCCGCTGCTCCTCCTCCCCAAGGGGGCGGGAGCCATCTTCGCCGAGTCCACGGCGGACGTGGTCCTCTGCGTGGGCTGCACCATGGCCGAGCTGGAATACTGGGGCAGGCCCCCGTTGTGGGGCGACCCGGAGGCCCAGAGGTTCATCCAGGTGGACATCGACCCGCAGGTCATCGGCCTCAACCGGGAAGTGGACGTGGCGGTGGTGGGCGACGCGCGCCTGGTGCTCAGGAAATTGTTGGAAAAGGTAAGGGAAGCCACCGGTCCTTCCCCGGAAAGGATTACCAACACCCAGTACCGCCAGGCGGAGAAGGAGGCCGTGGCCGCTCTGGAAGAGGCGTCGCGCTCCGATGCCAAACCCATCCACCCCGCACGCCTAGTGCGGGAGGCGGTGGAATTCTTTGGGAGGGAGGCCATCGTGGCCGTGGACGGCGGGAACATGGGGCTTTGGGCGGTGAACGGGGTGCGGGTGTACCGGCCCCGCTCCTTCCTGTGGTCCACGGACATGGGCATGCTGGGCACCGGGCTGCCCTTCGCCCTGGGGGCCAAGCTGGCCCGCCCGGAGCGGCCCGTTTACGTCCTGCACGGCGACGGGGCCTTCATGCTCAACAACCACGAGGTGGAGACGGCCGTGCGCTACAACCTCCCGGTGGTGGACATCATCGGCAACGACCGGGCCTGGGGGATGATCAAGGGGGCGCAGCATGCCGCCTTCGGCGGCCGTTACATCGGGGTGGACTTCGGCGAGACGCGGTACGACAGGCTGGCCGAGGCCATGGGGGCTTTCGGGGTACGGGTGGAGGACCCGAAGGACATCCGGCCGGCACTAGAGGAGGCGGTGAGGTCCGGGAAGCCGGCGGTCATCGACGCCCTCATAGACTGCCAGGTGAACCTGGAGCCGCCTCTCTTCCAGATCTACCTCGAGGTGGCCCTCATGGGCTGTGACCTCTCCGGCTGCAACCCGTGACCCGGGCGAGAACGCTTCAGTCGATCATGATGCCGCCGTCCAGGATGAGGGTCTGCCCGGTCATGTAGGTGGCGTCCTCGACGAGGAAGGACACGGCCCTGGCCACTTCCTCCCCGGTGCCGAAGCGGCGCATGGGGATGCGGGGGATGATCTTGGCCTTGTAGTCCTCGGGCATCCAGCCGATCATCTCCGTCTCTATGTAGCCGGGAGCTATGGCGTTCACCCGAATACCGTAGCGGGCCACCTCCCGGGCCAGGCAAACGGTGAAGCCGGTCACCCCTCCCTTGGAGGCGGCATATGCCGTGCCGCCGGCCATTCCGATCATGGACACGATGGAGGAGATGTTCACCACGCAGCCTGGGACCTGCCTGCGCAGCATGTCGGCTATGCAGTGCTTGGCCATGTAGAAGTAGCTGAAGAGGTTGACGTGCAGCACCCGCTCCAGCTCCTGCGCTTCCATTGACTGGATGGGGGAGAGGTGGCTCATTCCGGCGTTGTTCACCAGGATGTCCACCCCGCCCAGCTCCTCGACGCAGCGTTCCACCACCAGGCGGGCGCCCTCCTCGGTGGCCAGGTCGGACTGCACCACAAGCGCCCGCACCCCCATGCCCTCCGCCCGCTGGCGGACCTCCTCGGCGGCGTCCACCCGGCTCTGACAGCAGACCACCACGTTGGCCCCTCGCTGCGCCAGGTGCAGGGCTATGGCCCGGCCGATGCCCCGCGAGGAACCGGTGACGATGGCGTTGCTTCCCCGGATCATCTCCTACTCCTCCCTTGTCAACTCAGCGACGGACGTCTGGCTCGTCGTTCCCCGAGCGGTGGGGGCCGAGAATGCGCGGCCGTTCACCGGCGTGAGGGTATGCCGCTTTTGCACCCGAGCACGAACCGGTGCCGCCCGGGGGCCGCCTTCGCCCGCCGGGTCCGGAAACGAGAGGCCGCGCGTCTCCCGAAGCCTCCGCAGAGGACGCCCAGGGTTGCACGTCGGGTTTTTTCCATTCTACATGACGGATCGGGTTGTATACACGATGCGCGGGCGTTGGTGTCGCGAGAAAGAAGGTATCGCGAATACCATGTCCTTCTATCCTTTTGGCCAAGAGCTCGATGCGCGGGTCGTGGCGCCGTAAGCGGAGAAAGCCCCGCATCTCTTTTACCGCCGAGCCTCCCGCCCTCGCAGGGAAGGCCTCTGCGGGCCTTCGACCGGCGGGTCACGGTTTGCGGGCCAGCGCGGTGAGGGAGCTTCCCAGCGGGAGCCCGGGACCGGAAGCGACACGGGCCTCCAGTTCCAGAAGGCGGGTTAGGGCGCGGTTGATTGGCAGGGGCGGGAGGCGGAGGTCGGAGACCGCTTCCTCCTCCGGCGTGCCTCGAGTCAGCAGGCGGCGGGCAGCCAGAAGCGGCAGCAAGGTGAACATGAAGTAGGTGGTCTTCACCGGCCTCAGACCCGCGGCATCCAGCATTTCCATAATCTGGGAGCGGCGGTAGCGCCGCACGCCTCCCACGGCCAGGTCGTGGCTCCCGCGGAGCATGGGCAGGGCGGGCAGGTTGAGCAGCAGGTACCCGCCGGGAGCAAGGACGCGGGCCATCTCCCGCAACGCGGCCAGGTCGTCGGACACGCTCCGGTGGTAGAGGACGTTGAAGGAGACCACCAGGTCGAAGGAGGCGTCCGGGAAAGGGAGGTATTCCACCGAGCAGCAGAGCAGCTCCTCCAGGCCCCTCTGGCCGCAACGACGGAGGGCCGCTTCACAGGCGTCCAGAGCCACCAGGCGACGAGGGTGGTAACGGTCCCTCAGCCAGGCGGTGAGCCCACCCGTGCCGCAGCCGGCGTCCAGCACCCTCCTCTGCGCCGCCTCGGGGCAGCGTGCGTCCAGGAGGCGCGCGTAGAGGGCTCGGTGACCCAGGTACCACCAGTGGGAGTCCTCCACGCCGTAGAGCCTTTCGTATTCCTCTTCCTTCATCGCCGCGCCACTCCGATCGCCTGCCCTTCGGAGGGTTCAAATGGTCTTATCCGTATATCCTCGAGAGACCGAAAGCATGCCTCGACTCGAAAGCGAAACACCGTGACCCACGATTTGATGATAAACCGAAAACAGGGAAAAAGGCCCGCCTCCGGCGCAAAAAGACCGCGGCCATGACTCCCGTAGAAGGTAAGGCAGGGAAAGCATGCCTCGACTCGAACGCGAAATCCCATGACCCACGATTTGACGATGACCTGAAAGGTAGGCTGCATGCCCGTCTCCGACGGACTGGAGGACGCTGGTGTATCTCCCAAGAAGATAAGTCATTAAGGCATGCCTCGATCGGAATCCTGGCTCCAACCTCCAACGGCTCGATGATTGGATGAAAGTCGGCGAGAGCTCGTGATCACGGTGGCCTGGATCCCTTCGCGTACTCCCAGTGGTCGGAAGGAGAAACTTCCATCACAAACGGCGTTTTCAAGCTTTGGCGGCATCGCTTCAGGAATGAGAGAGACAGTTGCTCACCTTTCCACCCGCGTCCCGCTCGTGATATATGCTTAGTCTGAAGCGAGATCGCACGGATCCAAGCGTTCAGGCCGTTTCTCGAGGGAGGAGGCATGTCCTATCTTCTAGGTCTCGACGCCGGAAGCTCCTCCATCAAGGCAGCCCTGCTCGACGTGCAGACGGGCAGGGCGGTGGCCTCGGCCTCCTCCCCGCGGGAGGAGATGCCCATATCCTCGCCGCGCCCCGGCTGGGCGGAACAAGACCCCCTGATGTGGTGGGAACATCTGAGGCGAGCCGTCCTCCTCCTGGGCCGGGAGGAGGATGTCAGCCTGGACCGGGTGGAGGCCATCGGGATCTCCTACCAGATGCACGGGCTGGTGGTCACCGACGCGTCGCTAGTGCCCCTTCGGCCGGCCATAATCTGGTGTGACTCCCGGGCGGTACCGGTGGGGGAGAGAGCCTTCCGCGAGTTGGGCGAGGAGAGGTGCCTGGCGCGGCTTTTGAACGCGCCGGGAAACTTCACCGCCTCCCGCATGAGGTGGCTGATGGACAACGATCCCGAGACCTGCAGGAGGGCGCGGTGGATGATGCTCCCCGGAGACTGGCTGGCGGCGCGCATGACCGGGGAGGCCTCCACCACGGCCCCCGGGCTTTCGGAGATGATTCTCTGGGATTTTCTGGAAGATAGGCCGGCTTATGAATTGATGGAGGCGATCGGTATAGAGGTGAGGCTTCTCCCTCCCCTGGTGCCCATCTTTTCCGTGCAGGGAGAGCTGAGGCGGGAGGTGGCGGAGGATCTGGGCCTCCGCCCCGGGATACCGGTGTCCTACCGCGCCGGGGACCAGCCCAACAACGCCTTCTCCCTCAGGGTCCTCGAGCCGGGGGAAGCGGCGGCCACCGCGGGCACCTCGGGCGTGGTCTACGCGGTCACTGACCGCAGGCTCCGTGACCCGGAATCGCGGGTGAACGTCTTCCTCCACGTCAACCATGCCCCGGAGCGGCACCGCTACGGGATACTCCTCTGCGTCAACGGGACGGGAATCCTCTACCGCTGGCTGAAGCGGAACCTGGGGGGCGGGGAAGGCTGGGATTACCAGGTGATGAACGAGCTGGCCTCGCGAGTGCCCGTGGGCTCGGAGGGCCTGGTCTTCCTCCCTTACGGGAACGGCGCCGAGCGCACCCTCGGAAACCGCGACCCCGGGGCCTCGCTGCACGGCCTGGACCTCAACCTACACCGCCGGGAGCATGTGTTGCGCGCCGCTCAGGAGGGGATAGCCTTCGCCCTGAAATACGGGCTGGAGGTCATGGAGGGCATGGGTTTTCGGCTGGAGAAGGTGCGGGCCGGGCGGACCAACATGTTCTTGAGCCCCGTCTTCCGGGAGGCCTTCACCGCCCTCTCCGGCGTGGAGCTGGAGATCTACGACACCGATGGTGCCCAGGGGGCGGCGAGAGGAGCCGGGCTGGGAGCGGGGATGTACCGGAATGCGGAGGAGGCCTTCCGTGGTCTCTTCGGGGCAAGCGGGATGCGGGTGGATGGGGACCTACGGGATGCCTACCTGGAGGCCTATACCCGCTGGCGCGAGGTCCTTCGCGGAGAGCTCCCCGGGTTGCTGGAGAGAAGGGGATGACCCGGGCATGGGAAAGGGACTCGAGGATAGGATGGGGGAGGAGGAGATGGGAGAGGTTTCCTTGCACAGCGTGTGCCGTTGGACTTTCCACGCCGGGAAGGGCGGTTTCGTCCCCGCGGATTCCATACCCGAATGGGGCCCGGAGCGCTTGGACTCACCGGGTGCGGTGGACTTGGTGGCCGGCGAGATAGCCCCCCGCCTGCCGGAATACGTCGTGCTGGGCATGGAGTTCCACTACGACTACGAGGTGGACGAGGGGAACGCCTCCGCGGTGGCCGATGCACTGGTGGAGAACGGCATGTACCTGGCCCTGATAACCCCCGGCGCCCACCGGCATTTCGCCTACGGCGGAGTGGCCTCCCTGGACCCCGAGGAGAGGAGGAAGGCGGAGGAGTTCGCCCGGCGTGCCGTGGACCTGGCCTACGGGCCCCTGCGCCCCGCCTGGCACCCGGAACCGGAAAAATATCCCACCCTGGTCCTGTGGAACGGGTCCTGGGGGTACGACCTGGCCTCCCCGGCGGTGGCCGACATGTACCGGAACCTCAAGGAGAGCGTGGCCTCGCTGTGCCGCTACGAGGAGGAGAAGGGCGGGGAGCTCTTCGTGGCCTTGGAGCCCAAACCCAACGAGGGGCACCCGGCCATGCTCCTGCCCACCGTGGCCAGCGCCATCCTCTTCTGGAAGAGGCTGGCGGAGGAATACGGCATATCCCCGCGCCGCAAGGGGGTGAACAAGGAGTTCGGCCACTCGGAGATGATCGGCCTGGACCACGTCTACGATACGGTGGAGGAAGCGGACAACGGCATGCTGGTGCACATGCACGTCAACAGCCAGGGGTTGAGCGACGGCATCGTCCTCGGCGGTCCGGGAAAGTTTGACGTCGACCACGGGGTGCGCATCAACGGGATGAACCTGGCCGTGGCCGCCATCGCCCGGGAAGCGGGCTTCGCGCGCTGGAAGGGGCACGACATGCAACCCCGCCCCTACGACGACCGGGAACGG
>JACVJH010000269.1 GCA_015711895.1 Candidatus Solincola tengchongensis | reverse complement strand
AGGAGGGCACTCCTCCGTCCACCTTGATGGCCAGGGCGAAGACGAACCAGGTTCCCACCTGCCAGAGGAGGATATAACCCAGGAGGGGCAAAGCGAGGCGGCCGATCTTGCGGATGGCCGGGTGCCTGACGTCGAGGGTAGGGCTGTAGCGGACCCCGATGCGCAGGAGCACGGGCACCTGTACCAGGGCCTGGGCCGCCACACCCAGGGTTGTGCCCACTCCCAGTACCACCAGGTGGAGCTGGTTGTCCCGGGGCCCCGGGAGGAAGTTGAAGACGATTACCGTTCCGATGACCACCAGGTTGTTGGCGATGGGGGCGAAGGCCGGCGCGGTGAAATGGCGGTGGGCGTTCAGGAGCCCCCCGATTATGGCGCTCAGCCCGTAGAAGATGATCTGGGGCAGGAAGAAGCGCAGGAAGAACGCCGCCTGGTCCCTCACTACCCGGGTGGTGACGTCCCCCGCCGAGTAGGAACCGAACGCGGTCATGAGGCGGATGATGAGGGGGCTGGCGAAGATGCCGGCCACGGTCACCGCCCCCAGGATGATCAGCGAGAGGTTGGTGACCGAGCTGGCGACGTACCAGGCCTCCTCCTTCGACCTGGTACTCAGGTACTCCACGAACACGGGGATGAAGAGGGAGGCGATGATCCCTCCCATCACCAGGTCGAAGATCATGTTGGGTAGAGAGTTGGCCAGGTTGTAGGTGCTGGGGAGGTTGGTCCTCCCGTACTGGAGAGTGAGCCCCAGGACGTAGGCCAGGGAGGCGTAACGGAGGAAACCGGTCACGCGGCTGAGGGCCGTCCCCAGGGCCATGATGCCGGCGTTGCGGGCGAAAGCCTGCGGCTCGTCCCGCGAGAGATAGAGGGAATCGTCTTCCATGCCGTCCTCTTCCTGCGTTTCGGGCCCGGACTCCGCCATTCCTCCGATTGTCGCCGTCTCAGCCCCTGCCTTCCCTTCGCGCGTGCTTGCCTCCGCGTATATTACGCCACATCCGGCGCGCGAGCATGCCCAATCCCACCATCCCCAGGAGGCAGGCCAGGAGGATGACCGCCAAGGTGTTGATGATGGAGGTGTTCACGGTGATGGTCGTGCTGTCCAGGACCAGCCCGTTGGGCTCCAGCTCGATGTCCACCAGGAAGGAGCCACGGCGGTGGGTGCTGATAGGGAGGACATAACGATTTTCCCTGGGTTCCACCTGTATCTCCAGGACGTTGCCCTCGGGAAAGCTCAGGTTGGGGTTCTCCATTCTCAGGGTGGCACGGATGGGAAAGTTGAGCTCACTCACTATATCCACGCTCAGGTTGCCGGTGGTGCCGGAAAGGGTCACGGAGCGCTTGCGGCCTATGTTAACGCGAGAAGTCCATCCGGCGAGGTAGTCCTCCAGGCTGTTGAGGAAGTTGCGGGTGGCGTTCTGGTCGCTCTCGTCCGAGAAGCGGTGGTTCATGCCCAGAAGCACCAACTTGACGAGCTCATCGGGAAGGGGGTGGTCGGCGGGGATCACCGCGGCGGAGAAGGAGAGTGCCCGGTCGCGCAGCGGAGCCAACCTCTCGGGATAATCCGACGTCTCTCCCGAACTCTCCGGTACCTGGACGGCTACCCCCTCCAGGGGGAACTGGTCGCGGCTCAGGTCCTCCAGGCGGCGCACCTGCACCCAGGGGCAGCTCTGCAGGGCGTCGTAAAGGGCCTCCAGGAATTCCCGGCCGGGCAGAAAGCCGGGGGGGAAGGCCAGTACGCAGGACCTTATGGCGTAGGGTCTCTCCCTCTGGAGCACGGCCAGCTCGGCGATGAGGTTCTGCACGAGATGGCGGGGGTCACCCGCGGTGGATTCCTCCAGATAGGCGTACATCGACTCGTCGAGCACGAAGCCCTTGATGAGGCTCCCCCTGGAATTAATCAGGCGGACCGGCTGGCTTATGGTGGTCCCCTGGAGGAGTTTCTTCCCCGCCGCGCTGTGTTTAAGGACCTCCTGCGAGATCACGGTGAAATCCATGCCTTCCTCCACCATTCGTTGCATGGTGGAGTCCGTGATGCGGAATGAGGGATTGACGAAGCCGGAGCCCCTGGCATGGGGCACGCCGGTGCCCTCTATTCCCAAGCGCACCTGATCGTCCACTTCCGGTTCCCACCCCGGTATCTCGAAGAGTCCCAGGTCACAGAAGGAATAACTGGTGTTGAGGAGATCAAGCCTGCCCTCGGTGACCATTCTGGAGAGCCTCGCCAGTATCTCCTGGGCCCCTTTCCCCACCCCGGTGTCGCCTGGCGTGGAGCTCCGGGAGAATTCTTCCAATTCCTGGTAAATGAAAACCGGGAGCACCAGGCTGCTTGCCATGCCCGGCCTTTCATTGAGGATCTCCAGAAGTGAATAGAGGAAGCCGGGTTCGGTGGACGAGCAGGCCGCCGCCAACCCCCCGTCCAGCAGGTTCCCGCGGGCGTCCGTGGAGGGCAGGAAATCCAGTGTCCAGAGCAGGGATAGGTTGAGGGGGTAACCCGTTTCCGGCTTCATGATCACCAGGAAGTTGCGGTCCTTTCCCACCACCTCGCCTTCCCGGAGCAGCCTTACCTCGTAAGGGTGGATGCCGGGAGTAAGCCCCAGGGCGGAAGGCTCCAAAGCAAAGCTCATGGCGCTCCGGCTTTCCGCCGGGGTGAGGGTGGTCAGCTTTCGGGTGACAAGGGGATATAGTTCCGCTCCCCGCCGGAAGGAACCCAGATATGACCTGGTTATGGCCGGCGAATAGAGTTGCAATTGAAGGGCGAACTCTCCGGGAAGCATGTCCGCCGGTATCTGCAGCTCCACCTGCAGAAGAGCCGTCTCGCCGGGCAGGTAATAAAAGGAGTCCGTGTTCGCCAGGACCGTGGCCCCCACCTCCTGAGCCGTGGCCTTCGTCGGCGAGGTAAGGGGGAAGAGGGAGTGGAGCGACATGATGCACAGGAGGACCGGCAGCGCGGCGAGGATGAGTGCCTTGCGCTTCCGTCTCATCTTCGGCTCCCCGGCGACTCCCGGGCGGGGAACTGGAGGATGAACCTCTTCTCCCCCGTTTCCCGGAAGCCGAGCTTTCGGTAGAGGGACAGGGCGGGCAGGTTGTCCTCTTGCGTGTTCACGGAAACAAGGGTCGCTCCCATGAGCTGCAGGGCGCGCAGCAAGCGCCTGGCAAGACACTCTCCCAGGCCCTGGCCTTGAAACCGGGGGTGCACCCCCAACCTTTGCAGGTAGCCCAGTCTCCCGTTTGCCCCCCCGATGACGTACCCGCAAATCCGGTTTCCTTGCTTGGCCACCAGGAAGACGTTCCGGAGGCATGACTCCGCTATCCTTGACAGTGTGCGCCGGTCCAGCCTCCAGAAGTCCTCGAAGGCCGCCGCGTCCGTTTCCAGGACCTCCTCGAGGTCCCTACCGCGGAAATGGCCGATACTCGCCCCGTCGGGTTCCTGGGGGAAGGATTCCCTGCGCAGCGTCTTCTCCAAGAGCACCACGGTGCAGAACGGCCGGAATCCCCAGGAAGCGTATTCCTCGGCTTCCCGGTCCGGGAGCGGCCGTGTGATCAGGCACCGGGTCCCCTCCGCGAGGCAGGCCTCCGAGGCCCCACGGATCAATGCCTCTCTCTCCCAAGGCTCGGCCCT
>JACVJH010000268.1 GCA_015711895.1 Candidatus Solincola tengchongensis | reverse complement strand
CTCCTCCCTGCTTTTTCCGGTTCCCGGCTTGAAGCGGAAAGAGCGCCACATGCGAGGGGAGGGTTGTCCTCACCGCTCTCTTCCGTCGTTTTCCACTCTGAACGTCACTTGACATGATAACATTCCCCTTGTAGGGGCTGCGTGTAGGGACGCGGCGGGATCGGAATCCAAGATCTGGTGCCTCAGCTCGCAGAGGATGTAGGTGCTTGGAAGAGGGTACCCTTCCGCCATGTACTTATAATAGGTCCGTAACGGAGACAACGGCCCGGCAAGGAGGTGCGCCATGAGGAGATTCGAGGGTATCTTCGCCGTGATGCTCACCGCTTACGACGAGGCGGGCGAGATAGACGCACGAGCCATGCGCCACATGACCGATTACCTCATCCGATCCGGGGTGCACGGGCTGGTGGTCCTGGGCAGCAACGGGGAGTGCCCCTACATCGACCACCGACGCAGGAAGAACGCCGTGGACTCCGTGGTCGAGGCCTGCGCAGGCCGTGTACCGGTCATCGTGGGCATCAACGAAAGGGGCCTGGACTCGGCGTTGGACATGGCCACCTACGCCGAGGACGCGGGGGCCGACGGGCTCCTGGTGGCCTTGCACCGTTTCTACCCCCTCGACGAGGAGGCGGTGCTTGGTTTCTACCGCCGGCTGGCGGAGGGGACGAGCCTGCCCATCCTTTACTATAATTTTCCAACTCACACCGGACTGGCGCTCTCACCCCAGGCCATCGCCCGCATCGCCGCCGAGGTGCCGTCCGTGGTGGGGGCAAAGGAGACCATCTTCGACGTGGAGGAAGTCCGCCAGCTCGTGGAGGCGGCGGGCGAAGGCTTCAGCGTCTTCACCGGGATGTCCTTCAACCTCAAGGCCACCATGGAGGCGGGAGCCTGCGGGGCCATATGCCCGCTCCCCAACTTCGTCCCCCGTCTCGTGCTGGACCTCTATGAGGCATGCAGAGGCGGCGACGGGGAACGCGCGGAGGCCCTGCAGAACGAGGTCTATACCTATGCACCGCTGCTGGCTTCCTCACCAACCCCCCATGCCATGCAGAAGGAAGCCCTGCGCCTCATGGGCCATCCTGTGAGCGCCGCGGTGAAGAACCCTCTTCCCCCGCTGACCCCGGAACAGGCGGAGGCGGTTCGCGAGTTCCTGGCCTCCAAGGGGATGGTCTGAGGCGCGGGCAAAGGAAAGGCACGGTACGGCCCTCCCCGGGCGCCGGAAGCCAAAAGGTTTCCGCATTCTCCCCGCTCGACCGTCGATGAACCGGGCCGGTTCTACTGATGCTTTTCGCGGGTAGGCCGCGTCATGAACATGCCGTTGCACGGGGGTGTCTGAACATCCCGCGCATCGAAAGACATGGCGGCGGAGGCCAAGCGGCGGTGGGGCCGCCGGCCCGACTCCCATCCGTGCGGCCTTCCGCGCAAACCATTCTTCTCCATCAGGAACACGAAAGGGGTTGCCTCGCCGCCCTCCCGGACGAAAGAGGGCACGCATGAACAAAGCCCTTCCTCCCAGGATCTTCCTGGTAGTATGCGAAAGGGACACGCACCGGGATCATGGAAAACCCCGGCCACCGGAGGTATGATTTCTAAAGAGATTCACGGGACAGTGATGGCGCAGGCGGCCGAGCCGACTGCCCGTATCTTGCAAATCGGAGGTAGCGATCTTGAGGACTTGGGGCATATCTTTCGGCGAGAGGGAACGCATGGAATTGGAGCGCATAGTCCTGGACGGCGACCGCGACGCGGCGCTCACCTTCCTGAAGGAGGTCATCTACTCCAGGGTGAAGGAGAGCGAGAAGCCCGGGAGCTGCTTCCACGACACCAGCAAGCCGGTGGAGAAGCTGGACCGGCCGGTGGACTTCCACAAGAAGTTGGGCGACTTCCGTTGACCGACCGCACCCTTTGCTTTGCGCGGAGCTTTTTATTACAATAGGAGCGATGCCTGCCGGTGGGGGCATCTTCCCCGCGATTTTTTTTATGGCCGGTGCGGGGAAGGCTGAGAAAGGAGTTGTGAGGAGACGGTGAACATCTACGTGGGCAACCTGAGCTACGGTTCGACTGAGGATTCCCTCCGGAACCTCTTCGAAGCGTACGGAGTCGTGGACACGGTGAGCATCATCATCGACCGCCAGACGGGACGCTCCCGCGGATTCGGTTTCGTTGAGATGCCCAACGACGAGGAGGCCAGGGCGGCCATCGCCGGCTTGGACAACCGGGAGTTCGAGGGGCGGGTGCTCAGGGTCAACGAGGCACGTCCGAAGCCGGAACGCAGGTCCAGCTACAACTGGTAAGACGGGCGGCGGAAGAGAGGGATACATAAAGGGCGCCGGCACAGGCGCCCTTATTAATTCGAGCGGGTCCGGAGGGAAGTACTCCGCGGGCCGGAATGCAGGGACGGCGACCCGGCCTCATATCCCCGGAAGGCTGTGGCCACCCCGCACTCCGCCGTAATCGAAATACACGGGCCGCTCCACGACTACGGGGGAATCGGAACGCACCCTCATGGACAGCTGATAACCCTCGCCCGCGTCGTGGTTGACGAAGATCGTCAGCCGCGTCCGTGCGGGCACGACGAAGGTCCGTGGGGGGAGGGATCCCACTTCCTGGGTGAGATAGGACACCACTACCTCTGCGTCCTCGCTCCCCGGGTTCTGCAGGCAGAGCCAGGTATGCAAGCCCGGGCCGGTGTACCCCTCGGCCAGGAACCAGTCTGTGCCGGCCCGCGCGGAACCCATCACGCAGTCCCCGCCCGACCAGCCGGAATAGTTGAAATACATGGGCCGTTCGGCCAGGAAATAGGCCGTGGAGACCAGGACCACGGACACGTCCTTGTCCCTTCCCACCTCCCCGGGGACGTACACCGTGTAGCGCTTTCCGGCGCGCACGATGTAGGACCTCTCCACCACCGTTCCCTGGTCCGGGCCGGGCTGGAAGGAGGCGTACACGAGTATGTTGAAGGGGTTGGGGTTCTGGATGGTCAGCCACTCCTCGAATCCCTGGCGCGCGGTCCCCTCGGCGAAATAGTAGGTCTGCGAAAGGGCGGTTGCCCCCCTCACGCAATGGCCCCCCTGCCAGTGGAACCCGCCCGTCCCCAGGTAGTCGAAATATATGGGGCGTTCGGCCACCACGGGGGAATCGGAGATGAGTTTCAGCGAATGCTGGTAACCGGGGCCCAGGATGTCGTTGACAAAGAAGCTTCGCCGGGAGCCTGCTGGGATCTTGTACCCTTTTTTCTCCACTACTCCGGCTTCCTGGGTCTGGAAATAAAAGTCCAAAACGGCGTCATTCTCGAGGGGGTTGAGGACGCAGATCCACTCTTCGAAGCCCTCGCCCGTGTAACCCTCGGCGAAATACCACGTGGTGGAGGCTTCTTCCGTGCCCATGGCGATATGTCCGCCCGACCACTTCTGCCCGTAGGTGAAGTAGACGGGCCTCTCCGCCGCGATGTCCCCTTCCGATTCCAGCTTGACCGATACCTCGCGGCCGGGACCCACGTCCATGTTGACGTGGATGGTGGTACGCGATTCGGGGGGGATCAATACCTTGCGTGAAAGGCTGGTGCCGTCGGTGAAGAGGTAGGTCACCGCGGTGCGCACGGGCACGCCGTGCGGGTTCCCCAGGCACAGGTATTCCTGGAAACCCGGGCCGGTGTACCCTTCGGCGAAATAGAGCACCTGGACGGCGCGCCTCCTCCATACCTGGAGCCCTTCCAGGTTCTGGGTCCCGGCCAGCAGTTCCTCCCCGTCAAGGAGCAGGGAAGCCGCGGAGGTGTTGTCGGGATACCCGAACCCGTTCAAAGCCTCCCGGTACCATTGGGAACCGTCAAAACGCCAGACCTGGCAGCCCGATGCATCGTTGAAGGTGCCCACATAGAGGTCCACCCCGCCCGCGACCATGGACACCGCGCCCAGGTTACCGGCGTCCCCGAAGCCGCCGCTGGCCACCCTGGTCCAGTTGGCGCCGTCGTAGGACCAGACCTCGCAGCCCTTGCTCCCCGAGGAATCGTAGGTGCCCACATAGAGACCCGCGTCATAGACGGCCATGGAGGAGGCCTTGCGGTTGTAGGCCTCCCCGAAACCGGGGGCGGTAGGGGTGCCCGGCGCTCCCTGGCCCACCACCTGGGTCCAGGAAAGGCCGTCATAGGACCAGATCTGGCACCCTGAGGAGTAATTGTTGCTGTAGGTGCCCACGTAGAGCCGCCCGTAATAGACGGCCATGGATGCGGCTCCGAAATTTTCGGTGTCGCCGAAACCCCCGGCGGCAACCCGCAACCATGTCTGGCCGTCGTATTGCCAGACCTGGCAACCTCCTTCGTTATAGGTCCCCGCGTACAGGCGGCCCCCGAAGACGGCCATGGCGGGGACGTCTATGTTCGCCGCCTCGCCGAAGCCGGGACCCGTGGGCGTGCCCTGAGCTCCCTGGCCCACCACCTGGGTCCAAGTCTCGCCGTTGAACGACCAGATGCTGCACCCGCGCGTCGCATTGCGCACGGAGACATAAAGCCGGGACTGGAAAACCGCCATGGCCGAGACGTTGGTGTTCGAGGCCAGGCCGAACCCCGGGCCCGTGGGCGTGCCAGCCTCGTCCGCCCCTATCTCCTGGTACCAGTCGAGGCCGTCGTATGACCAGACGCGGCAACCATTCGGGTTATTGGTCCCCAGGTAGATCTTTCCGGCAAAGCGGGCCATCACACCGGCCGCGGCGTTGGACTGCGTATCCAGTCCCCGTGATGCGATCCGCTCCCATCCACCCGGGACCATATCCCCGGACGCGCCGGGGACTTGCGGAACCGGTACGACGAAAAGGGGAAGTAGGGCCAGAATGCCGGCCAATAACCACCTCCTGGCGAAAGACCCGATTTCCATGCTCATTCCCACCTCGCGGTATGTTCTAAGCCCAAGACCACTGCCTCTCCCGCCTTGACGCCGACCCTAACGTGTAAACGTAATGCTCTCCCATCCCTGAACCGCAAGCCACGAAAGGCCGAAAACACATTTCGCAATTCATATTTCATCGGCAGCATACTCTATTCCTGCCCCAGCCCAGCGCCCGCCCAGGAGCATTGCCCGCTGGACCCGGAAGGCGTTCCCGCTTCAGGGTACGCCGCTCAAACCCGGAGTTTCCTATCCCGCATGGCGTCACGGAAGACGAAGGCCGCAAACCGTGACTGACCCCGGAGAAAGGCGCCCCAACAGCATGTACCACACATCGAGGACGGCTGTCGTCGATCGAGCCGCCAACGGGAAAGGGACGGTCAAGCCCCGGATCTTCCAGTGAAGCGTCAGGAACGGCAATCTAAAGCGTCGGGAACGGCAATATAAGAACGGCAATATAAGGTATCTTTCCGCGGTATATCCTTATCCTGCCCAAACTCCCGCCCGCCACACCACGGGTAGGGGCTCCTCCAAATCTACGGAGCTTCTCCACGAAAAAGCGATGGTAATAAATGGTATATGGCAGATTTCAAACCATGGGCGGTCCGGGCCCGTGCTATACTAGGGACACTAGGGAAGGGGCGATATGCGACGCGAAGATCTGCTGGAGATCCTCCTGGGAGTACGCGAGGGCCGGGTGGGCATCGAGGAAGCGGCGGCCAGGTTGGCCCTCGAGCCGGTCAGCGACCTGGGGTTCGCCAACCTCGACCAACACCGGGAGCTGCGCAAGGACCTCCCCGAGGTTGTCTACTGCGAGGGAAAGCCTTCAGGGACCATCGGCCCCATCGCCCGCTCCCTGGCGGAGAGGAGCAGCGGGAACATCCTCCTCACCCGGGCCTCGGAGGAGGCCTATCGGGAAGTGAAGGAATGCCTGCCGGAAGCGGAATATCATCCCTTAGCCCGCATCATCGTCGTGCGCCGGGAGGAGAGGCCCCGGGTGGGCAAGGTGGTAGTGGTGACCGGAGGCACGGCGGACATACCCGTGGCCGAGGAAGCAGCCCTGGTGGCGGAGATCTCCGGCAACCGGGTGGAACGCCTTTTCGACGTGGGAGTGGCGGGGATCCATCGCCTCCTCTCCCGCACCGAGGTCTTCCGGGACGCCAACGTCGTGGTGGTGGTGGCGGGGATGGAAGGTGCCCTGGCCAGCATCGTGGGTGGGCTGGTCAGCTGCCCGGTCATCGCCGTTCCCACCTCCGTGGGTTACGGGGCCAGCTTCGGGGGCCTTTCCGCACTCCTCACCATGCTCAACTCCTGTGCGCCAGGGGTGGCG
>MU158634.1:2872-3229 GCA_015711895.1 Candidatus Solincola tengchongensis | reverse complement strand
GGACGTCTCCACCAAGGTGGCCGCCCGAAGCGGTTCGGTCATCTGCGAGCGCGCCGTCTACTGGAGGCCCTCGGCTGGCACCCCCTGGTCCCTGGGCCACGACTCCAGGGACATCACTCCTTGAGGGGGTAAGGTCTTGCCTGAGGTGGCCAGGCCCCGCGCCTCGACTTCAACCTGCGTGGGGAAACGGCACAGGTTCGACCGCGTCTCGGCAGGGCCGGGGCATGCCGATACCTGGGTCGTACGGATACCCTATGGGGTATCACGATTCAAGACCTGACCCCTTGATCTTCCTGCGCTTCCGAAAATCTTCGACAAGAAGGGATCCACCTCTACGGGATTTGGGATAAAATGGAA
>MU158634.1:0-2862 GCA_015711895.1 Candidatus Solincola tengchongensis | reverse complement strand
GCCGAGGGCCTGCCTCCCGACCCTTTGCCGTCACCGGCGGCGGGTATCATCTTTGATGACGGCCTCGGTTAGGCAAGGCCTTCGAGGGAGGAAGGAAGGCCGCCTCCGCAGGGGGTTGACGGCCGGAGCGAAAAGGGGGCTTGAGATGCTGAGGACGGTCCGTTCCAAACACCGCCGCGTCTTCATCCTTCTATCCTCTATCGCGCTGGCGTTGCTGCTGTTCCCGGCGTGTCCGCCGTCGGCGACGGCGGGGGGTGTCACGCGGGGAGGGATGGTCTCCGGGTATGGTATGGACGGGGCCTTTCACCTCTGGCAGCCGGTGGTGAAAAGTCTTGCCGTGTTCCAGAACACGCTTTACGTGGGGACCAGCAACCAGGGCCCGGGGGACATCTGGAGCTGGGACGGGATGGAATGGCAACTGGAGAACCCTCCCGGCTTCTGGGGGGCCGACTTCGAGGCGTACAACGCCGGAGTCGCCTCCCAAGCGGTCTTCAACGGCTACCTTTACATCGGCACCTTAAACCTCGACGGCTGCGAGATATGGCGCAGCGACGGTTCCTCATGGGTCCGGTTGGTCGGACCCGGCGGGAGCCTCGGTCGTGGCTTCGGAGACACGGCCAACCTCATCGCCGCCTCCATGTGCGTCCTCGGCAACCGCCTGTACGTGGGCACGGCGAACTACGCCACGGGGCTGCAGGTCTGGGGCACCTCGGACGGTACCTCCTGGACGCGGGTGGACGGGGGCGTCTTCGGGAACAAGAACGTCGTCGCGAGCTCCATGGCCGTATGGACCCATCCCGTATCCTCCACCACCTACCTCTGCGTTGGCACCTGGAACGACGATACCGGCTGCCAGGTATGGGGTTACGACACGACGGGGTGGGTGTCGCTTGCGGCCGACGGTTTCGGAAACGCCAACAACGCGGAGGCGGCCTCCATGGCCGTCTTCGGGGGCCAGCTCTACGTGGGAACGCGCAACGAGGTCACGGGCCTCCAGTTGACGCGACACGACGGCACGAAATGGACGCAGTGCGACGGCGGTGCCTTCGGTGCCCACAACACCTCCGCGTCCTCCATGGTCGTCTTCGGGGGCCAGCTATACGTAGGCACCGCGAACGCGGCCGGGGCCCAGGTATGGAGGTCTCCGAACGGAAGCAACTGGACGCGCATAGACGGCGGGAACATGAACCCGGGCGAGGTAACCAATTACAACTCCAGCGCTATGGCCACCTATCAGGGGGCGCTCCTGGTGGGTACGGAGGGAGGACGGGTGTGGGCTTACGACGGCGAATCATGGTCCCTGGTGAACACCCCCAATTTCACCACCAACGCCAACGTCTCCGCCTCCCGAATGACGACGTATAGAGGGCTTCTCTACGCCGGGACCGGTAGCCTGCTGGGCTGCGAGGTGTGGTCCTTCGACGGCAGCACCTGGACGGCGGTGGGCAAGGGAGGGTTGGAGCACGGCGGTCTGACCGTGGCCCCCCGCGGACGTGGGCAAGGGAGGGCTGGGGAACGACAAGAACCGGAACGTCTCCTCCATGCAGGTCTTCGGGGACAGGCTCTACGTCGGTACATCGAACTATTCTCAGGGCTGCGAGGTTTGGCGTTACGACGGAAACTCCTGGCAGCCGGTGGTAGGCCCAGGGGGGTCCGCGCCACGCGGCTTCGGTAACCCGAACAACACCTCCGCGTCCTGTATGGCTGTTTACCTGGGGCCCGGTGCCGAGGAATGGCTCATCGTAGGGACGGCCAACGACGCCGGCTGCGAGGTATGGGCTTATAACGGCTCGACCTGGGTGGAGCTTGTGGGCGCGGGGGCTCCCACCGGGCCGGGCTTCGGGGACCCGGACAACGCGGCGGCCCTCTGCGCGGCCCTCTACGCGGGGAAGCTATACGTGGGAACCTCCAACCATAACGACGGCGGGCAGGTGTGGGTCTTCCAGGGCGCCTCCTGGGCCAAGGCCAGCGCCGACGGCTTCGGCACCGCCCAGAACCGCGACGTGTCCAGCATGACCGTTTACGGATCTTTCCTCGTGGCCGGGACCTACAACTACAACGCGGGCTGCGAGGTGTGGGCTTACGACGGGGCGAACTGGGCAAAGACCTCCTACAGCGGTTTCGGCTCCAGCGAGTTCAAGGACGCCGCGAGCATGGCCGTCTTCGAGAAAACCCTCTACGTGGGCACCAGCGGAGACAACGGGGGCGTGGTGTTCAGCGCCGACCACCTGGGCGACCCCGAGGCCTGGACACCGGAAACGGCGAAGGGCTTCGGTACCTCCCTAAACTACTCCATCGAATCTCTGGAGGTATATTTTTCCAGTCTCATAGCCGGTGTCGCCAATTATTACCAGGGTTGCTCCGTATGGGCCCTGGGCAACACCTGGTACCTGGCGGAGGGGTGCACGGACGCGGGCTTCGAGACCTACGTGCTGGTGCAGAACCCGGGGGTGAACCCGGTGCACGTGGACTTCACCCTGAACACCGGTGGCGGGGAGGTCAAGCCCCCGGAGCTCCAAGGGGTGATGATCCCGGCCGGGTCGCGGCGCACCTTCAATCTAGGGGCCTACGTCACCACCACCGACGTCTCCACCACGGTGGAATGCCGGGACGGGTTGGTGACCTGCGAGAGGGCGATGTACTGGAGAGCGGGGGCGGGCCTTCCGTGGACGGCAGGGCACGACTGTCACGGGGTGAACTTGCCCTCGAGCACCTGGTACCTGGCGGAGGGGTGCACGGACGCGGGCTTCGAGACCTACGTGCTGGTGCAGAACCCGGGGGGTTCCCCGGTGCACGTGGACTTCACCTTGAACACCGGGGGTGGGGAGGTCAAGCCCCCGGAGCTCCAGCATGTGGAGATCG
>MU158633.1:7034-12746 GCA_015711895.1 Candidatus Solincola tengchongensis | reverse complement strand
CCTCTTCGGTCTCCCCGGGGAAGCCCACCATGAGGTCGGTGCTCACCACTACCCCCCTCACCATGCGCCGCAGCTCTTCCACCTTGCACAGGTAATCCTCGACCCCGTACCCCCGGTTCATGGCCTTGAGTATCCTGTCCGAGCCGGCCTGCAAGGGGAGGTGTACGTGCTCGCACACGTTCTCCGTCTCGGCGATGGCCTCCATGATGCGGCGGTCGAAGTCGCGGGGGTGGGAGGTGGTGAATCGTACCCACACCCCCGGGAACTCACGCCCCATGAGCCGCAGCAGTTCCGCGAAACGGCTCCGCCCCTCCTCCCGGAGGCGGTAGGAATTGACGTTCTGGCCCAGAAGGTTGACCTCCCTTACCCCCTCCTCCACCAGGCGACCCACTTCCTCGAGAACCTCCTCTATGGGCCTGCTCACCTCTCTCCCGCGGACAAAGGGGACCACGCAGTAGGCGCAGAAGTTGTCGCAGCCGTGAGTGATGGTCACCCAGGCCCTGAAGCCCTCCCTCCTCCGGAAAGGCAGCCCGGAAAGGCGGAGCCCGTCCATCCCCAGCTCGCAAAGGCGGCTCCTGGAGGCCTCGTCCAGAAGCTCGGCTATGCGGGGGAACTGGTGGGTCCCGAAGACCAGATCCACGTGAGGAGCCTTTTCCAGAAGACGCGTCCCTTCCTTCTGGGCCAGGCACCCGCCAACGGCGATGAGGGTACCCCTCTCCTCCTTCAGCGGACGGAGGGAAGCGAGCCGTCCGTACAGCCTTTCCTCGGCGCTCTGCCTAACGCAGCAGGTTAGGAGGATGACCGCCTCGGCCTGCCCGGGCTCCGTCTCCCTCCAGCCCGCTTCTTCAAGGATGCCCGCGATGCGCTCAGCGTCGTGGATGTTCATCTGGCATCCGAAGACGAGCAGCGCATAACTCCTTTCCGTTTCCATACCTTCAATTGTAAACCATGCCTCGATGTTGGATCGCCGGCCTCCAAACCCCCACGGCGTGGGCTCGAACAGCAAGGCATCCCTCACCCTTGCCCGGTCGAGGTGTAATCCGCTTGAGAGCCGGTATCCTTCCGCGCCCAAAAACGGGCCGCATTCCGGCCCAAATGCCATACCCTGCAAATGGGGAGCCTTCTCCGGCGCGGTTCAAGAGGAAGTCATACCTCCTGGAGGAAAAACAAGGGATGGGATGCCAGGCCTCACACGGAGCTCAGGCAGAACTCCAGGCTGCGCCTTAGATTGGACAGTACTCGCCTTTCGCCCAGCCTCGCTTCCAGCGGGCCCGGTCCGAGCTCCAGGGAGACCTTTCCTCCGTAATTGGCGGCGGAGAGCAGTTTGAGGAAGCGTTCCAGGGGAAGGCGGCCCTCGAAGGGCAGGGCGTGGTCGTCAAAGCCTTTGAGGTAATTATTGGAAAGATGGACATGCCTCACCCGTTCTCCCAGAATGTCCCATGCCCTGAAAATGTCCACGCCGGCCACGGCGAAATGGCTGGTATCGAACACCAGGTGGGGGAAACGGGTCAGCGCGTGAAGGTTGTTATAGAAACTGAAGTTCACGGGGCGGCGCAGCTTGAGCAGCATGGCGTTCTCCAGAGCCAGACAAACGCCTCCCTCCTCGCGGCTGGCATCCAGATTCCGGCGTATCCAACGCGCGTACTGCCATTGCCACAGGTAGGGCAGGTGGGCCACCACCACCTCCGCTCCCAGGTGCCTGGCCATCTGCAGGGAGAGCTCTATCTTGCCCCGGTAATCGCCCCAGACCTTTCGCGCCGCCATCAGAAAGGGAGCGTGAATGCAATCGACGCTCAAGCCGTATCTGTCCGCCAGCCGTTTCACCTCCTCCGGGGACTGGGTCTCCGGTCGCTTGGTCACCATAAGCTCTACGCCAGCAAAACCCGCCTCGCCTGCCAGGTAGAATATGCGCTCCAGTTCCCATTGGAAGAGCGAAGCCGTGGAAAAGATGAAGTCTATGGCCGATACCTCCCTTCTCGGCGTCTTATGTCATCCCCGCGGATGAAGGACGCGGCGCAGGATACTCTTGCCGGCAGCCGTGGCGGCGAGTGCACTTCCCCATCTGGCCAGCGGAGAACGGAGGGCTTTCTCCACAGCCTCGAGGCCGGACTCCAGTCCTGTGAGCAAGTCGCGTATCTCGCCGGTGGCCACGGTGAGGTTCTCCAGTTCCAGGTTTATCTCCTCGGCGGCCTTATTCAGATTGACCAGAAAGACGTTCAATTGAGGACGGGCATCCCTCAGGGTGCGGTTCACCTCGTCCACGCTCCTGGACAGCTTCAGGCTGAGGCGGATTAGGAAAACACAGACTGCGGGCACGGAGACGATGGCCACCAGCAGAAATATCGCTTTGAGCGCGGTCATCCTCCCTCATCCTCCAGGTCGTCCATCGAGCGGCGTCCCGCCTCCGCGGCGGCTTACGTTCTGCACGGCCGTAACGGAGCATTGCGCCGGTTAACATATTATAACCACAACCCCCGGGGAAAGAGATGAACGTAGTTCCGGTCGGATGCCGGGCAGCACGCCGACCCTTCCGCGGAAAGAGACCGTTGGCGCTCCGAACCTTTACGACCGCTTCCGTGAGGGAGCCGGCAAGGAAGGAGAGATTCTTCATGGCCATCTCGAGGCCAAGAGCGCTCTCGAGGTCAGCGTGATTCTACGGATAGCCTCATGGCCGTCCTCTCCTCGCCATCGATGATGATGTCGGTGAAGGCAGGAATGCATACCAGGTCTATTCCGCTGGGAGCCACGAATCCCCTGGCGATGGCTATGGCCTTGATAGCCTGGTTCAGGGCACCGGCACCGATCACCTGGATCTCGGCACTTCCCGATTCACGGAGAACTCCAGCCAGAGCACCGGCCACCGAATTGGGGTTCGATTTCGAGGAAACCTTGAGCACTTCCATCTTCTTACTCCTCCCATTGCTCCTTGCGTGCGGCGAAGCCGACATCCCAGGTATCGACCTTATTATAATGTGGTCAGATACGCCTTTAAAGAGCGATGCATGGCCTTCTCTTTGAAGCTCCCGCCTGCTCCAAATCCTTAAAGCCGAACGCGTAATGCGACCTCCCCCTCCCGCGGTACCGTTCCATCCTCTCAGAAGAGGGGGATCGGGGTTTACCAATCCGATACACTGCGGCCACGTCGCCTTTAAAGCGCCATGGAGGCCCTCCCTCCTTTACCCGGTGGAGCGATGCGGCGGGGTCACGTATGGCCACTTTAGAGCAACCGGCCTGAGCTCCTGGCCTGGATGGTGGAAAGGGAGGACAAGCTGCTCTGACTGGGAAACGTCGCCCAAAAGGTCTCGGTCGTCCTCGGGCCCCGTAGCCCTCAATCCTCCTTCTCGTGCAGTCGAAGGGAGATTATCAGCCGGTCCTTTCGTCTCTTGATTACTGGCTGTTCGGTGCTCAACCAGCACTTATCCCCTATGGTCTCGAAGGCCTCGGCGATGCGTGCGGCCAGCACCTTTAAATCCTGCGGGGTAAGGCGGCGCGCCAGTTGTTCGCCCCAGTCCGCGCGGGTAGGGCGATGCAGGTCAGAACGGCGGATGCATGGGTCGTCGGCTCCACTGCGCAGGAGCTCGTTGATGCTCATCAGAGGCGGTATCTCGTATTCGAGTACCCGGAAGGCATTGCGCTCGGAGACCGCCAGCCCCAGACGTTCCCAGGCGAAGGCCTTGAGGGCTTTTCCCTCTCTTATACCTCCCAGTTCGAACCACAGAGGACGCCCCTTTATCTCCCTCCCGCCAGCCCAGGATTTTCGAAGCTCCGAGGAGAGGTGATACAGGGTGGAGAGGATCTCCGCATTGGATCCCAGGTATATCTCCACGTTTCCGTCCTGTATGACGAACTCGGTGAGCACACGGGGCACGTTGTTCGGGCCGCCGGCAACCTGGAGGATGCCATCCTCGTTGACCTCCAGCTTCGGAAACGTGGACTGGTCCTTCTTCTCGGGCACGCTCCGTGTGTCTATTCGAGCCCTGATCACGGTTCCCCTCCCCAATTCGGAGCCGACCAGGTCCACCTCCCCCACCACCTGTTTTATGGAGTACAGGGCCATCCCCCTGCCGTGGATGCCCAGATGATCGGATACCACGTCCTTCACTTTGGATGTCACGCGGGCCTCGAAGATCTTGCTGTGCAGCTCGGGGGGTATCCCGCCGCCGTCGTCCAAGACGCAGATGTTCCTCCAGCGTCCCCTCTCCTTCTGAAAGGAGACGAGGATGTGCCTAGCACCTGCGTCGCGGGCGTTGCGCACCAGCTCTTTGACCACGTCCTCAACGCTGCGTATGTCCTGGAGGGCCTGCCTCCTCTCTGCCTCCGTCACCCGGAGGCGCACGTAACCATGACCCAGGTCCTCCTCAACGGCTAAGGTGGAGGGATCTGTGAGGTCCTTTACGAAATCGAGCAGGTCATCCCCCTTATCCGCCTCGCGCATCTCCTCACACCTCGCCCTTCGGTATCCGCGCGGCCGGAATGGCTTTTATCACGCGGTTACTTATGGGGCCCGCCGTTGTAAAGGTGACCGATTTTATGTCACACAGCTTGCCCCATTCCTTCATCTCGGCAACCTGTGCAGGTACCTGAACCCCTGCACCGAAAAAAAGGGCTCTGCCCCTTGACGACAGAAACCCAGAATAAGATAGGAAAGTCTCATCCGCCGGTCAAGCGGCCAAGCCGATCTCGCTAAATTGACCTGTTCCCTTCCATGTCGTGGGCCGTATGAGGGCAGGCATTATACCGTCCCCGGGCCAGCGCAGGAATCACTCCGGAAAAGGCCGCGAATCCGGTCTCCCGTGCCTTTACGAACCCGCGGCTCAGAATTCACTTGGCGTAGTCCACGACCCGCTTTTCCCGGACCACGGTTATCTTTATCTGACCGGGATACTCCAGCTCCTCCTCTATCTGGCGGGCTATCTCCCGGGAGAGGGTCACACAACCCAGGTCGTCTATGACGTCGGACTTCACCATCACCCTTATCTCCCTACCCGCCTGGAGGGCGTAAGAGCTCTCCACGCCTTCGAAAGAATCGGCGATGGTCTCCAGCTTTTCCAGCCGCTTTATGTAGCTCTCGAGCGTCTCTCTCCGCGCTCCCGGACGTGCCGCACTTATGGCGTCCGCGGCCTGGACCAGCACGGCCTCGATGGTCTGGGGTTCCACCTCGCCGTGATGGGCCTCAATGGCATGGATGACCGCCGGGCTCTCCTTGAGGCGTTTGGCCAGCTCGGCACCGATGATGGCGTGTGATCCCTCCACCTCGTGGTCGATGGCCTTGCCGATGTCGTGCAGGAGCCCCGCCCTCTTGGCCAGTTTTATGTCCGTGCCCAGCTCGGCGGCCATGAGCCCGGCGAGGTGGGCAACCTCCAGGGAATGTTTGAGCACGTTCTGCCCGTAACTGGTACGGTATTTCAACCTTCCCAGCACCCGCATGAGTTCCGGGTTCACCCCGTGTAGGCCCACCTCGAAGACGGCCTGCTCTCCGACCTCCTTTATCTCCGCCTCCACCTCGGCCTTGGCCTTCTCGTACATCTCCTCGATGCGCGCCGGCTGAATCCTCCCGTCGGCGATGAGCCTCTCCAGGGTGAGGCGTGCCACCTCTCGCCTCACCGGGTCGAAGCTGGAGAGGATTACCGCCTCCGGCGTGTCGTCGATGATCAGGTTGATTCCCGTGAGGGTCTCGAAGGTGCGGATGTTCCTGCCTTCCCGCCCGATGAT
>MU158633.1:2869-7024 GCA_015711895.1 Candidatus Solincola tengchongensis | reverse complement strand
CCTCCCCTTCATCTCGTCATTGGGCAGGGGCACCACGGACACCGTGGTCTCCGCCACGTGATCGGAGGCGCATCTCTGTATGGCGTTGGCGATGATGTTCTTGGCCCTCTTGTCAGCTTCCTCCCTGACCTTCTGCTCCATGCGTTTCAATATCTGGGCCGCTTCTCGTTTGCTCTCCTCCTCCACCTGCGCCAGTATGATCTGCTTGGCATCTTCCCTGGAGAGACCCGCGATCTTCTCCAGTTTCTCCTGCTGTTCGCGGAGAGTCCTCTCTACTTCTTTCTGCATGCTCTCAAGCCGGGACTCCTTCTCCGCTAGGGCCTTCTCTCTTTTCTCCAGGTTCTCCGCCCGGCTGTCCATCTGCTCCTCTCTCTGGAGCAGCCTCCTCTCCAACCTCTGGAGCTCACTGCGGCGATTCTTAATCTCGCGCTCAGCCTCACTGCGCATGGCGAAGATCTCATCCTTAGCCTCAAGTAGAGCTTCGCGCTTTTTGTTCTCCGAGGCCCTTTCCGCTTCCTCGATGATCTTCCTTGCTGCGTCCTCGGCTGAGGATATTTTGGACTCGGCGACGATCTTTCGCCCCAGGTAACCGGAAATAACCCCAACCAGAAGGGCCGCGGCTCCGCAAATGATTGCCAGGATCATGGTCATTTCCTCCCTTCTTGTATGTCAAACCGGGCTATACCCGGATTAATAACGCAAAAATAATGACGCAAGAGGGCCGGGTTTGATTCTCGGCATAAGGTTAAATCTACGGTTAAGATTTACCGTAAGGTCCAGGTACCAACCCCTCGCTCTCTTACGGCTATCCAAGAAGCGGCCTCGCCGCTCGGATATCGACCAGCTGCCAATAACCTTAGCCGATTTCAATTCTAAGAAAAGCGCTGATAAAGTGTCAAGGAAACCCCGTAGCCCAGGGGAACGGGGTTTCCTTCGCCAAGAAGAGCTCGATGCTCTACTCGCCGCCCTTACCCGCAGCCTTGCCCGGAATCGTTGGAGCGCTCTCCGATTTGGCCTTAGGGCCGTTGGAACCGTTGATCTTTCCCTCTTGCGGAACGCGAGGCGCTACTTCCGGGACGGGAGGGAGATTGAGCATGGCCCTCAATTGGTTCTCCAGCTTGCGCATGAGGTCAGGGTTGTCCGAAAGGTACTGCTTGGCGTTTTCCCTCCCCTGCCCCAACTGCTCCTCGCCGTAGGTATACCAGGAACCGCTCTTCTTCACCAGGCCATGCTCCACCGCCAGGTCCAGGACGTTACCCTCAGAGGAAATCCCCTTCCCGTACATGATGTCGAACTCCGCCTTCCGGAAGGGCGGGGCCATCTTGTTCTTGACCACCTTCACCCTCACCTGGTTGCCGATGATCTCCGCCCCCTGCTTGATGCTGTCCAGTTTACGGATGTCCAACCTTACCGAGGCGTAGAACTTCAGGGCCTTCCCACCGGGCGTGGTCTCCGGGCTCCCGAACATCACGCCTATCTTCTCCCGGAGCTGGTTTATGAAGATGGCCGTGGTGTTGGACTTGTTTATGGTCCCGGCGAGCTTGCGCAGGGCCTGGGACATCAGGCGAGCCTGGAGACCCACATGGGAATCACCCATCTCCCCCTCGATCTCCATGCGGGGTACCAGGGCGGCCACGGAGTCGATGACCACCACGTCCAGGGCCCCGCTGCGCACCAGCATGTCCGCTATCTCCAGGGCCTGTTCGCCGGTGTCCGGCTGGGAGATGAGTAGCTCGTCCACGTCCACCCCTAGGGCCTTGGCGTAGCTGGGGTCCAGGGCGTGCTCGGCATCGATGAAGGCGGCGATACCTCCACGCTTCTGCGCCTCGGCGATGATGTGCAAGGCTACGGTGGTCTTTCCCGAGGATTCGGGGCCGAATATCTCCACTATACGCCCTCGCGGCACTCCTCCGATCCCCAGGGCGATGTCCAGGGAAAGAGCCCCCGTGGGGATGACCTCTACCTGGAATCGGTGATTGTCCTGGCCCAGCTTCATGATGGAGCCCTTTCCGAACTGCCTCTCGATCTGCATGAGGGCCATCTCCAACGCCTTTTCCTTCTCCACTTTCATCCTCCCGCTCTCCGAAAGACCCGGCTACACCGTCAACCGCCCGCGCGCGAAGTCATCCCATCAAGTCTTCACTGATTATATTTCCGCGGGGTGACAAAATAACCTCTCTTACTGCCGGCCCTCCCTTAAGGGTCCGCCTCACGGAGTTTCCCGGAAGGGGGATGACGGCTTCTCCGCCCGCCGTGCAGCGTGACGCCGGCGGCGGGAACAGAATCGGCCCTCACGACATGCCTTGAGTGCTCCCCCTCAGGCGGCGATAGCGAGCTGCCCCTTCCCCTTCGGACACGGGTATCGAGCTTTTGCATCCCCCATCATGGAAGGAACCCCGTTCCGCTGAGTGGCCGTGCCGCTTTCGAAGAAGTTGCACACAGGGTGGCGAAGATGGACAAAGCAGGTGGCGTCAGGCTGCCCTTCTCAACCCTTCCTCCGCAGGCGGGCGATGAACATCCCCTCCATGTCATGGCGGTGGGGCAGAATCTGGAGGTACCCACGCGGTGACAGGTCCGCGGCCAGCCTCTCGGGCAGGAGTGATTCCGGGCTCTCGGGCGCGAAGTCCTTCCTCTCCCGAAGGAAGCCCTCCACCACCCCCACCGTCTCCTCAAGGGTGAAGGTGCACACGGAATAGACCAGGACGCCGCCGGGGCGCACCGCATCCGCACAGCCCCTGATGAGTCTGGACTGCACGGCGGCCAGGTTGGCGATGTCGCCCGGGAAGCGTTTCCATTTCAGATCCGGATTCCGGCGCAGGGTCCCCAGCCCGCTGCACGGGGCATCCAGGAGTACGGCATCGGCCGGGGACTTCACCACCTCGCTCAGGTGGGCGGAGTCCCCGGCGAGGATCTCGACGTTCTTCAGGCCCAGCCGGTCGACGACGTTGCGCATGGCCTTAAGGCGCTTGGGGTTGCGGTCCACGGCTATCACCCGGCACCTCTCCCCACCCAGCAGGGCCAGATGAGTGGCCTTCCCGCCCGGTGCGGCGCAGGCGTCTACCACCACCTCCCCTTCTCGGGGGTCCACAACGCGGCTTACCACCATCGAGCTCTCGTCCTGGACCACGCAGAAACCCTTTTCCAGCCACTCCATGAGGGTGGGATAGGGGATGGCCACCTCCACCAGGGATTCGGGCAGCAGGCCGGAGGGCTTTCCCCGCCAGCCACGGGAGGCTATCTCCTCCAGAAGCTGCTCTCTTGAGGCGCGCAGGGGGTTTACCCGCAGGGTGAGGGTGGGAACCAGGTTGTTGGCCTGGCAGAGCTGCAGGGCCTCCTCCGCACCGAAGCGCTTTATCAGGTATTCGGCCAGCCAGCGGGGATGGGAATGGACCACCTCCAGATGGGCGGGGAGGTCGTCCGGCCCGGGCCAGCAGACCTGTTCCAGACCCTCGGCCGCGCACCGCATAACCGCGTTGACGTATCCGGCGCCCTTCCCGAGGTGCCGCTTAGCCAGCTCCACGCTCTCGTTCACGGCAGCGTGCGGGGGGACGTGCATTTCCAAAAGCTGGAAGATTCCCAGTCTCAGGATGTCCAGGACCTCGGGATTGAGCTCCTTCAGCGGCCGGTTGGAAAAGGCGGCGATGACGTGGTCGACCTTGTTCCTATGCCTCTGCACGCCGTAAGCCAGCTCGGCCACCAGGGCCCGGTCGCGGGCGTCCAGCTTAGCGTTGTCCAGGCTGTATCTGATCAAAAGCCCCAGGTATCCTCCTCCGGCATGCACCCGCCGGGTGAGCTGGTAGGCCATATCCCGTGCATCCACGGCGGTGAGCACCGACTTCCTCTCCCTGGCCACGGGACCCTTCTTTTTCTTTTTTCTTCCTGCGTCAGACATTTTCGCTCACCGTCTCGAAGGACTCTCCCTTCCCGCCGCGGTAACCCCTCAAGAACTCGGATGCCTCCATGCGCCTGCGGCCTTCCGGCTGCAGAAGAAGGACCTGCAGAGCCCCTCTCCCCGTTCCCACGAGCATCTCCCCACCGCGTTCGGCGACAATCTCCCCGGGCCTGAGTGTCAGGACCTCCTCCCTGGGCCGGGAACGGAGTATCTTTATCCATCTCCCGCCAAGCCTCCCCCGTGCCCCCGGTGAGGGGGCAAGG
>MU158633.1:899-2803 GCA_015711895.1 Candidatus Solincola tengchongensis | reverse complement strand
CCCGGCGAGCCCCCCCCGGGCCGCCGGTGAGGGGGCAAGGGCCCGTATGCGGTTGTGGGTCTCGGCGGCCGGCTCGTTCCAGTCTATATAAAGCTCCTCTTTCCGGAGGGGAGGGGCGTAGGTGGCCTTGCCGGAGTCCTGCTCATGGGGCCGAAGCCTTCCCTCTAAATAGGCGGGGACGGTGGCCCGGATCAATTCCGCACCCCGCTCGGCAAGCCGGCGTCGCAGGGTCTCTGCGTCATCGGCGGGAAGGACCTCCACCTCCAGGGCCCGGACCACCGGTCCGGTGTCCAGACCCTCGTCCATCACCATCAGGGAGACCCCGGTCCTCGACGCACCATCCATCAACGCGCGTCTTATGGGCGCCGCTCCCCGGTAACGGGGCAGAAGAGATGGGTGCAGGTTAAGGAAACGTTGTGGCATGAGGGAAAGCACTCCTTCGGGTATCAGGTTTCCGTAGTCGCATACCAGGACGAAGTCCGGCCGGTGACTCCGCAGCAATCCCTCGAACTCGCTGGCGTCCAGGGCTTCAGGTTTGTAAAGCTTCAGCCGTATCCTTTCCGCCAACTCCGCCACCGGCGTGGGCCTCACTCGCAGCCCCCTGCCCGATGGTCTGTCCGGTCGTGTAATCACCGCAAGGGGCATCCATTCCTCGTTGGTAATGTATCCCAGAACATCGCGCGCGTATTCGCCGCTTCCCATGTAGAGGTAGTTCAAGAAATCGAAGGTCCCTCCCCTTGTCCCCGACGCCGTCAATGGCCTTCGATGGCCGCCTCCCCCTGCAGGTACTGGATGGCCTGTACCCTGCTCTCGCGGTCCGTCCTGTCCAGGATCAGCCTGCCTTCCAGGTGGTCCAGCTCATGCTGGAAAACTCTGGCAAGCCATCCCTCGACCTCCAGCCGTCTGGTGCTTCCGTCCAGTTCCATATATTCCACGACCACGGCAAGGTGTCTGGGCACGGGAACGGCCACTCCCGGAAGGCTCAAGCAGCCCTCCAATTCCTCCCCCGTCTCCTCGGAAACGGACAAGAGTCTGGGGTTGATGCAGGCCCTTACCTCCCCCTGGTCCTCGAAGACGAAGACGCGCTTCAACACCCCCACCTGGTTCGCGGAAAGACCCGCGCCGCCGGGACGCGGGAGCGAGTCCGTCAAGTCCCGGACCAGCGCCTCCACGCTCTCGTCGATCTCCTTCACCTCGGGACAGACCTCACGTAAAACCGGGTCCCCGAAGACCCTTATGGGCAGAACGGCCATCCTCATGCCTCCAATGGCGACAATAGGTTTTCCCCCGACTATTCCAGGTTAACATCCCTGGACGCAACCCACACTGAGCGGTCTCAGTCCAGTCCGGCTTCCCGCCGCAGTATCTCCGCTTTGTCCGTCTTCTCCCAGGTGAAGTCCTTATCCATGCGTCCGAAATGGCCATAGGCCGCCGTCTTCTTGTAGATGGGCCTTCTGAGGTTGAGGTCCCGGATGATGGCCGCCGGTCGGAGATCGAAATGGGCCCGGATGAGCTCCAGGATGGTGTCCAGCTCCACCTTCTCCGTGCCGAAGGCGTCGATCATGATGGATACCGGTCTGGCCACACCTATGGCGTAGGCCAGCTGTATCTCGAAGCGGTCCGCAAGACCTGCGGCCACCACGTTCTTGGCCACGTAGCGGGCCGCATAGGCCGCGCTGCGGTCCACCTTGGTGGGGTCCTTCCCCGAGAAGCACCCTCCGCCGTGCCTGGCCATGCCCCCGTAGGTGTCCACGATTATCTTCCTCCCGGTCAGGCCGGTGTCGCCCATGGGCCCGCCGGTAACGAACTTCCCCGTGGGGTTAACCAGCACCCGCAGGTCCTTGTCCACCATCTCCGGGGGGAGGACCGGATGGATCACATGTTCTATGAGGTCCGGCTTCATG
>MU158633.1:0-864 GCA_015711895.1 Candidatus Solincola tengchongensis | reverse complement strand
CCTCGACGTCCACGTTGGGGCGGTGTTGCGCGGAGATGAGCACGGTGTTGACCCTGACCGGCCTGCCGTTCTCGTATTCCACGGTGACCTGAGACTTTCCGTCCGGGCGCAGGTAGGGAAGTATTCCCGCCTTGCGCACCTCCGCCAGCCGATGCGCCAGCTTGTGCGCCAGGATGATGGGCATGGGCATGAGTTCCGGCGTCTCGTTGCAGGCGAAGCCGAACATCATCCCCTGGTCCCCGGCCCCGAGGGAATCGAGCATCTCGTCCTCCGTCATCCCCATCCTGGCCTCGTAGGCCTGATCCACGCCCTGGGCGATGTCCTGTGACTGGGGGTCGATGGAGACCACCACGCCGCAGGTCTCGTAGTCGAACCCGTACTTGGCTCTCGTGTAACCGATTTCCTCAATGGTCCTGCGCACCACGCCGGGGATGTCCACATAAGTGGAGGTGGTCATCTCCCCCGCCACTATAACCAGGCCGGTGGTGACCAGGGTCTCCACAGCCACCCTTCCGAAGGGGTCGTCGCGGTACACCTCGTCCAGGATGGCATCGCTTATCTGGTCGGCTATCTTATCCGGATGTCCCTCGGTAACGGACTCCGAGGTGAACAGATACCTGTCGGTCACTTCCTCTCCTTTCCCCTTGGCCGCACAAAGGAGTCCCGGCGGCGTTTCCGATCCTAATCGCAACATTATACTACAATAATATCTCTTTATAGCCCGCCTTCCTGACGGACTTTCCTCACCGTTTCTTCCACTGTCTTTACCGGGAGAAGCAACCTCGATAGCGTCAAGCTAATTGTGTCCAAGCCTTGAGCCTTCCTCCCAGGAAATATTCCGAAAGCCTCTCAGCTTTCTTCTCG
>JACVJH010000261.1 GCA_015711895.1 Candidatus Solincola tengchongensis | reverse complement strand
TGTCAATAAAAAAACTATATCTTTTCCTACCTTTAAATTTGGTTATCAGGCCCCATGCCCGTGCGGTCGGGAAGTGACCTCTCGTCACCGCTGTCTCTCCCGCGGATGGCGTCCAGGGCCGCCCGCGCCGCCTCCCTTACCTCCCAGTCACGGTCCTTGAGCGCGCTCTGCAGGGCGCTCGCCGCCCTCGGGTCCCCTATGCATCCCAACAGTTGGGCCGCGGCCTTGCGGACCGGGATGTGATGGTGTTTGAGGGCGGCCATCAAAGGACCCAGGGCCGGTTCACCTATCCCAAGGATCGCCTTTCCCGCAGCCTCCCTGACATTGAAGTAATAGAGGGCTTCGATGAGGGGTTTCACCGCCCAACCGTCCCCTATTTCCCCGAGCAAGGTGGCCATCCTGGCCCGCGACAAGGCGTCGCCGTCCTTGAGGGCACTGAGCACGAAGGCGTGCATCAGGGGTTCCGTGTCCGAGGAGGAATAAAACCGGCCGATCACCTCCGCCACCCTCCTCCGAACCTCGGAGTCTTCCTCCCGGAGGGCGGAGACCAGCGGCTGCATGGCCGGTGTCCCTATGCGCACCAGGGCCTCGACCGCCTCCCTGCGGACTTCCTCGTCCGGATCCTGGAGGGCGGCGATGAGTGGCTCCACCGCCTTCCGGCGCCCCGTCTGCCCCAGGGACCAGGCGGCCGCCTTGCGCACCGAGGGATGGATGTCGTGAAGCGCTTCCGCCATCACCTTGAGGGTCGAGGGCTCCCGCATGCGCCCCAGGGCTCGCACCGCCCTCTCCCTCAACACCTCGTCGGAGCAGGAGCGAATAAGGGCCATCAGGGGCGGGACGGCATGCCTGCCGAGCTCCACGACCCCCTCCCAGTCCCCGTTGAGTATGTGGTAAAGAGCTCCTTCCTCGCTGTGATCGGCCCTCCATCCCAGCTCCCGGAGGGCCTCCGCCGCCGCCGTCCGTTTTTCCCAGCTCCCGGTCTTAAGCGCCTCCCGGAGGATCCTCACCGCCTCCTCGCTCCCCAGGTCGCGGAGGGCCCGTACGGCGCTGTCCCTCACCCCATCGTCGGCATCCTCCAGGAGGGTTTCAAGGGCTCCTTCCACGCCGGGCCCGCCGCGCTTCCCGAGCTCCTTGGCCGCTTCGCCCCTGACCCTGGGGCTGGCGTCCTGAAGGTCCTCCATCAACTCTCGCAGTGAGCGGGTCACCTGGGTCTCCGTCCCGCCGTTCCCGTCTCTCGCCGCCGAGGCTTTCCCGTCTCTCGCCGCCAAGGATACGTCGCGGAGAGCCGTTTCCCTCTCCCGCTCCATCTCTCCGGCGGGAATCGCCTCGCCGCCGCTCGCCGCTCGAGCGTCCTCCCCGTTGCGGCCGGCGGCAAGCTTCCCTCCCGGGCTCCTTCCCTTATCCGCGTGATCCCTGTACTTCCTCGCCAGGCGCCCCAGTAATTCCCATCCCCGCCGCAATATCTCCCTCGTCCTCTCGCCGCTCCCGTCCATCCTGACCCTCCCTGGCCTCAACCTCGCAGTGGCACAGGAGAAGCCTTCCGAAGAGCCACACTTATCCGGACATGCCCTTAAGGCACTCCTTGAGCGGGGTTCTAACGCGGCCTTTCTACGCTGCCCTTCACAACGCCCTATAACTATAATATTACAATTCAATCCTGCGGCGGCTGGCAAGCGTTGTGACGGGGAGAGAACGTATATAATACCACTGTCATGAAGGCGCTCGAGAGGTTATGGATCGGATACGCGGGCTTCCGGGAGAGGCATCCGCGCCTGGTCTCCTGGCTTTCTCGCTACGCGATCTACCTGGTTGTCCTCTTCTTCATCATGCTCTACTGCGCCATCTCCCTCCTCAAGCACATGAACTTCCAGTCCCACGGGTGGGACCTGGGTATTTTCGACCAGCACATATGGCAGCTCTCCCGCTTCGAGTTCGGCTTCAACACGGTGAGGATGGTCCCCTCCCTATGGGGCGATCATTTTCACCCCATATTCTTCCTGGTGGTGCCGGCCTACTGGGTCTGGTCCGACGCCCGCATGCTCTTGATCTACCAGGCGGTTCTGGTGGCGCTGGGCGCCTTTCCCGTCTATTACGCCTGCCGCCAGGCCCTCCGGAGCGGCTTCAGTGCCCTGTGCCTGTCTCTTGTATACCTCTTCTTCTGGGGGACCATGGAGCTCATCTTCTTCGACTTTCACGAGCTGGCCTTCGCGGGGCCCATCCTGGCCCTGTCCTTCCTGCTCATGCAGCGGGAGAAATGGGCGGGCTACCTGCTCACCGTGCCCTTCCTGCTGATGATCAAGGAGACCATGTCCCTCCTGGTCTTCTTCCTCGGACTCTACGTCATCCTCTTCCGCCGCAAATGGTTCGAGGGCCTGACCACCTGCCTCATCGCCGCGGCATGGTTCTACTTCATCACCAAGAGGGTCATGCCCCCGCTCTCGGCGGGTGGGGACTACTTCTATTTCAAGTACTATTCCCATCTGGGGGAGAACTGGTTGGACGCCGGCAAGTACCTGCTCACCCATCCCTGGGAGCTGGTCAAGCAGACCTTCTGGCCCCTGCACAAGACCAAACTGCTCCTTTTCCTGCTGGCTCCCTTCCTCTTCCTGCCCCTCATCGGAGCCTTCTCCATAGTGGCCATACCGCCCCTCTACGAACATCTCCTCTCCAACTACTTCCCCCACTGGGAGATCCTACGCCACTACCATGCCGTCTTCGCCCCCATATTCATCTTCGCCCTCCTTGATGCCTTTCCCCGCCTGCACCGCTGGCTCGCCCGCCGGGGCAAGGAGGTGGACTATCGGAAGATGGTCCTCGCCCTCTGCGTCATCGTCCTGGCCCTCCAGGTGCCCTTCACTCTCAGCCGTTCCACGAAGACGCTGTTCGACCCCAACTTCTACCGGCTCGACCCGCGCATGGAAAAGACCGGCTACGACATCCTGTCCATGATCCCCCCGGACGCCTCGGTGTGCGCCCAGGACCCGGTGGTGCCGCATCTCAGCCACCGGGAGCACATCTACCAGTTCGACGGCAACACCTACGGGGCGGAGTATGTCATCCTCAACAAGTTCCTCGACTGCTATCCCCTAACCGACCGCACCCTGGTCTGGGAGATCGCCAAGATGTACCGTGACCAGCGATACGAGGCCCACCGTTTCGGTTACGGATGGGTGGTCTTCACCATCAAGCCCCAGTACGACATGGACGGCAAGCTCCAGCCTTTCCCCCTCTGAGGCCGGTAACCATGCGGGCCCGTCCACGCCGGAACCTCCGCCTGGGCAAGGAGGGGCATTCCTCGCCGAGGATGCCCGGAACGGGAGGGGATCAATCCAGCCCTTTCCCCTATCCGCAGAACGCGGCTCCTGGAGTGCGCGCCTAATCGGCGGCTCCGGGCCTGCCGCCTTTAGGGGCATTCGGTGGACGTCGGGAGCCACTCATCTCAGGGCGCGAACCTGGCCGTCGCCCCGTACATGCCCACCGCCAGCGCCCCTCCACCTCCGGAGCAGACGGCCCGGTAATCCGCTCCGGCGCCGGCTGCGCTCCACGTCCTCCCGCCGTCGCCGGTGACCATAGCCGCGCAGCTACCGGCGACCCAAGCCCTCTGCGAGGAGGAAGCGCAGACGGCGCGCCAGGTGATGCGGCATCCGGGATCCAACGCCGTCCAGATTGCGCCGCCGTCCTCGGTCTTGAGGATCACCCCGCCCTCCCCCACCGCCCACGCTTCATGGCGGTCCACCGCATACACGGCGTGAAGGCAGGCCGTCAGGCGCGAGTTCTGGGGGGTCCAGGTGGCGCCGCCGTCCTCGGTCTTGAGGATCACCCCGCCCTCCCCCACCGCCCACGCGGTATAGGGATCGGCGGCGCTGACGGCGTTGAGCGTGGCCCCGGTGCCCGACGGCTGGCGTTTCCACGTGGCGCCGCCGTCCTCGGTCTTGAGGATCACCCCGCCCTCCCCCACCGCCCATGCGGTATAGGGGTCGGCGGCGCTTATCCCCTTCAGGTCCACCGTGCTTCCCACCGGATGGCGTGCCCACGTGGTTCCCCCGTCCTCGGTCTTGAGGATCACCCCGCCCTCCCCCACCGCCCACGCGGTATAGGGATCGGCGGCGCTGACGGCGTTGAGCCTGAGGTTCGTGCCCGTTTCCACTGTCCTCCAGTTTCTGCCTGAGTCGTCCGAGACCATCACCGTCCCGTTCTCACCCACCGCGAAAGCCCTGTTCCCGGAGGCGGAGACACCCAGCAGGTGCGGTCGGCGCACCGTGAAGAGGACGGGGTCCGAAGCGGCGACGGGGGTGGTCACGGTGACCGGGACGTTTCCGGAAAGGCCCGCGGGGACCCTCACCAGGATACGCCCGTTCGACCAGTACTCGTAACTGGCCGGGCTTATCCCCCCGAAGGAGACGAAGTGAGCCGCGTCCTCGTGGTCGCCGAACCATTCTCCGACGATCTCCAGCAAGGAACCGGCGGGCCCGGAGGGAGGGTTGAGGCACCGGATGACCGGTCCGGCCAGGACGGTGTAGGACAGGGCGTTGGATTCCACACCCGAGACCACCACCTTGACCTGTAGAGGCCCGGCCGCTCCCCGGGGCACCTTGACCACCACCAGGTCATCCCTCCAGGAAAGATATTCCACGGCCCTGACCCCTCCGAAGCTCACGAAGGAACCGCCCCTTGAGGGACCGAACCCGGAACCCAGGATCCGGACCTCACTTCCGGCCGCGGCGGTCGGGGGGTCCAGGATGTCCAGGCGTGGCCTTGTTTTCGGCGGCATCGGTACAGAATGGGGTTCCGCGCTCACGCTCAACCTCAGGGGCTTGGAGGCGCCGGAAGGAGTGGTCACCCTTATCTCCACCACCGGCGGCAGGCCTCCCGGCATCCTGAACCGGATGCAATTGTTGGACCAGTATTCGTACTCCTGCACACGCGCCTTGCCCAGGGACACGAAGGAGTCGCCTCTCCCTCTCCCGAAGGCTGCCCCGGACAGAGTGACGCGCTCCCCGGGGCGACACCGCCGCGGGCTCACCCATTTCAACTTGGGAAATATTACTAATTCCCTGGGAGCAGAGACCCCCCGGGAGGTGATCACCCTGACCTCCTCGCGAACGGAGGCTTCCACCGGGACACGGACCCTTATCAGGCTGTCGGTCCAGGCTAGATATTCCGTGGCCTTCAGCCCGCCGATGGCGACCGAGGATCCCGGGCTACGTTCCCCGAAGGCCAGACCCAAGAGGGTCACCGTCCCCTCGGCCTCCACTTCGGGTGGGCTGACCATGTCCAGGCGGGGCGAAGCGCGGCGGTGGAGGATCAGTCCCCTCCAACCCACGGACCACGAGGTGTCCTTGTCCGGCGAAGCTACCCCGTGAAGGGCCTCTTCGGTTTCCGTTTCCACCCTCTCCCAGGTGAATCCGCCGTCCGAGGTACGGGCCAGAAAACCACCCTCCCCGCATATCCAGGCGTGCAGGGCATCGGGCATGGATACGCTCAGGAGATCGGGGAGAGGACCCTCCGTCTGGAGGGTGGAACCTATATCCATTTTCTGCCAAGATGCGCCTCCGTCTCCGCTGCGCAGCAAAGTGCCTTCGTCACCGACAGCCAGGAGGACGACCGCCCCCTCAGAACGGGCACCGGAGATGGCCCTCAGGCCGGCCGGAGCGCCGGTTTCCACCCACTCCAGTTCCTGCCCGCCTTCCCTTATGCGCAGCACCCTGCCTTCGCGGCTCACGGCCCAGGCGTTGAGGGGATCCTCCGCCCAGATCCCGGTGAGGTCGGAGCCTTCACCGTTATCCAACCGGTACCAGGTGTAACCTTCATCGAACGTGCGGAGGAGCACTCCCCTGCGACCCACGGCCCAGGCGCTCTTCCCGTCCACGGCGTAGAGGTCGAGGAGGTCGTAGGCCGTGTGTGAGAGCTGTTCTTCCCAACTCCTCCCGCCGTTCCAGCTGCGGAGTACGGCACCCTCCCTGCCCGCCGCCCACACGTTCCGGGCGTCGGAGGCGGACACGGCGTTGAGGTCCTTGGCGGTTCCCGGGCTCGCCTCCGACCAGGTGAAGCCCCCGTCGGTCGTGACCAGGAGGGTCCCTCCTTCACCCGCCGCCCATACCGTGTCGCCGCCCGCAGCCCATACGTCCAGGAGGGTCCTCCCACGGGGCACGTATTGCGGGGCCCAGGTCCTCCCTCCGTCGCGGCTGCGTATGGCCAGGCCTTCCTCGCCCACCGCCCAGAGGTCATCACGGCCCCCGGAGAAGAGGGAGTTCATCTCCCCCTTGATCCCGGTTTCCAGCGTCTCCCAGCTCTTTCCGCCGTCCATGCTCCGGCGGAGGAAACTCCTTCCACCCACCCACACCACTCCACCCTCCGCGGCGCACAAGGCGCGGGGGGCGGATTCCACACCCGTGTCCACGGCGGACCACGACAGATCGACCCTCGAAAGAGTCCTCCTCCCTGGCGCCCCGGATTCCCTGGCCTCACCGTCCGCCGAGCCTTCACCATCCGCCGAGAAGACGAGGTCCGCCCTGGTGAGCATCCCCGCATCTCCGAGGGCGTAGATCTTGCCCCCTTCTCCCTCCACCACCACGGCCATGGCGATCACGTGGTCGGCGGTGGCGGAGTCCTGGAGGTGCCAGGTGCGACCGCCGTCCGGCGTCAGGAATATGGTGCCGTTCTCCCCCGCAACGAGGGCCGTATCCCGGTCTAGTGCCGCAATGCAGCGCAGTTGATTTTGGTTTCCGGGATCCAAGTGTTCCCAGTTTCTTCCCCCATCGGTCGTGCGCAGCACCATTGAGCCCTCGGTCACGGCCCAAGCGCAATCCCGGTCCACAGCGGTGATGTCCGTCACGTCCCGGCCGGTTCCCGTTTCCAGCACCTCCCACCTCCATCCCCCATCCGTGGTACGCAGGCCGACGCCGCGCCTTCCCGCGGCCCAGCCGCAACTCGGCCCCCCATCCTTCACGGCTGAGGATACGGCCAGGAGGTCCTCGCTCGTCCCCGCGTCACGCGGTATCCAGGTCATCCCACCGTCCTCGGTCACGTACACCGAGCCCCCGGAGCCCACCACCCAGGCGTGATCGGCATCCGCGGCGGAGACGTCTGTGAGCGCAGGCGCACCTCCCGGCAATTCCTCCAGGGCATCAGGCCGGTATCTCATGCGCGGAGCCCCCGGGGCGGGCAAAGCGCCGAGGAGAAGCAAGGAGCACATGGAAATAAAACCCAGAATAAACCCGCTACCGCGCAGGGAACCGGCAATAACCCTCATTCCCCCCGCTCCGCAATGCTTACCGGGAACCCCTTCCCTCACCTGTGCCTTCCTTTGCCCCAACAAGCTTTCCCGCATACCTCCATGACCTCTATGCGACCCTTGTCCCGGGTAACGACATCACCCCGCTCATGACGATGTCGACCGCATGTCCTGGCCTTTCCCATCCCGCTGTTCGCCGCCGGCAAACCCGAATCGTTACTTACTATCCCAGATCATCATTATAACGATATTATCGCTTCGACCATCCTGCGCGCTGGGATTCTCCTCAAACCCGCACATCCTTTGCATGACTCGGCTATCCCATGGCCATCCTCTTCCCGATCATGTTCATTGCCACCCCCTTCCCAGTCATGTGCTCCTGCATGACTTTCGCGGAAGCGGGATCCTCTGCCGCTCTCAAGCCGGAGAAAGGCAACCGGCACGTAAGGCTCTCTCCGTCTCAAGCGCGTCCGGCCGCCTGGATCATATTGCCGTTCGAGGCCACGGTCAGCTCTTGACTGCAGCCTGCCACATGCTCACGGAGAGGAGACGCGCACAGGTGTGGAGCATAGCGGAAGGCGTGGTCCGACCCTACCGCATACTCGTTACGGAGCGCCCTGTTGCCCGTGAGCGGTGTCGCGCAAGGCATCCGGCCGAGAAGCGTCGAGAGGGACATGGTTTGCTTGACAATTTATGTCAGCAATCGTTAATTTAAATCTGCTTGAACGGTTCTAAGACCGGGTTGGCTTTCCGGATGGGGTTGTAAAAAAGAGAATATACAAGAAGAAGCTTTTCTCGCACGCATGAAACCGTTCGAAGGCACGTAAATAAACCAGGGTGGTTGTCGTATCGGCACGTAGTCTCTGCTGCCGACTGTGGAACGATGAGGGTTATGGCGCATAGAACCCTGCTGAACGCCGAGTATCCCAAATACCCACGCGGGCGCAAAGGCATGCGTGATGAGAGGCCTCGAAAGCAAATGCCGATGAGGTGAAATCCTGAATGGCGCAGAAGTCGTGAGCCTCTGCCCGTAAGGACGTGGAGAGATCTCAAGGTTTTCGAGCTAATGCGAAAACATGGTTCAAGACATTGGTTTACAGAACAAACAGAGCTTGGTTTAATAAAAGGGGCTCGCGGACTCGATGCACGGCAGGAAGATTTGCCCGGTTTTAGTTTTTAAGGGGCTGGTATAGGGTATAAACGACCGGGAAGGCGAAGAGGTCGAGCACCGGGAGGGCCGGTCCGGGCATCCGGCATCAGAAGCGGTGCGCCGTGAAGAAGCGGGAGAGGTGATGGGAGTGCGAAGGATAGTCGTCATCGTCTTGGCCGTCGCTCTCGCCTCCAGCACCCTCGCCCTGGCCGCCTGGAAGATCGCCGATCTCGTGGGCGGGGAAGGCTCCGGGGAGGCGGTGAAGGAGGGTGCGGCTCCGGGTGATAGCATACGCCCCGAAAATGGAGAGGCGGGAGAAGCGGGAGAGGAAGCGCTCGCCGCGAACTCCGGTGAGGTGGAGGCCGCCGGTTATCCCACCGGGGAGAGCTTCTCACAGGATACCCCAACCATGCGTTACGTCACGGAGACCCAGCGTCACCAGAACTTCTTCATCGCTCTGGCTGAAGGTCGCATCAAGCGGCTGGACGCCATCGCCACCGATTATCAACCCCCCGGGGACCCGAACTCCTCCTACCTCTATTTCACGGTGACCACCACAGACGGCACCAAACACAACGGGACCATGGTCCTGAAGTACGAGGGCGGGCTGTGGCGCATCGCCGCCGTGCGCCAGCTGACCGGAGAGCTGGGAGGAGGTACCAACTACGTGGTGCCCGCCAGCTTCGAGGACGACTTGGCCAGGGAGCTCGTGGAGCTGCAGGAATTCCTGACCAAGGTGGCGCAGGGCCGACTGGACTACATGGTAGTGGACTCGGTGTCCCGGCCCTCGGACACGGAGACCATCCTCACCGGGCGCGTGGTGGGTATCGGGGGCCGCATCGAACAGGCGCAGATGACCCTGCGCAAGGATTACAACATCTGGCACCTCACCAACATCGAGGGCGTCGGTGGATGATTCGGGGAAGAGGGCAGGGGTGATGAAGATGAGAAAACTGAGGAAAAAGCCGGCCGTGTACATCATCTGCTCCCTTCTCGTCGCCGGTCTTCTGACGCTTATTCCCATGATCTCCCAGGCCCACGGCTCGGCGGTCGGAGTGTCGGAGCCGGGATCCGACGCACCCCGGGACCCGCTGCACAGGCTGCCCTCCTCCCCCGATGAGGCCCATCGGCGCCTGGCGGAAAGGGAGATGTCCTGGCCGGAGCACGCCCCCGAAGGAGACTTCCGCGCCGCGGGAGTACAGGCGGGAAGCCTCAGAATCACCATCCCTTACGACACGGTGGAGGGGTTCATCACCACTCCGGAAGGAAACGTGAAGGTCGAGCTCTTCCAGAGCGACGGCGTCACCCTCAAGCAATCGGTCACCAAGGCGGCCGGCGCGGACGGGTGGTTCAAGGTCGATCTTTCGACGGGAGACATAGTCTCTGGCGACAAGGTGAAGGTCACCGACCTCGCGGCTGGGGCTCCGGTGACCGTGGACTGCACCCTCACCGGGACCCTCGACTTTTCCAACGACCGTGTTTCGGGAACCACGGCCTCCGGCAACCAGGTCACGGCTTACATCGTGGCGCCTTCAACCTATTACGCCGACGTGCCCCCTGGATTGGCGCAGGCGCAGGCCTCCGCTGGGCCCGCCGGTTCCTTCATCCTCGATTTCACGGGCCTCGACCTGAGAGCGGGCGACGCGGCCCTAGTATTTGCCGCCGATGCGGCAGGGAACACGGTGATGAACGTGGCCTCGGGTTCCGGCACGGCCCTAGTGGTCTACCCGCAGTACGATGAGGTCCTGGGTTACTACGTGCCGGGTACCTCGCTCACGGTGAGCGTAGACGGACATTCCCGGAACGCCACCACCCTCGGGGACGGTTTCTTTGAGGCCTGGTTCTCCGATTACGACGTTAAGGACGGTGACGTCGTGTCCTGCAACATGGGAGGGGCGCGCAGCATAACCGTCCGCGACGTGAGCGCCAAGTGCGACCCCGCCCTCAACCGAGTGGAGGGGACCGCGCCCGGCAACCGGGCCATACGGGTGACCATGGACCCCTACGGCACGCCGGTGGTCTACGAGACCCAGAGCGATGCGTCCGGGAACTTCATCGTGAATCTGGGCACGAAGTATAGTGCCAGCGGAACCGACGTCTACAACGTGACCTGGTACGACGGCGACGGCGATGCGGTGGTCTATGAGTTCCAGACCTTCTCCTGGTACCTCGCCGAGGGGTGCACGCTGGGAGACAATTTCGACACCTTCGTCCTGGTGCAGAACCCGGGGACGGAGGT
>MU158632.1:20922-32807 GCA_015711895.1 Candidatus Solincola tengchongensis | reverse complement strand
ATTTTAAAGACGTTGTTCTCACCGCTCACCTGCAACTCGTTTCCCGACATCTCCAATGCAAGTTTGTCTTCTTTTAGGTCTCGGAAGAGCTCGAAGAGTATCTTGTGATTTACCACGCAACTTCCTTCTTCCTCCACGTTTGCTCCGCAGAAGGTAATAGTCGACGATTCCAGATCCGTGGAGTAAAACCTCACCCTCTCTCCTTCGGCTCTTAACATAACACCCGAAAGAATAGGCATCACGCTTCTCGAACTCACGGAATGCTGCACATACTGCAGGCATTTAAGGAAATCGTCCCTTAAGACTTTAATCTTCATCATCTACGCCTCCTTATGAATACAAATAAACAATATTCAAACACATATTAGTAGTATTAAAAGCTGTTAAAGAGGTGGAAAAAAGAACGACGCTATTAATAAGCTCGCTTTTTACAAGCTGAGCCTGTGAATAAAGGTGTGAATAAGAGGTGATAGTATGTGAGGAAAGCGTTCTATAAAATCGATCACCAAAATATCTAGACAATCCCCTCATCTTTCTTCACCTATTTTCAACATCTTTTCAACCGGTTGGTTATTTTCTGGACCATGTTGTATATATCTCTTTTTTCCTTCATCAACTCCCGTATCTTTTCTACCGAGTGTATGGCGGTGGAGTGATGTCTACCTCCGAGGGCGTTGCTGATTGCCGGCAGGGAAGCGTCGGTGAGCTCACGGCACAGATACATGCAAATCTGACGAGCGGTGACAAGTTGCCTCGAACGATTAGGACTCTTCAGCTGCTCTACGGAGATGTTAAAACACTCCGCAGTAACGTTGATAATTTGCTCCACTGTTATGGTTGGTGAGGGTTCCTCGGGAAGGATGTCACGTAGGACCTCGGTAGCCAGTTCGACACTGATGGGTTGTCTTATAAGGCTGGAGTAGGCGACGACTCGGATAAGGGCCCCCTCGAGCTCACGGATGTTGGACTCGAAGCGGGAGGCAATGTAATAGATGACATCGTCCGGGGCTTCCTTCTTATCAAGATCGACCTTCTTCTTAAGGATGGCTATGCGTGTTTCGAGGTCCGGCGGCTGTATGTCGGTTATCAGTCCCCACTCAAATCTGGAGATCAACCTGTCCTCGAGGTTGGGAATATCCTTTGGTGGACGGTCACTACTGAGGACGATCTGTTTGTTGTTGTTATGCAGGTCATTGAAGGTGTGAAAGAACTCCTCCTGCATCCTTTCCTTGTTGGCGAGGAACTGTATATCGTCCACGAGGAGCATGTCGTTAGACCTGTACTTCTTCTGAAAACTTGGGACCCTCTTATCGCGTATTGCGTCGATGTAGTCGTTGACGAACTTCTCCGTTGATACATAGGTGATCTTAAAGTTGGGGTATAATTTCTTTGTGTAATGTCCTATGGCGTTCATGAGATGGGTCTTTCCGAGACCGACACCGCCATATATGTATAGAGGGTTGTAAGATGTGGGGTTCTCAGAAACGGAAAGTGCCGCAGCGTGCGCAAAACGATTGCTGGGACCTATCAGGTCGGATGTAGTGGTCTCTCCCTCCAGAAGGTTGACATCAAGGAATACCGGCTTCCTCCCCCCCTTTTTTCTGCGATCCTTAAAGGTGAGCCTTACGTCACTCACTCCCTCAAAAGTCTCCCTGACTACCTCCCGTATAAGGTTAAGATATCTTTTATCAACCCATTCCTTGGTGAAGATGTTGTTGGTGTAGAGGACCAAAGTATTCCCTTCGACTCCCTCGAGATTGATGTTCTTGATCCATATGGATGAGGAGTCGGGAATGCGCTTCTGTATTTTTTCCACACATTTATCCCACAGTTGGCCAGTCCTAGAGGTCATCGGATCATCCCCCGAGGTGGGTCATCGGACGCATCACAGGCGTATTCTATTATAGCGAAAGAATGCTCTGCAAGTATGATTTTCCGATATCTGAAAGGAATCTTTTTCCATCCGTGGACCGGGTGATGAGGCCTAGCCTCTCGAGTTTTACGAGCTCGCGGTGTGCGGTGCTGAGGCTGATTCCAAGCTCGCTAGCGACCTGAGAGGGGCGGAATCCTCCTCCGTGAGAAGGAAGAGGATATTGTTCTGGCGGTGAGAGAGTTTTTCCACCAAACCGTCCATCCCGGTTTCGACATCGCCGGTTAGGCTTACGGTGATGTACGTGCCGCCGCCGGGTTGGCTGAAGACCTGAAGGTTGCCGCCAAGATCGGCGATTTCCTTCTCGGCCAGGTAAAAACCCAGACCAACCCCACGGATAACGGAGCGTTGCGCCTCGGTTGCGGTAGAGTAACCGGGCTCGAGGGCGAGGTCGAGGCGGCTTATACCTGGCCCGGTGTCGGATACATAGAACCTGTTCAGGGAGGGATCGACCACCACCGAGGCGGCACACGGCACCGCATGCACAAGGTTATCGATGAGTTCGCGAACGGTTGTCTCCGGAGGTTGTGGGTGGGAGACCTCGAGTGCGGACACGACAACATCCACGACCTTGTCACTGAAGGAACGGAAGTCCGTCGAGGATATCTCGTGGATCTTGAAACCTTCTCCGTCGGGAATCGCCACCCTCGTATGGGGAGGGCTGATGACCGGGTTCCTTTCCCACAGCCCCGCTTTCTCCACCTCTTTTCACCCCCTTTTTCCATGAGAGAGAAAAACCCTTGAAGATGAGGAAAAATCGCATGAAGCCAGGGAGACGGTGCCACTGCTGTGCACAAACGGTGCTCGTTAAAAGTGCTGGAACAACATCCTCACCCTTTCCTGTTGGTTTGCCCCTCAAGACCATAAAAACACAGTGATTATGCGCCAAATCAAAGTTTTCCACAGCCTTTTCAACACCTGTTGATAACTGACCGGACCCCCCTCGTCCATTGGAGCAAGAGAAATTATAACAGGGCCGATATGGGCCATTAAGGGGTATTTTTGACAACAATAAAAGAAGGCGAACGGCGCCCCTGATTTCCCCGTTGCGTCAATAAAAAACCCACTCGAAAGCTCATTCGACGACTCAAAACAAAACCTACTCGAAATACTCTGCTTCTCGCTATGCTTCTTCGCTGTGGTCCACGGCACCGACGCTCACCGTCTTGAAGAGCTTGCTCTGGGTGGAGTTTATCTCCCGGGTGAACCGAGCCGGGTCGAACTTTCTGTACTGCCTCCTGAGCCTGCGCTTGGTGACCTCGTCCACCTTATCTCCAGCTTGCGCCTCTCGGGGGCATGCAGCCGGCCGGCGGTTGCGGCGCTCGGCGAGAGCAACTTCTTTCTCGAATCGTCTTTAAGCCTGATCTCGCCGAACTTCTACAAGGCAGCCAGGGTCTCGGGCAGGGCCGCCAGCCTCTTGCGGTAGGGGCAGTCCAGGACGGACCATATCTCGACCGAGGCCCTCTTCACCTCGGAGGTGTAGGCGGGCTTCCGGCCCCGAGGACCGTGGCCTAAGGGCCTTGAAGGAGCTTTACTGCCCCTCCCCTTCTCCGGCGGTGCCCCTCGCAGGGCCGTAGCGCATAGGAGCGGTTGTAGCCCGTGAGAACGCAGAACTCGTCCAGCATGCGGCCTTTTTCCTTCTTCGTGGCCTTCAAACCTTATGGCCGCCTCTTGAGTGGTTCTCTTTCTGGTCATCAGATCGAATCTCGATTTCCACACCCATCGGTCTATTCGCGCCCCGGGGGTTTTACGTGCTTCGTTTCGAGCAGATTTCATTTTTAAGGCAACGAATGCGTTTGGAGTAGATTAATTATGAGTCAACGCGATTTCTTGACACTTGGATGGGTCGCCGATATAATCTTCCTGCTTTAGTGGAGGAAAAGATGAAAAGGACCTATCAGCCGAATACCAGAAAAAGGAAAAAGAATCACGGGTTCCGGAAGAGGATGAGCACCCGTGCCGGTCGAGCTATACTGAAGAGGAGGAGGCTGAAAGGCAGAAAAAGGCTAAGCGCCTGAACGGATGGAGAGCCTGAAGAAAAGCCGCGACTTTAGAAGGGTGCTCGAGAACGGACGCCGTGAAAAACTGGAAAATATTGTCATTTTTGCGCTCCCCAACCAAGAGGGGCCGACGAGGGTGGGGATATCCGTGGCCAGAAGGATTAAGGGGAGCGTGAGAAGGAACAGGATAAAGAGGAGGATAAGGGAGGCGATCAGGAAGAACGCCTCCCTTTTACCACGGGGACTGGACATGGTCGTTCTAGCCGGCGAAAGATGTTACGACACGGAATTCTCGGGAATCGAAAGAGATATAAGGGTATTCACTGAGAGATGGAAAAAAGGAATAGAAAAGGAAGATCAACGAAGATCGGGCTCCCGGCCAAAACTGTGATCTGGCTCATACAAGCCTACAGGCTTCTTATATCGAGCTGGACCCCTCCAAGGTGCAGATTTTATCCAACGTGTTCACAATATACTATGCAAGCGGTAAAGACCTACGGACCTGCGAAGGGCCTTATGTTGGGAGTGCGACGAATCCTGCGCTGCCATCCTTTTAATCAAGGCGGATATGACCCCGTACCGGAGAGATAAGCCATGATGAGTGCATTGTCCGAAATCTGGAACGGCATTGTATCCTTTTTTAATCTATTACTCCAGGCATTTTATAAGTTCAGCGGAAACTACGGCCTGGCCATCATCATCCTCACTGTCTTGGTCAAGCTGGTGTTGCTCCCGCTCACCATTAAACAGACAAGGTCCATGCTGGCTCTTCAAAAAATACAACCGGAAATAAAGAAGATCCAAGAGAAATACAAGGACGACAAGGAGCGCCTCTCCCAAGAGATGATGAAGTTCTATAGGGAGAACAAGATAAACCCGATGGGTGGGTGTCTTCCGTTGCTCCTCCAGTTACCCGTCTTTTTTGCGCTTTTCACGGTGCTGAGAAAGTACCTGCTGACACCGCCGTCAATTCTCATTGGGAACACATATTCGGTCTTCAAGGGGATGGACCTCCTGGGGGGAGCGGTGTATTCGGCACTTCCCGTGGTCAAGAAAGCCGGTTTCCTGTGGATGGGGAACCTCGCCGACACCACACGCATAGCGGACCCTTATTTTATACTCATCATCTTGCTTGCCGCATCCACTTGGTATTCACAAAAACAGGTAGTGACCGACCCGCGGCAAAAGAACATGATGATCATAATGCCTGTCTTCATTGCTTTTATCGGCTTTAGCCTTCCGGCTGGCGTGGCCCTTTACTGGGTTACCACCAACGTACTCCAGATATTGCAGCAATGGGGGATGGAGCTGTACGACAGGAAGTTCAAGAAAGAAGAGGAAGGGGCGCGTTTGCCCAAGAGACCCGAAGAAGCGAGAAGAACAGAGGCCGAGAAAAAAAAGACGACCCAAAAAACAGCGGCCGTAAAGCCCGCAGGTCAAAAAGGAAAAGGAAAAGGAAAAACCCAGACGACGAACGTTGTAAAGGCAGCAGGAGGAGGAAAAAAGACGAAAACGGGAGAGGGAAAGGCAACTACGCGAGGCGCATCAGCCGGCTCCAAGCCTGGCACCAAGAAGACTTCTACGGGTAAGGCAGGGGGCTCGGGGGGGACACGAAAACGACGCCCAAAAACGCCACCCCCGGGTTCGAAAGGGAAGAGATGAGTGCGGAGTGAAGTCGGGAGAATGAAGGAGCTTTGGCCATGGAGTTTATGGAAAAAAGAAATCTTCCGAAGAGCATCGTGGTAGATATCGTGAATCTCATGAATCTGAGAACCAGAGTAACCTCGTGGGAGGACGATGAAGAGGTACACATCGACATTTGGGGGGAAGACCTCGGAATACTGATCGGCAAGGGAGGGACCACACTGCAAGCCCTTCAGGACCTGGTAACGGTCATAGCGCGGAAGAAAGGGCATGTCGATAGAAGGATAACCATTGATGTTGAGCGGTATAAAGAAAGAAAGCGGCAGAGGTTGAGAGAGTATGCTGAGAGGATGGCTGAAAAAGCGGCCAGCACGGGACGGCCGGTGAAGCTGGAGCCCATGAGCGCAAGGGAGAGAAAGATCGTGCATGATGCCCTGAAAGAGATTTCAGGCGTGGAAAGCTTTAGCGAGGGCGAGGAACCCCACAGAAGGGTGATAATAAGGCCGGCAAACACCGAATAGGGCATGATTAAGAAGGCGATATCACATAAGCCCCAACAGCCCTGTTTCACGTGAAACAAAAACCAGGAAGCTTAGGCTGGGGAATCGAAACATCGAATAAATCCCACCGGTGATTTAAAAACCATAACATAATACCTGAATGGGGGCATGGAAAGACGTAGGCTTAACGTTCTCTTGCCGGGGCCCCTGGAGGCCTGAGCCGAAAGCTAAACCGGAACTTTATATTAATTTGCCAAAAGGGCTTGTCGTGGGGAATCAGGCAATGTACAACATGATTTGTTTCACGTGAAACTTATGCAAGGACAAATAGGGAAGAAGCAAATAGAAAAAGAGAAAGAAATGAGGACGTGAAATTATCGAATGATGTTCTCGTCCGGGGATCTGCTCATAGGGCGAGGAGGAGGGCAAGCCTTTGTTGTTGCGTCGGTACTGATATGGGAACTGATTTCAAAGAGATCATTATGGAAGAGTTCGAAGGAAGCGAGAAAAAAGTCATCGTGGATAAGGCGGATATAATGTGCCAGTCCTTGAGGAAGGCCGCCGGAAGATTAAACATAGATGTATCGCAAGAAAAATTGAATATTGCCTTAGCCTATCTTGAGGAGTTGATGCGTTGGAACAGGGCCTTCAATCTCATTGGGAGGCGGCTCGATCTGGAAGGAATCTTGACCTTGTTCATCGATTCTCTTACCCCACTTGCAGTGAGGGGTATTTCTTGGGAAGACGCTGAGGTGCTGGACATAGGAAGCGGCGCAGGGATGCCAGGCATACCTTTATACATATTCGGAGGACCATTCTCATTGACCATGCTCGAATCGCAAAGGAAGAAAATCACTTTTATAAGGTATATTTGCCAAAGGCTTGGGCTTGCCAGGGCCGGCGTGTACCCCGGCAGGCTGGAGGAAATGCGCAGAGAAGAGGATTTTATAAGCGGGTTTGATATCGGTCTGGCGAGGGCGGTAATGAATCCTGAGAAACTCGTAAGAATGGCCTCTCCGCTGGTAAGCGAGGGTGGAAAACTTATATTGTTCCTGGGAAAGGGAGACGAGGAGACCCTCAGGCGCAACTCTCTCGATTGGGAGAGAAGGGGCTGGAAGCTTGAGAGCATAAAGTCTACGCGGCGTTTCGTGGGCAGGGAGAATTATCTTGCCATCCTACGCAAGGCCTCATGAAGAGGATGAGGGCGGAGAGAGGCGGTATGATGTTCAAGAAGGCGGCGGATAACATGTGTTAGCCCTGACGGGCTTTTATACGACAGATGTTCTATCGCGTGGCGAGAATTGTTTGGGGCAACGAGGGGCGGAGAGAAAGGAGGGCGCATAAGATTCGCTGGGTCTGGTAAGGAAGCGTGCAAGGGGTGAGGGCCATGCAAGAGGAGGAAATGACCTCGCAGGACGTTAGTAGGTCGGCAAAAGTGGTGGCCATTGCCAACCAGAAGGGAGGAGTGGGGAAAAGCACCACGGCCATCAATCTAGGGGCATATTTGGCGTTGGAGGGGAGGCGCGTACTGGTCGTCGACCTCGATCCTCAGAGCAATGCCACTAGCGGCCTTGGGGTTGGGCCGTGTCTTGACGGGCAACAAATATACGATGTGCTGGTGAACGAAGTGCCGCTGAGGGAAGTAATCGTCCCCACATCCACTCCAGGCTTAGACCTGGCACCATCATCGCTTCGCCTAGCGGGAGCGGAAGTCGAGCTTGTTTCGGTGCTCTCCAGGGAGAGCAGGTTGAAAAGGGGTATAGAGACGGTGAGGGGGGAATACGACATGATATTGATCGATTGCCCGCCATCCCTGGGGCTGCTCACGGTCAACGCTCTTGCGGCGGCCGATGAGGTTCTGATTCCCATACAATGTGAATATTATGCTCTCGAGGGCCTTGTGTTGTTGCTACGGACAATAGAGAAGATAAAAGTCTATCTTAATCCAGGACTCCGCATCGGTGGCATCCTCCTGACCATGCACGACCCGCGGACCAACATCTCCAAGCAAGTCATGGAGGAGGTGAGAAAACAGTATCCGAGGGAGACGTTTCGCACTGTGATTCCCAGGAATGTTCGCTTGAGCGAGGCGCCGAGTTACGGAAAACCCATCTCCGAGTACGATCCGACCTCCAAAGGAGCGCTGGCCTATCATGAGTTAGCGAAGGAAGTGATGTTGCATGGCTAAAAGAGGATTGGGGAAGGGGCTCGGGGCGTTGATATCTTCGAGTGCCGCGGGGGAACAACCGCGCTATGAGATGATACCGGTGGACAGCATCTCACCCAGCCCACTTCAGCCGAGGAAGAAGTTCAGGGAAGACAGCCTGGAAGAGCTAGCCGCGTCCCTGAAAGAGCATGGCGTTGTCCAGCCGGTGATCGTGAGGCCCTCGGGAGCGGGGTATGAGCTTTTGGTCGGGGAAAGAAGATGGAGGGCCGCTCAGCTGGCGGGACTGCAGTCGATACCCGCGGTGATAAGGGAGGCCGAGCCATCGGAGTGCTTGCAGGTGGCGCTGGTAGAGAATCTACACCGCGATGACCTTAACGGCATAGAGGAAGCCACCGCTTACCGCCAGCTCATAGAGGAGTTCGGCATGACGCAGGATGAGGTAGCGCAGAAAGTCGGCAAGTCTCGGTCAGCGGTGGCCAATGCGCTACGCTTACTTCAACTTCCAGTTGAGATTCAGGCTTCAGTGGTGGCCGAGGAAATCACAGCGGGCCATGCCCGCGCACTCCTGGCCCTGCAGGGCGACCCGTACCAGGGGGAACTTCTCAGGCGGATAATCGAGGAGGGCCTTTCCGTGCGCGAGACGGAGGAGCTGGTCCGGAGAAGGTTGAGCGGTGCCGGAGCAGAAAAGGGAAGGAGCAGGGAAAGGCCGATACAATTGCAGCATTATGCGGAGCTGATCTCCGCCAGCCTCCAGGCCCGGGTAAAGGTGGTGCAAGGGAAGAGGAAGGGCAAGATCGTCATCGAGTTCAAAGGGGAAAAGGACCTGAAGAGGTTATTGAGAGAGATCGGCGTTCAGGTCGAGGAAACCCCCGCCGGTTAAGCGTATTTTTCCATCGCCAGCTCTACCAGGCGCTCCACCAGGCGAGTAAAGGATATGCCTGCCGCTTCCGCGGCCATTGGCAAGAGGCTTGACTCCGTCATCCCCGGGCTTATGTTCAATTCCAGGACCATGGGCACGCCCTCCTCGTCCACGATCATGTCCACCCTGGAGAGGTTCTGACATTCCAGGCAGCGGTGGGCCTTGAGGGCCACCTCTGTGGCCCTGCGAGCGGTTTCATCTGGGAGGCGTGCGGGGCAATAATAGTCGGTAGCCCCGAGGGTGTAACGGGATTCGAAATCGAAAAAGCCGCCGCGCGGGACTACCTCCACTATGGGCAGGACCTCAAGTTCGTCGTTGCCGAGGATGCTCACGGCGACTTCGGTGCCGGAGACGAATTTCTCCAGGAGGATCCGGTCGTCGTAATGGAGAGCCGAACGCACGGCCTCCGGCAGGTCCGCCTCTTTTTCCACGACCCTTATCCCCAGCGCTGAGCCCTGGGCCACCGGTTTTACCACCAGGGGGTACCCTAATTTTTCTCCCGCCGTGGACAAGGCGGCCAGAGCGCCCATTTCCTCGAAGGTTGCCTCGCTGAGCACGAAGAAGGGCGGTGTGGGGATGCCATTTCGGATGAAGACCTCCTTGGAAAGGGCTTTGTTGAAACCCATGGCACTGGAAAAGACCCCCGGGCCCGTATATGGGATGCCCAGGATTTCCAGCAGTTCCTGCACCGTCCCGTCTTCGCCGAACTTTCCGTGGAGGGCGATGTACACGAGGTCCAGACGGGCTTTTTTCAGGTTGGGGACCAGGCTTTCGTCCACGTCGAAATCCACTACGTCATGCCCAAGTTCCTGGAGAGCCCGTGAAACCCTCCTCCCGGAGCGCAAGGAGATGTCCCGTTCCAGGGACCTTCCCCCCATGAGAACACCTATGCGCATCGTCCTTAACCCCCTATTCCTTCGTGCGGGATCTGCCGCTCGCTTTTCCCTCCATGCCGAGGGCTTTGGCCAGAGCGATCTCCCGCTTAACCACCTTTGACAGACGCTTGATGCCCTCCCAGACCATATCCGGTTCAGGGTAGCTGAAGTTAAGCCGCATGCTGTTCTCGCCCCCTTCATAGGGGAAAAAGCCTCTGCCGGGGACGTAAGCCACTTTGGCGTCGATGGCCGATGCCAGCATGTCGGAGGTCTTTATGAACTCCGGAAGGGTGACCCACAGGAAGAGGCCTCCCTGGGGCCTCGTCCAGGACGCGATTCCGGAGAGGAATTCCTCCATGGCCTCCAGCATGACATTCCTCCGCTCCCGGTAAATCTCCACCAGTTGCCTGACCTGACCCCTCCAGTCCTGGCTGGCGAAATAAAGGTGAGCGATCCGCTGGGTGAAGGACGAGGTGCATAGATCCGCCGACTGTTTTGCCAGGAGGAGTTTCTCCAGGATAGGATGAGGGGCGGCCACCCACCCTATACGCATGCCGGCGGAGAATATCTTGGAAAGAGTCCCCCAGTAAATCACCCGACTCTCAACCAGGCGGCGAAGAGTCGGGCAAGGCTCACCCTCGAAGCGAAGCAACCCGTAAGGATTGTCCTCCACCACAAGGCAATCGAAAGCCTCCGCCAGCTGCAGGAGGCCGTAACGCCTCTCGGTACTCATGGTGACACCTGCGGGGTTATGGAAATTGGGCACGGTATAAATGAACTTTACCTTGCGGCCTTGCCCGGAAAGACCCTCGAGGGTCTCCTTAAGGCGGTCGAGGAGTATCCCCTCCTCGTCGACAGGTATGGCGTGGATGCGAGGCTGATAGCTGAGGAAGCTGTTTAACGCTCCTACATAGCTTGGGGCTTCGGTGACGATGTCGTCGCCGGGATTTATGAATATTTTGGAAATTATTTCCAAGCCTTGCTGAGCGCCGTTGGTGACGATGATGTCCTCAGGAAGGCAGGGGGTACCTTCCTCGCGCATGATTTCGACCAGGCTTCTCTTAAGGGGGGCGTATCCGTCCGTCGGTCCGTATTGTAAGGCCGCAGCGCAATCATCCCGCAGGATCTCCTCTACCAGACCCAGTATCATGTCGGGATTCATGGCCTGAGTGTAGGGTAGGCCTCCGGCGAGGGAGATGATATCCCGGCGGGCGGTGACGGCCAGGAGGTCGCGGATCTCGGAGGAGAGCATGCTGGAGGTGCGGTGAGCGTACTTGTCACCGAAAGGATCCAGCACGAACTTCTTCGACATGGCCGCATCACCCCTCGAACGCGGGCGGGCAACGCCGTATGTCCTGTAGTATACAGCACCTCCACCAGGGAGGCGGATATGATGAAAGGGGCTCCGGGAGAAAGGAAGCGGGGGCAGGCGCCCGACATGGCCGCATCACCCCTCGAACGCGGGCGGGCAACGCCGGCGGTTGGTGGCGGTCGATGTCCTGGCCGGAAAGACCGGGGCAGGTAGATAACGAGGGTATGGCGCCATGGAGGAACGGCTTAATTTCCGGGATTTCCGGGAGGCGGGCCTTCAAGGGCGTGGCGCGTGGAGACGATAAATATTAGGCTTGAGGCACAGGCGTGGACGACTTAAGCCTGCGCGCACACGAATAGACGGACCGAGAAAAATGACGTCATGCCGATATATATCTGGAAATCGGTGGGGCGATGAACGAAAGCGCGCATAGGGAACAGGAAAAGGCACGGGGGAACTCCGGAAGGGAGGATCTGGGCCTCGACCTTCTCCTGCGGTATCTCGGCTCACAATTCGGCCTCGATTTCAAGCAGTACAA
>MU158632.1:0-20912 GCA_015711895.1 Candidatus Solincola tengchongensis | reverse complement strand
GCAGTACAAGCCAAATTATCTGCGGCGGCGAATCGGCGTGCGCATGAGAGCCACCGGTTGCAGCGACTACCTTCACTACCGCCAGTACGTGCGCCAACACCCCGAGGAGTACAAGCGCCTGATAAACGACCTGACCATCAACGTCACGGAATTCTTCCGCGATCCGGACGTCTTCGAGGCCTTGCGCTCCTGGGTCATACCCGAGATATTCGATTATAAAGGAAGGATAGGATCATATAACCTGAGGGTGTGGAGCGCCGGATGCGCCACCGGAGAGGAGCCCTATTCTCTTTCCATATTATTCCATGATGCCATAAGGGAAAGGGGCCTCAGCACGTCATGGATATTGCGCATCACAGCCACCGACCTGGACGACGAGGCTTTGAGAATAGCCAAGGAAGGCTATTACGAGAACGTCAGGCTGCTTCCGGGCATGGAGCTGGACAGGTACTTCCATCGGGAAGGTAAGGGCTACCGCGTGAAGGAGGAGATAAAAAGGCCGGTCCGCTTCGTCTTGCTGGACCTTATGCGCAGGCCGCCCCTGCGCCACCTGGACCTCGTACTATGCCGCAACGTACTCATATATTTCGAACGGGAGAAGCAGGTGAAAATACTGGACATCTTCGCTCAATGCCTTCGATCCGGCGGCTTCCTGGTCCTTGGCAAGAGCGAGACCATCGTGGGTTCGGAGGGATCGAGTTTCAAGCCCTGGCGAAGAAAAGAGAGGATCTATGTCCGGGTTTAAGGCCCTGGTATCGGTGCGCCCGCCTTCCGTGCATGGTGCCGGGTAGGGGCGCTACGGCCAAGCCGGAGGGCAGAGGCAAGGAGGCCTTTCGGGGACCGGAAAGCGAGGAAGATGAGGAAATGACCGCGCCCCGGAAGGAAGGACCGCAGGCTGAATATAAAACTATTATGAACGGTTGCCGATTATGCCAGTGGCGGAATGGCCGGAGGATCTGTCGTGCCCGGGAAGCAGCCGTGATAGCCCGGGTCCCGGCAGCGAGGATGGAGGGAAGGGCGCATGGACAAGGCGGCCGCGACCGTTGACGGCGGAAGGTTCAGGATGAGCACCAGGCGGGCAGCCTTCACCGCGGGCATTGTCTTTACGGCCCTGGCTCTAGCGGCTTGTCTCCTGGGGACGGTGATCCTGTCCGCTGGGGCATCCAGGGCGGATCGTGCCGCCGAGGCCGGGGAACTGGACGCCGCCAGGAAGGATGCGAAGTCCGCGTCGGGCCTTCTGCGTGTGGCGTGGGGGTTTTTCGTGGCCTTGTTGGTGGCGGAAGCGGTCCTGGCCGCCGCGTGGATCACCTTGATCTACAGGTGGATAACCGGAACGGTGAAGGAGATGACTTGGCAGATACAGCAGGTTTCCGCAGGCGACGGAGACCTCACCCGTCGGGTGGTGGTGCGCGACCGGAGAGTGTTCGGAAGTCTCGCCGACAGCATTAACGCCATGATCGGGGCCCTGCAGGGATCGGTGGCCGAGATAAGCCGCATCGCCTCCGACCTCAACAGCAGCGCTGAGCAGATGTCGGCGGTAATACAACAGATGAACGCTTCCAGCCAGGATATCTCCAACACCATCGCCCACATCGCTAAAGGCGGGGAGGAGCAGGCCAGAAGGGTGCTGGAGACCTCGCACTCCATGGAGCTTATGAACACCTCCATCCAGGAAATGGCGGAGAAGGCCGACCTCTCGAACCAGGCCGCCATGGAGGCCATAGAGATCGCCCAGAGAGGAGCCGAGGCGGCGGTGGAAACGGCCACGGCCATGGATGTGATCCGTGAAGCAGCCGAGGCGGTGGTGGAAGCGAGTGCCGGGCTCGAGGAACGGTTCATGCAGATCGGCACTAGCGTGGACGTCATCCCCTCCGTGGCCGACCAGACCAACCTTCTGGCCCTCAACGCGGCCATCGAGGCGGCCCGCGCCGGAGAGCAGGGTCGAGGCTTCGCGGTGGTGGCCGAGGAGGTCCGCAACCTTGCGGAGAACTCCCGTAAGTCAGCGGAGCAGATTGCCAACCTCATAAGGGAGATAGAGAGCGGCGTGAACCGCATGAGGACAAGCATCGGCTCGGCCATCGAGCAGGTCAAGGGCGGGACCGAGGTAGTGGAGAAGGCGGGCAAGGCCCTGCAGGAGATAGCGGTGACTATACAGACGACATCGCGCTATGCCAACGAGATAGCGGAAATAACCAGGCGACAGGTGAAGGAGAACGAGGAGGCCCTGAAGGCCATCACGGAGATTGCCAGCATCGCCGACGAGACAGCTGCCTCCTCCGAGGAGGCCTCCGCTACGGTGGAGGAACAGACGGCTTCCATGCAGGAGATGGCGGCGGCCGCTGCCGAGCTGGCGGCCATGGCGGAGAAGCTCAACCAGCTGGTGGGCGGCTTCAAGGTCTGAGGCAGGAGGGGTGGGGAAAAAATGGATTCTCGTGAAGCGGAGATAAAGAAAGCCGCGGAGAGCATCGCCAGGTTCGTGGCCATCACCTCGGCCATCGTCTTTCCCCTGGGGATCGCGCTGAACATCGGGATCGCCTACGCCGCCGCCAAGCTTTCCTGGAACCCCGCCCTGGTAGGCCTCCTGTTCGGCTCCATCACCATCACGTTGACCATGTCCGCGGCTGCCGCGTATGTGATTCCCGTATATCTCCTACCCGTCCGCAACCTGCGGCGGATACTGGATCGGCTCAGGGAGGGCGACTTCACGGTTCACGCCGATGAGGAAAGAAGCGGGCTTTTGCGCGGCTTCGCCATGGCCCTCAACGACCTGGCGGATTCCATGCGCGAGATGTTGAGGGAACAGGCGGAGACGGCGGACCAGCTCACCTCGGCAAGTGAGATGATGGCGGGTGTGTCCCGGGAGACCACCGAGACGGCACAGGAAACGGCAAACACGGTCTCCCAGCTGGCGCGGGGTGCGGAAGAGCAGGTCAACGCCATCATGCAGGCCCAGAACACGGTAAGCGAGATAGTCAGCGAGATCTCCAGGGTGGCGGAGAGCTCCCAGGAGGCCGATCACTTCAGCCAGCAGGCGCGGGACACGGTCGCCAAGGGCGTGCTGGCCGTGCAGCGGGCAACGGAGAAGATGCAGCAGATAAAGGCCACCGTCGACGCCTCGGCGGACGCGGTAAGGGAGCTGGGGGAGCACTCCACACAGATCGGACTCATCGTGGACGTCATCACCTCCATCGCCGACCAGACCAACCTTCTGGCCCTCAACGCGGCCATCGAGGCGGCCCGCGCCGGAGAGCAGGGCCGGGGCTTCGCGGTGGTGGCCGGGGAGGTGCGCAACCTGGCCGAGGGGTCGGCCAAGGCGGCTTCCCAGATTGCCAACCTGGTGAGGGAGATACAGCGGGGGATCGACCGCACCATCCAAGGGATGGAGGGCGGGACCCTGGTGGCCGACGAGGGGAACATGGTGGTCGGCGAGGCCAGGGAGATGCTCAGGGAGATCGACGAGGCCTCGAAGGCCATCGCCGAGAAGGTGTCCGCCATCTATGAAGCCACACAACAGATATTCGAGAAGAGCGGAAAGGTCGTGGAGGCCATGAGCTCCATCGCCGGGATCTCGGAGGAATCCGCGGCCTCCACCCAGGAAGTGTCCGCTTCCATCCAGGAACAGACTGCGGCCATGGAGGAAGTAACCGCTGCCGCTCAGGAGTTGGAAGAAATAGCCAACAGACTTCGGTCCATGCACCGGCGGTTCAGGCTTTGAGCGACAGGCTTCATTGAGGGCCGCAGCCGGTTGGGATATAGTGAGTTTAGGGCCGGAGCGGTCCAGGCGGGAGGAGATGGAGATGGCTGAGGAAGCGAGGGCGGCCGAGGAGATGCAGCTGGTGGTCTTCGGCCTGGGAAGGGAGGAGTTCGCCGTAGAGGTGACCCAGGTCAGGGAGATCATCCGCATGGAGGAGATCACGCGGATGCCCAAGAGCCCCCACTTCGTGGAGGGGATTATCAACCTCCGCGGGCAGATCATCGCCGTCATAGACCTGGCCAAGCGGTTGAACATCCCCTCCGGGGAAAGGGGCCCCGAGACGAGGATCATAGTGGTGGAAGCCGGGGAGGTCAAGGTGGGTATGATAGTGGACTCGGTCTCCGAGGTGTTGCGGGTGAGCTCCGAGGCCGTGGAGCCCAACCCCTCGCTGGCCTCCGACGTCTCCGCCGCCTTCCTCCAGGGGGTGGTGAAACACGACAATCGCCTCATCATCCTTCTCGACCTCACCAAGATACTTTCCCTGGAGGAGATGGCGGGACTTGGGTTTTAGGAAAGAAGAGGCACCTTTCGATATATATAGGCGGAGACGAAAGACGGACCCCGGCCGGTAGGGGACCTGGGGCGGGGCGTCAAAGGCTACGTCAGAAACATCACGAGCACGGGAGCTGAGAGGTATGGCCGAGAAGAGAGCGAGTACCGGAAACTCCGATAAGCCTAAAGGAAAGGAGGGGAGGATGGCGCCGACCGTTCTGATCGTCGACGACGCCCTTTTTATGCGCATGATGATCAGGGATATCCTGTCCAAGGACGGCTTTGAGGTGATCGGAGAAGCCGAGAACGGCGTGGAGGCGGTGGAGCGGTACAAGGAAATGCGGCCGGACCTGGTGACCATGGATATCGTCATGCCTGAGATGGACGGCATCGAGGCGGTCAGGCAGATCATGAAGATAGACCCCAACGCCAAGATACTGATGTGCAGCGCCATGGGCCAGCAACCGCTGGTGGTGGAGGCGCTTGAGGCGGGGGCAAAGGACTTCATCATCAAACCCTTCCAGCCTTCGAAAGTCATCGAGGCGGTCGAGAAAGCGCTCAAGAGCTGAGCGTTTCTCCCCTGAAGGGGAGGAGGTGAACTTTTTGCCCCGCAAGATCAGGGTGCTGATAGTCGACGATTCCGCTTTAGTGCGCAAGCTTCTGAAGGACATCATAAGCGGCGATCCGGACATGGAAGTGGCTGGCCTGGCCACGAACGGGGTGGAAGCCATCCGGGCAGTTGCCGAGCTCAAACCCGACGTCATGACCATGGACATCCACATGCCCGAGATGGACGGCCTCACGGCCCTGGAATACATCATGCGAAAGATGCCCCTCCCCGTGGTGATGCTCAGCGCCATGGCTCAAAGAGGGGCGGCGGCCACCCTGAAAGCCCTGGAACTAGGGGCGGTGGACTTCATCGCCAAGCCCTCTCACTATCCCTCGGCGGTAAAGGAGGTCCGCGAGGAGGTGATTCTCAAGATAAAGACTGCCTTTCACGCCCGGGACAGGGTGAAAGCGGGTTACCCGAAGCATAAGGAGAGGAGGAAGACCCTTCCGGCCGTGAAGCCCGGAAGGCGAGAGAAGCTCGTGGTCATCGGAGCCTCGGCGGGCGGACCTCGTGCACTTGCGGAGATCCTGCCCATGTTCCCCAGGGACATGCCGGCGGCCATGCTCATCGTCCAGCACATGCCGGGCGTCTTCACGCGCTCCTTCGCCGCCAGGCTCAACACCCTTTCGGAGCTCCCGGTTCGGGAGGCGGAGGACGGCGAAGAGATCAAGCCGGGCACGGTTCTCGTGGCCCCCGGGGGAAAGGACCTCATCGTGAGCCCGGATCGCAGCGGCTTAGGGAGGGTGGAGCTCATGGATTCCGCCAACCGCGCCGGCGCCACCCCCCGTATCGACACCACGATGATAACCGCAGCGGAGACCTTCGGCCCGCGGACCATAGGGGTGATAATGACCGGCATGGGGTCGGACGGAGCGAGGGGAATGGAGAGGATAAAGAAGAACCAAGGCATCACCATAGCCCAGGATGAGGCCAGTTGCCTGGTGTTCGGCATGCCCAAGGTGGCCATCGACAGAGGCTTCGTGGACTGGGTGGTCTCCCTGGAGAAGATACCGGAGAAGGTCTTGGAGCTTTTGCAACTTACCGAATAGGCCCTCTCGAGGTGACGGCCCATGGACATGGACGTGTCCCAGTACAAGGAATTGTTCATCAATGAGGCCCAGGAACACCTCGAGGCCCTGAATCAGGCCATGGTGGAACTGGAGAAGGACCCGGGGAACCCCGACGTCCTCACGGAGATATTCCGTTCCGCGCATACGCTTAAAGGCATGTCGGCCACCATGGGTTTCGACCAGCTGACCGAGCTGACCCACGAGATGGAAAACGTCCTTGACGGGCTGCGCAGCGGGGACATCGAGGCGAGCACGGAGATCGTGGACCTCCTTTTCGGCTGCCTTGACCTCCTGGGTTCCATAGTGGCGGCCATAGCCGAGGAAAGCGGCCGGACAGTGGACACCCAGCCCGTAATCCAGGCTTTGCGGGAGGCTTATGGAGGAGGCAAGCCCCCCTTCGAGGTCGCGGTCCGGCGCGAGGGCCCGGTTGGGGCCCTCAGGCCCACCATCACGAGAGGGGAAAAGGAGGAAGAGGGCACGGCCCCCGAGGAAAAGAAGGCGGAGACGCCCGCCGGAAAGGAGAGGGAAGTCCGCCTGCGGGTCACCCTGGACAGGGACTGCGCCCTTAAGTCCGTCAGGGTGTTCATGGTCTTCAAGAAGCTTTCCAGAGTGGGGAAGATAACAGGGTCACAACCCTCCATGGAGGACCTGGAGGACGAGAAATTTGAGCGCTCCTTCGACGTAAGCCTCATCACGACGGAGAGCGAGGATAGTCTCCGCCGCGATCTGATGACCATTGCCGAGGTCTCGGACGTGGAGTTCCTCGCCGTCGGGGAGGAGGTGGCGCCCGTGGTCATGGAAGGGGAGACACGGGAGGGCCCCGAAGCCGCGGCCCCGGGATCGGGGACGGAGTTCGACCGCCCGGGAGTGGGCGCCCCGGTGCGCACCCAGAGTGTGAGGGTCAACATCGCCAGGCTGGACAACCTCATGAACCTCATCGGCGAGCTGGTGATCAACCGGACTCGCCTCCAGGAGATAGCCTCTTCTTACAACATCCCGGAACTGAAGGAGGCCCTGGCCCAGACGGCGCGCCTTACCGCCGATCTGCAGGACGAGGTGATGAAGACGCGCATGGTCCCCGTGGACCACGTCTTCAACCGCTTTCCGCGCATGGTGCGTGACCTGGCCAAGAGCCGCGGCAAGGAGATCGATTTCACCATGGAGGGAAGGGATATCGAACTGGACCGAACCATACTTGACGAGATAAGCGATCCCCTCATGCATCTCCTACGCAATGCCGTGGACCACGGAATCGACAGCCCGGAAGAAAGGGAAGCGCGGGGCAAGCCAAGGAGGGGCAGCATCAGGCTGGCCGCCAGAAGGGATCGCAACTACGTCTCCATAGAGGTGACCGACGACGGGCAAGGAGTCGATGAACGCAAGGTGTACGAGGCGGCGGTGCGGGCAGGGCTGGTCTCCCCAGAGGAGAAGAAGAGCCTCAGCGACGAGGAGCTGCTCCGCCTCTTGACCACTCCCGGTTTTTCCACCGCCCAGGAGGTGAGCGGGATCTCGGGGCGGGGGGTGGGCTTGGACGTGGTGCGCAGCAAAGTAGAGTCGTTGGGCGGGATGCTGGTGATGCAGACCAGCAAGGGGGAGGGGACGACCTTCGCCATGAAGCTGCCTCTGACCCTGGCCATAATCCAGGCCCTGCTGGTCAAGGTGCAGGGCGAGACCTACGCCATCCCACTGGGGACGGTCTCGGAGACGGCGGTGATTTCTTCCCACGAGATAAGATACGTCTCCAACCAGGAGGTGATCTTCCTGCGCAACGAGACCCTCCCCCTCCTGAGGCTGGCCAGTTGCCTGGGGTTGCCGGAGGACGACGGCCGCGGGACCTTCCCCGTTGTGGTGGTGGAGGTGTCCCCCCGCACGGTGGCCATAGCCGTTGACGAGCTGCTCGGTCAGCAGGAGATCGTCATAACCAGCCTGGACAGGTTCCTGAAGGGGATACGGGGTTTCGGCGGCGCCACCATCCTGGGGACGGGAGAGGTGGCGCTCATACTGGACATACCGAGCCTGATATCCTGATAATACAAGGACGTTGGGCACGAGGACCGGGAAAGGAGGAGTCATGGCCGAGAGGAAAGGGCTCACCCCTCTCCAGCTGGACGCTTTGAGGGAGGTGGGAAATATAGGATCCGGAAACGCTGCGGTAGCCCTTTCCACCATGGTGGACAAGAAAGTGATGCTCAGCGTGCCACGCGCTTCCCTGGTCCCGCTGGTCAAGGTCTCCGACCTGGTGGGCGGGGCGGAGACTCCGGTGGTGGGGATCTATCTACACATTAGCGGGGACGCATCGGGAAGCATGCTCCTCCTGCTCGAGGAGAAGAGCGCGCGGGAGCTCGCCCACCTCATGGTCTCCGGCATGGAGGGCGGCGAACTCACGGTGGTGGAGCAATCCGCGCTCCAGGAGACGGGAAGCATCCTGGCGGGGTCCTATCTCAATGCCCTCTCGCAGATGACCGGCATCCTCCTCAAGCCCTCGGTTCCCGGCTTCGCCATGGACATGGCGGGGGCCATCATCGATTTCATCCTGGTGGAGATAAGCCAGTCCGAGGACTACGTCCTGGTCATCGAGACGGAGTTTGACGTTCTGCAGCACAAGATAAGGGGGCACCTGATCCTCTTCCCGGACCTGGGGTCCCTGGATATAATCCTGGGAAGGCTTGGAGTGACTACGGATTGATGGAAGAAACCCTGACCGAGCAAGTGGTGAACGTGGGGGTGGCCGAATACTACGTGACCCACAACCCCCACGTTCTGGCCAGCTACGGGCTGGGGAGCTGCGTGGGCGTGGCCCTTTACGACGAGCGGAAAAAGATCGGTGGCCTGGCCCACATCATGCTTCCCGATTCCAAGGCCATAAGCAGGCCGGGTAAGCCGGGACGCTACGCCGACACCGCCATCAGGGCCATGGTGGAGGAGATGGAAAAACTGGGCTCCCGCCGAAGGGACATCAAGGCCAAGATCGCCGGCGGTGCCTGTATGTTCACCATTCCCGGTGCCACCAATCCCAAGAACGTCCCCGGCCCAGCCATCGGCATGCAGATAGGGGAGAGGAACGTGGAGGCGACAAAGAGGGCCTTACGGGAATTGAACATCCCTCTGGTGGCGGAGGATACCGGAGGGAATTACGGTCGGACCATGCGTTTCAACGTATCCGACGGCAGGGTGGTGATAAGCTCCATCAGGCACGGGACCAGGGAGCTCTGAGGCGGTCATGAAGGGAGAAGGAGTGGAGGTATCACGGGAAGCCATCGCCACCCTGGCGGCGCAGGCAGCCTGCCAGGTGCCGGGCGTGGTATCCTGCTACCGCAGCCCCGTGGACAGCCTGGCCTCAAGGGTGAAACGGGAATTCGTGCACAAAGGCATCAAGGTGGAGAACGTGGAGGGAGCCTACCGCCTGGGCGTCCATCTCAGGGTGGAATACGGCGTCAACCTTCCTTCGCTAGCGCGTGAGGTGAGGAATAAGGTTCGTGAATACCTGGAAGGCCTCACCGACGTGAAGGTCGAGGAAGTGGAAGTGATAATCGAGGACATCGAGCCTCCCGCCACCTGATATGCGGCACTTGCTCGCCGCAGGCCCGCCTTGGGAGACTCCTCCGTTGCCCGAGGCGGATGTCGGCTCTGGCGAGGAGAGGTCAGGAATTTCCACCTTCTTCCTCCGGGGGGCTGAAGTAATCGGCGAGGGCTCTCGCCAGAGCCGGGCCCAGGCCCGGGGGGATCTCCCTCCTGGGAGGCCACTCCACCACGACACAGGGCATGCGCGTCTCCCTCAGCAAGGGATAGCTCCGTGGGGCGGGAGGCGATACGGGAAGGCCGAGCCCTTTCTCCAAGCCGCAGGCCACCAGCTCCGCGAGGCGCCTGCCGCGGGGCGAAAGATACTGCCCGCTTCCGAAGAAGAAGACGTGGAAGCGATCGGTGTCGCCGGGCCGGAATCCGAGGACCGCATCCGCTCCTTCCTGATTGGCCTTGAGGGCACGCCGGCTCTCCGAGTCGGGCGATTCGGGCCCCCCGGTATATATGGAAATTATTCCCATTCTTTTAAGGGCCTCGGAGGCGCTGCGTAAAACCTCCACGAGTTCGGGTTGTCCCGGATCGAGGTCCAGGACCACCAGGCGCTCCTTCAGGCCGCGGTCCTCCCCGTCCCTCAGGGTTTCATGGACCACGGCTACGCTGGTCTCCTTCATGCCGTGCTTCAACCTGAGGAGGCAGGAGATCGTGGAGGTTCCGGCAATGCCGTCGACCGGGAGTCCCATGTCGTGCTGGAAGGCCCGCAGGGCCTTGTCGGTCTCCTGGCCGAAGATCCCATCCTCGCGGCCGGCGTTGAAGCCAAGGCGATTTAGATAGGCCTGGAGCTCCCTGACGTCATCGCCGCGGAAAGGGGGTACTCGAAGGTAGAGAAAGCGGTCGCCGAGCCGGAAAGAAGCCTCCACCAGCTCCCGCCAGGTGACCTCGTCCACGCGGCCGTCCGGACGCAGCCCCCGGGCGGCCTGGAATTCGCGTATCGCCGCCTCCGTGGCCTCCCCGAAGGAGGACTCCCGCATCTCGATCTCCATGCCCGGCGGTGAGTATCCCAGCTCGTGCAGTCTTTTCTGGACATCGGCCACAGGGAGGCCGCGATCTCCGCGAGAGATGGGCTGCACCCCTCATTCCCCCTCGTGAACGGGAAGGGTGAACTTGAACGCGGATCCCTTCCCCGGCTCGCTTTCCACCCAGATGCGACCTCCATGGCTTTCCACGATGCCTTTGGATATCACCAGCCCCAAACCGAGGCCTCCGGCCGATCGCGTGGAATCGGTCTCTACTTGGTAAAACATGGTAAAAAGCTTCTTCTGTTCGTGAAGGGGTATTCCGGGCCCGGTGTCCCGGACCTCGAACTCCACCATGCCCTCCTCCGCCGAGCGGCGAGCCGAGACCTCGACCGTCCCTCCCGGAGGAGTGAACTTTATGGCGTTGCCGATGAGGTTCTCCAGCACCTGATGGACCCTCCATACGTCAACGCTTACCGGCGGGAGCCCTTCCTCCACGGAGGATATGAGCTCCAGACCGCTCTCCGCGGCCTGGTTGCCGTATTCCGAAACGGCGTTGGCGATCAGCCCCTCGACGGGAGCGGGCCACTTCTTGCCCACAAGGCGTCCTTCCTCCAGCCTTGTGATGTCCAGGAGGTCGTTGATGATCTTGGTCATCTGGTCCGCGCGGGAATTGATGATCTTTATCTTGTCCATCTGGAAGGGGGTGAGTTCCCCCAGCTCTCCGAACTGGAAGGCATCCGCGTATCCCTTGATGATGGAGAGCGGGGTTCGCAACTCGTGTGAGGCGATGGCTATGAAGTCGGATTTCATCTTGTCCAACACCGAAAGCTCCTCGTACGCCCTTTCCAGGTCCTGGTGGCTCTGCTCCACCATGGCTTCCAGGCGCCGGCGCTCACTGAGGTCGTGAGCGATGCCCACGATTCCCACCATGTTTCCTCCGCGGAAGACGGGTGCCGAGCTTATCTGCACCGGGAGTGCGGTCCCATCGGCCCGGCGCAACGAGGTCTCGAAGAAGACCTTCTCTCCCCTGCGCCGCCTCTCCATCATCCGCTCCACCTTGTTCACCTCTTCCGGGACCACGACCTCGCGGGGTTCCCTGCTCATCAACTCGTCGGGATGGCTGAGGCCCAGCATGTCCAGGAAGGCCTGGTTGCAGAAGGTGAAGCGGCCCTCGGCGTCCATGGCGTAAAAGCCGTCGTTGAGGCTCTCTATGAGCAGGTTGAGGTAATCGGTGGTCTCGGCAAGCCGCCGCTCCAGACGTACATATTCGCTCACTTCCTCGAAGAGAAGGAGCGCCTCGCGCACGTTGCCCTGTTCGTCCAGCAGGGGATGCAGGCGGACGCGGTGGAAATGGTCCGTGCCTCCCACCTCCTGGTGCACCCTCGGCTGCTCGAACGAGCGCCCCTCCACCAGGACCCGGCGCAAGATGTGCTTCCAGTCGGCACGGAATTCCTGAGGCATGATGTCCAGTGCCGGGAGGCCCTGTAGGTCTTGGGGGTCGACGCCCAGAGCCTCGCTCACCCATTCCTGCATGGGCCGGTTGCAGCGCAGGACTCTGAAGTTGCGGTCCAGCACGGCGATCTTCACCGGAACGCTTTCGAAGAGCCCCGCTTCGCGTTCCGATACCTCCCGGAGGGCTGCCTTTTCCCGCGCCTCGGCGGTGATGTCCTCCACGAGCACCAGCAGAAGCTCGCCCCCCTGCGCTTCCGGCGAAGCCGCGTGAGCGGGGCTTATTCGCACCCGGCACACCCCGGAGTGGTCTTCCAGGAAGTAGGGCTCGAAATCGCGGTCCAGCGCCCCTCCCTGTTTGCGCGCCTTCTCCAGGTAGAGGGGCCAGCTGCCGAAGAAGGGGGGAAGGAAGGACTCGCCGATGCTCATGCCGGGCTCAAGGTCGCGGTCGCTTCCCGCGGAGCGCGCCAGGTCGCGAGCCGCCGGGTTGGCTCCCAGGACGCGCCCGCTCCCCTCCACAAGCACGGCGGGTATGGGCAAAAGGGAAAGGAAGGCCTCCCACCGGGTGGCGGAAGGTTGTGAGGGGCGGTTTCGCCGGGCGGGCGACTTGAGGAGAAGGAAGGCGGAGAGAGGAAGAGAGGCCAGGGTCAGGGCGGCGAAGACCACCCCCGCTCTCCTCTCGCCCGCCGCCGTGAAGGCCAGGCAGAGCAGGGCCAAGGGTACGGGAGCGCATAAGCCGAGCAGGATGAGGCTAGCGCGCCTGCTCATCCCCCTCACCTCCCTCCCGGCGCGTGCCGCGAAGCTCGCCCCATATCCAGTTCCAGTACCGGGCTACGGTGGGCAAGGCGAAGGAGATGGCGATGGTCATGGGGAATGAGGCCACCGCCAGTTTTATCGCCAGAGCGGTACGGGGGTCGGGTTCGGGGAGCCCCCAGGCCTTGAGCAACAGGAGTACCCATGCGACGGGCAGGGGGAGGAGGAAGAAAAACACCGCCAGCCCGAAAAACCGGTAGTAGGGAGGCATCTCGAGAGCCTCTCCCAGACGCCTGCTGAGAGCCATGAGGAGCAGCAGCATGGTCCCCACCGAGAGGGGTCCGAGTATATAGAGAGACGAGGAAAGGTAGATCATCTTCCCAACATCAGGCGATAAGCCCTGTAGACCACCACGAAGAGGCATGCGCCCGCCAGCGCCGGCCAGATCGCCAGGTGAAGGTATATGGCCACTATCGACTCCCCCACGGAGAAGATGAAAGTGCTCATCCCCATGAGGATGAAGAAGGGGATGATCAGGACGGGGAAGGTGCGGCCACCGAACTTGTTCTCCGCGAGCCGGCATATCCCGTAGAAATATACCAGCACCACGGCGGTAGCGGAGGTGTTGTACAACCACAGGAAAAGGGACAAGGTCTTAAGCCAGTCGTAGGACGTCACCGCTCTCCCCTTCCCGGCTTGAGGTCGCACCCGGGCCCGTTCAGGAAGAGCCCGAGCCACGCCTGCGTTCGTCCAGGATGCGCCTCACCTCGGTAAGAAGCTCCTGCTTGCTGAAAGGCTTGGTTATGTATCCCGCCGCCTTCATCACCGATAGCCCGATCATCTTGTCGATGTTCTGGGTGCGCGCGGTGATGAAGGCCACCGGAATGTCCTTCGCCTCGGGGTCGTTCTTGATGCGGCGAAGGACCTCCCACCCGTCCACCCTGGGCATCATGATGTCCAGGAGTATGAGATCGGGCTTTTCCCGGAAGGTCTTCTCCAGCGCCTCCTCCCCGGAGAAGGCCGAGATGGTGGTGTATCCCGCGTTGCCCAGGAAGAGCTCGATGAGCTCCACCATCTCGCGGTCGTCGTCCACGACGAGGATCTTTTCCGCCACCTATTTCACCTCCCCCTTCCCGGCTTTCCCCTTGGGGCCGAAGACCTCGACGAAGGCGTCGATCTCCCTCTTGCGGGGCAACCCGGAAAGCACCCCTTCCCGGTCGGAGAAAGGTTCGCCGATCTGGATGCCTCGACCTGTGATGCGAAACTCCCGGATGGACTTGTCGTGCGAGCTGGCCCTCTGCTTCAACACCAGCATGGCCCGGGCGATGGAGGAATCGAGCTCCACGTAGCGCAGGATGATGACCGCGTCCACCAGGTAGGAGATGCCGTACTGGGCGGCGGCCATGTCTCCGGTGATGCCCGGGTCTTCCTGGGTGACCAGCGCGGTGAGGCCGTGCCGGAGGAGTGCGTTGGTGAAGGTGAAGGCGATCTCCCGCATCTTTACCGGGTCGCGGGTCAACCTCTCCAGGTGGGAGATGGAGTCCACCAGGATCCTGCGCGCCCCGAGCTCCTGCACCATGGTGTCAAGGAGCCCGCCCGAGGCCTGCGCCTGTTCGAAGAAGATCTCCGGGGAGGTGAAGAGGATGCGCACCAAGCCTCTCCGCTCCAGTTCCTGGAGGTCGAAGCCCAGGGAAATCGCGTCACGGAGAAGCTTTTTCGGGAAATGCTCGAAGGTGACGATAAGCCCCGGCTCCCCGAATTCCTCAGCTCCCCTGGCGATAAATTCAAGTCCCAGGCAGGTTTTTCCAGTTCCGGGCGCCCCCAGCACCAGGGTCACCGAACCGCGGTACGGCCCGCCGTCCATCATCTCGTCGAGCCTGGCGATGCCGGTGGAAGCCCTTTCCCTTACCGAGTCCTCGTTCATCCGGCCTCCTTTTCACCTCTTATTATACACGGCGGCCTCCCTCCCCTTCCCCGCCGCCCCGGCTTGAACCCGGTCGCGGGCGCGGGGCGATGGCTCGCGGACCGGGGTGGTGTGGGGCGATGGCCCGTCGGTCGGGGATTGCGGCGTAACCAACCGGCGCCAAAACCGGGCCGCCGCGGAGGTCGCGGGGGCGTGCTATACTTATATCGTGATCGTGCTAAGCGGGGAGCTAGCGGTGCCCTGTACCCGCAATCCGCTATAGCGGGGCCTAATTCCCAACTGAGGCTCTCCGGTCTTGAGTATGGCGCGCCGGCAAGCGGCGTTGAAGGTCGGGTCCTGCGCAACGGGAACTTGCGAACCCCGTCAGGTCCGGAAGGAAGCAGCGGTAAGCAAACCTTCCCGGGTGCCGCAGACCAACCTGACCGGAGCAGGCTACCGGCGTAGCGCTCGGGGCCGGGAGTCGAAGGCGGGTGCACGATCACATATATTTACCTGCTGTCAGCCGGTGACGGAAGACCGGGAGAAGATAAGAGTTGGCCTACGTCTCTCTTTACCGCAAGTGGCGCCCTCAGACCTTCGAGGAAGTGGTGGGCCAGGAATACGTGACACGGACCCTGGCAAATGCCGTTCGCTCCGGCAATATCGCCCACGCCTACCTCTTCGCCGGTCCGCGGGGAACGGGGAAGACGAGTACCGCCCGCATCCTGGCCAAGGCCCTCAACTGCGAGGAGGGCCCCACGCCCAATCCCTGTAACCGCTGTTCCTCCTGCCGCTCCATAACCGACGGCACCTCGGTGGACGTAGTGGAGATAGACGCGGCCTCCAACCGAGGCATTGACGACATCCGGGATCTACGGGAAAGGGTCATCTTCACCCCCGCTTCCTCGCGGGTCAAGGTCTACATACTGGACGAGGCGCATATGATAACCAAGGAAGCGTTCAACGCTTTCCTCAAGACGCTCGAGGAGCCGCCGTCGCACGTGGTCTTCGTCCTGGCCACCACCGAACCCCACAAGCTCCCTCAGACCATCCTTTCCCGTTGCCAGAGACACGACTTCCGCAGTGTGCCCGCTCCTCTGCTGGCTGAATATCTCCAGAGGGTGGCCGGAGAGGAAGGATTCAAGATCACCCCGGAGGCCCTCCGCCTGGTGGCACGCCGCGCGAGAGGATCAGTGCGCGACGCCCTGGTCTCCCTCGAACAACTAGCCAGCTATGGTGAGGGGGTGGTGGAGGAATCCGATGCCGCCGGGTTCCTGGGGCTCATTGAGGACGAGCTGCTCCTGGGGATGGGAGAGTCGCTCATCGAGGGCGATCTCCAGGCGGTGATCTCCATGATCGAAAGGGTCCACGAGGAGGGAAAGGACCTCGAGCACTTCGCGTCTCAGGTCCAGGAACATTTCCGAAGGATACTGCTCCTCCAGCACGCCGATCTCGGACCAGTGGACCTGGAGGTGGACGAGGATTCCCTGCTCAGGCTGCGCGAACAGGCCCCCCGCCTTTCGCCCGAGAGGGCCCTCCACTTCATAGCCGCTCTGGGGCGTGCCCGCGAGGAGATGAGGAATTCCTCCTCCCCGCGTCTGGTGCTTGAGAGCACGCTGATATCCATGGTCAGGGAGGAGCTCGAGGACACCCCGGAGGCCGTTCTCGCCCGCCTTGAGAGGTTGGAGGAAAGGGTGGAGAGGCTGGCGCACTCGAAGGCCGGGGCCTCGGAGCCCCGCGAGAAGGTCCGTACTGGGGGTGGCGCAACCCCTCGCGGAGTGAAGGCGGTTGTGGCCTCGGGCTCGGGGACCCACGGCGGGGTTCCCGAGGAGGAGTCGGAAGGGGGCGAGGCCGCGGAGGGGGTGACGGAGAGGGAATTCCCGGAAGGGACGGAGGTCGCCGCGGAGGAAACCGCGGCTGCCACTGCCCGCGATATCGCGCCAGCATCCGGAGTGGACTTCGCGACGATTCGGAAATCCTGGCCCCGGATCAGGGAGCGGGTGAAGGAGATAAGAGTCCCGACCCACGCGCTGTTGCTGGAGGGAAAACCCGCTCGTCTTGAAGGGGACCGGTTGGTGATCTCATTTCCCGCCGACCGCTCCTTTCATCACGGGGAGCTGAGCAAGGAAGGTCACAAGAGCGTGGTAGAGCGCGCCCTCAAGGAGGTACTCGGATTCCCCCTGCGAGTTAACGCGGTTCTGGAGGGGGAGGGTCGGGAGTCTACCGAGGCTTCCTCCACGGGCGGAAGGACGCAAGCCGCATCCTCAAGGTCCGGAAAGGCGGCGAGGGGTGAAGTGGCCGGCAGGACACCCGGCTCCGGAGAGGAGGGGGGCGTCCCGGGGCCTCAGGCGGAAGCGAGGCCGCGACGGGCGGTGGAGGACGTGGAAAAAGACGCGGGGGTTGCAGGCGGAAAGGAAGCCGGGAGTGGGGAGACGGGGAAGGTGAAGCTGTTGAAGGACATCTTCGGAGCGGAGATGGTGGAGGAGATAAAGCTCCAGGAATGACGTTCCCGCTATACGAGGGGCGGGCGGCCGCCCGGTGTCCTGGGAGCGCGCCATGAGGAGGTGGAGCATGAACGGGAACCTTCAGAAGATGATGAAGCAGGCCCAGAAGTTACAGCGCCAGATGCTGGAGGCGCAGGAGGCCTTGGCCGAGGAGAGGGTGGAGGCCACTTCCGGAGGGGGGATGGTCAAAGCGGTAGCCGACGGCCAGCAGAACATCCTGGAGATAAAGATCGACCCGCAGGTCGTGGACCCCGAGGACGTGGAGATGCTTGAGGACCTGGTGCTGGCGGCGGTCACCGAGGCGTTGAGGAGATCACGCGAGCTGGCGGAAGAAAGGCTGGGGGCCTTCACCAAGGGCTTGAAGATACCGGGGCTCTTCTAGGAGGGAGAAGTGTTGTACACGCCTCCCCTCGCCAGGTTGGTGGAAGAACTTTCCAAGCTCCCGGGCATCGGGCCGAAAACAGCCCAACGGCTTGCCTTTCACCTTCTCAAGGTACCGCCCGAGGAAGCCCAATCCCTGGCCCGCGCCATCGTCGAGGCAAGGGAAAAGATCTCCTACTGCCGACGCTGCTTTAATTTCTCCGAAGAGGAGCTCTGCGAGTTTTGCGCCGATGCCCGGCGTGACCCGGCCCTGATATGCGTTGTGGAGCGCCCTCAAGACATAGTGGCCGTGGAGAGGACGGGCGAGTTCCGTGGCCTTTACCATGTCCTGGGGGGCGCCATATCTCCCATAGACGGCATCGGGCCGGAGGAGCTGCGCATCCGGGAGCTCCTGGAGAGGGTGCGCCGGGACGGGGTTCGCGAGGTGATCATCGCCACCAATCCAAGGGTGGAAGGCGAGGCCACGGCCATGTATCTGGCCAACCTTCTCAAACCCCTTGGTGTGCGCGCGACGCGCATCGCCAGCGGATTGCCGGTGGGAGGGGACCTGGAGTACGCGGACGAGGTCACCCTGGGGAGAGCCCTCAAGGGGAGACACGACCTCTGACGCCTTGACAGCCGCATGGCCCCGGCGTAAAAAGAGAAAAAGCCGGCAGAAAGGCAAACCGCGGAATAATAGTCATTATCTGGAAAATGGACGGAAAGCGGATTCTCGTGCAGAAGTTCGGCGGGACTTCCGTTGCCGACACGGAAAAGATAAAGAACGTGGCCAGGCGCATCGCGGAGACCCGCAGCAAGGGCTACCACGTAGTGGCGGTGATCTCCGCACTGGGGGACACCACCGACAGGCTGGTGGAGCTGGCCTATCAGATAACCCCGCGGCCACGAGCAAGGGAGATGGACATGCTCCTGGCAACCGGGGAGCAGATCTCCGTGGCCCTGCTCTCCATGGCCATGCACGAACTCGGACACGAGGCCATATCCTTCACCGGGGCCCAGGTGGGCATCGTCACCGACAGCGCGCACACCAAGGCCAAGATCCTCGACGTCAAGGTGGGCCGCATACTCGAGGAGCTGGAGAAGGGGAGCGTGGTGATCGTGGCCGGTTTTCAGGGCGTGTCCCTCGACGACCAGATAACCACCCGGGGACGGGGGGGCTCGGACACCACGGCGGTGGCCCGGGCGGCCGCCCTGGGCGCGGAGGTTTGTGAGATATATACCGACGTGGACGGTGTTTATACCGCAGACCCGCGCCTGGTGCCCGAGGCGCGGAAGCTCAGCCGGCTCTCCTACGAGGAGATGCTCGAGATGGCCGCCACCGGAGCCAGGGTCCTGCAGCTGCGCAGCGTTGAATTTGCGAGGAATTACGGGGTGGTGATTCACGTGAGGTCCAGTTTTTCCCAGGAAGAAGGCACCTGGATAACCGAAGAGGACGAGCGCATGGAGAAGGCCATCATCAGTGGGGTGACACACGACGTGAGCGAGGCCAAGGTCACCGTTTTCGACGTGCCGGATCGGCCAGGGGTCGCCGCGGCCCTCTTCAAGGCCCTGGCGGCGGAGAACATAAACGTGGACATGATCATTCAGAACGTCAGCGAGAACCAGAGGACGGACATCTCCTTCACCGTGAGCAAGGAAGACCTTCAGAAGGCGGAGGAGATAACCGCCCGGGTGGCGGAAGAGCTGGGGGCGGGAGGCGTCAGCGTGGACCGGGATATCGCCAAGGTCAGCCTCGTGGGAGCCGGCATGCGGACCCACCCCGGCGTAGCGGCGGACATGTTCGCCGCCCTGGCGGAGAACGACATAAACATCGAGATGATAAGCACTTCCACCATCAAGATAAGCTGCGTCATAAGGGCGGAGGACGTGGAGAAGGCGGTGCGAGCGATACACGCCAAGTTCGGCCTGGACCGCGGCGTGGTGATGAGGGCTTGATCGCTGGTACCAGCACTGGAGGCGACCATGGGAAAGGAATACCGCGTGGCCGTTGTAGGAGCCACGGGGATGGTGGGGATGACCATGCGGGAGATCCTCGAGGAGCGTCGATTTCCCGTGTCCGAGCTGCGCCTTCTGGCCTCGGAGCGCTCGAGGGGGAGACGCCTTCCCTTCCGCGGCGAGGAGATCGAGGTCCAAGTCCTGGAAGAGAGCTCCTTTGAGGGAATTGACCTGGCCCTCTTCTCCGCCGGCGCGGAGATATCCAGGCGTTTCGCTCCTCACGCCGTGCGAGCGGGAGCCTTGGTGGTGGACAACAGCAGCGCCTTCCGCATGGATCCGGATGTCCCCCTTGTGGTGCCGGAGGTAAATCCCGAGGCGGCTTTCGGCCACCGGGGGCTCATCGCAAACCCCAACTGTTCCACTATCCAGATGGTGGTGGTGCTAAAGCCACTCCATGACCGCTCACCACTGCGCCGCGTGGTGGTATCCACCTATCAGTCGGTTTCCGGCACCGGCAGGGAGGCCGTGGATGAGCTGCGGGCCCAGACGGAGGCGGTGCTCAGGGGGGAGGAACCGGTCCCCCAGGTGTATCCGCATCCCATAGCCTTCAACTGCCTGCCGCATATCGATGTCTTCCGCCCCAACGGATATACCAAGGAAGAGATGAAGATGGTGGAGGAGACCAGGAAGATCATGGGAATTCCCGATCTCCCGGTGTCCGCCACCACGGTGCGCGTGCCCGTCTTCATCGGCCACTCGGAGTCGGTGAACGCGGAGTTCGAGGATCCCATCTCCCCGGAGGAAGCGAGGCGCATATTGTCCGAGGCGCCAGGGGTAGAGGTGGTAGACGACCCCGATACCTTCCGCTACCCGCTGGCCGTTGATGCGGCAGGAAAGGACCACTGCTTCGTGGGGCGCATCCGGGCCGACCTCTCCTGCCCCCGGGCCCTCAATCTCTGGGTGGTTGCCGATAACCTGCGCAAAGGTGCGGCCCTGAACGCGGTGCAGATAGCGGAGCTGGTACTGGAGACCTGAATGTCCGGGGAAGACCGGGTGGATGGGGGCCGGGAGGTCGAAGTACCGCGCTGTTACTGGCACCCTCTGAAGCGCGCCAAAGCCATCTGCGTCTCCTGCGGGCGAGCGGTTTGCGCCGACTGCGACCGCCTCGTGGGTTACCGGCACCACTGTCCCCTATGCCATTCTGCCGCGGCCGCCCCTCAGGCGTGGGGGCCGGGCACCCATGTGCCTCCCGTCCCGCCGGGCGCAGGCCCGTATCCCCCGCCCTCCATTCCGCCGCCCAGTCCTTTCACGGGACCGCCACCCCCCTCTTCCCCCATTCCGCCATCCCCACCTTATCCGGGACCCGGATACCTTCCCGCGCCACCCCCTTCCTTTGCGGTGGCCGGAGAGCCGCCCGAGCCGGAAGAGCCCAGGGAACGCCGCTGGTGGAGGGCGGACTGGAAGCTCTCGGAGGTGACCGCGGCCCTTTTCGTCATCTTCGGGATCTACAACCTTTTGGGAGTGGT
>JACVJH010000258.1 GCA_015711895.1 Candidatus Solincola tengchongensis | reverse complement strand
AGTGCAGCGTGTGCCGCACCAGGCTCCTGGAGGGGAGGGTCTTCGTCCCCGAGAGGGTGCTCAAGCGCTGGGTGGACGAGAAGGCCGGCTTCATCCACCCCTGCATGTCCTTCCCCCTCTCCGACCTGAGGATAAGGATCTAAGGGGTCAGGTCTTGAATCGTGATACCCCAGGGGGTATCTGGACCGTAGGAGATCGGTCCACTGGGCGGGTGAGGTGACGTCGCCGCGGTACCGCGTCGGCTGGAAGATGGGAGGTCGATGAAGCGAGGCCGCTCTTGGAGGTAGCGCCGGCTTGACCTCTCCTGTGCCGAGCCGTTTCGAGGCGGGCAGGGGATGAGGAGAACTCGTCTCCTGGGTGATTAGATTCCTCCACTTTCCCCGGGAGGGACAGGACGAAGAGCGCGGGGCGGCGCGCCCCTTAGTGGCGTTGTGCGACCGAGGAAAGGGAAACGGTTTCGCGGAGGGCTTTAGGGAGTCAAGCACCGCGAGGAAGCGTTGGGCGCAAAAGGCCTGATCGCCGAAACCCTCCATGGAGAGGAGGTAAGCGCATGGCCGATTATGACGTCATCGTCATCGGGGCGGGGCTGGGCGGCCTGACCGCCGGGGCTCTGCGCGCCAGTGAGGGGCGCCGCACCCTGGTGCTGGAGCAGAGCGGCAGCATTGGCGGTTGCTGTTCCACTTACGAACGAGAGGGGTACCGCTTCGACGTCGGTGCCACCATCCTGGAGATAATGAGGCCCTTCGAGATCCTCTTCCAGAGGTTGGGCACCTCCCTGTGGGAGGAGGTGGAGCTGGAGCCCTGCGACCCGGTGTACGGCATCATCTTCCCGGACGGGTCGCGCCTCGCCTATCCCGCATCCTTGGAGGAGAAGGCGGAGGTCATCTCCCGCATCTCCCCGGAGGACGGCAGGGCGTGGCTGGAATACGCGCATTACGTCGGAGATTTCATGCGCAAGGCGGTGGACAGCTTCTTCCTCGGCCCGGTGAACGGGATGCCGGACATGGCGAGGATCTTCCTACGCGAGCCGCGCCTCCTTAAGTTCCTCCCCCTCTTCGCCCGGTCCTTCGAAGAGGTGATGCGCCGTTTCTTCAAGGACGAGAAGGTCCTCGATTCCCTCTCCTACCCGGGCAAGTTCTGCGGTCTTCCGCCCGCCCTGGCGCCCGGCATCTTCGCCTTCCTCTCCTATGCCGAGCACGAGGGGGTCTATTTCCCGAGGGGCGGCATGATCGCCCTTCCCGAAGCCGTGCGCAGGTGTGGCGAGAGGTTCGGAATGCAGTTGCGCCGTGACGCGCGCGTGGAGAAGGTGCTGGTCCGCGGCCGCCGGGTGGAGGGGGTGAGGCTGGCGGACGGGATGGAGATGACCTCCACTGTGGTGGTTTCAGACGTCAACGCCAGGACCCTCTACCTGGAGATGGTCGGCGAGGAGCACCTGCCATGGCTTCCCAGGTATGGGATAAAGAGCTACCGCCTCTCGGCCTCCGCACCCATGATAAACGTGGGCCTGGACCGGAGGCCGCCCCTCGACGCCCACCATACCCTGATCACGGAGTCCATGGAGAAGATGAACGAATACTGGTTCAGGGACATGAGGAAGGGCCTCCTTCCCCGGGAGACCTTCGGCCTGGTCTGCTTCCCCACCTTCTCCGACCCCTCCATGGCTCCCGAGGGGCACCATGTGCTGAACATCGTCCAGTCCGGCCCCTATGGGGTGAGGGAGATCGACTGGGACCGGGACAAGAGGGCCTACGGTGAGCGGCAGCTGGAGCGACTGAGCGAGAGGGCCATTCCTGGTCTGGCCGATCACGTGACGGTGATGGACGTCCTCACCCCCCGTGATTACGAGCGCCGCCTGCTCCTTCCCGAGGGCGCCATCCTGGGCCTGGACATGGACCTCCCGTCCTCGGCGGTGTTCCGCCCCGCGGCCAGGTCCAAGAGTATCAGGGGCCTTTATCTCTGCGGCGCCTCCACCCATCCCGGGGGCGGCCTGCCCTCGGTGACCGCCTCGGGCATCATCGCCGCCGACCTGGTGGGGAAGTACGAGTGAGTCATGATGACCAAGCGTTACGATCTCGGGCGACCTCACCCTTGATACTGTCGAACTGGCGTGGAAGCAGGAGCAAGAGGACGACGAACGTTCAATTCCGTGCGGGAGGGGGCCTTGGCCCGTTTGAGCAGACTTAAAACTTCGATCGACAGGCGGGAGGATTCGGTGGGCGGGAACCCGCCGCCTTGAGATAGATCATGCAGGCCGTAAGGTTAGCTTTGATTCGGCGGGCCGAGAGGTGCGATTGACCGGCGGAAGGGTTATTAAAATAGATGGGCCGCTGGACCCGGTAAGGAGGCGGCGGACGTCCGGAGGGGCCGGTTGCGGTCAGGGCGGGACGGCCCGACTTTGGGTGACCGGCGGATTATGGAAGTTTATGGAAGCCATGGGAGTTGCCCGTAGCGATGGAGGACGACTCTCGAAGTGCAGGTATGTGCGGGTATGAGAAGACGGCCTGGACCGGGAGCGCTTTACCGGGACCCGTGACGGCACCCTGTCCTTATGGGTGACGGATGGGTCTCCGAACGAACCCTCGCAGCGGGACTTCGGGGCCTCGCCGGGCGAGGGGCAGAAGAGTGAACGGCGCGCAAGGCGTGTGATACGCGGACATGTCCGTGCGGGCGGACGAGGACGACCCCGTGAGAGGAGGGGATGGAGGTGGCCGATTACGACGTGGTGGTCATAGGCGCGGGATGCGGCGGGGTCTCCGCCGGGGCCCTCCTGGCCGCGCAGGGGCGCAAGGTCCTGGTCCTGGAGCAGAGCGACTTGGTGGGCGGGTGCTGCTCCACATTCGAGAGGGAGGGCTTCCGGTTCGACCTGGGTGCCTCCATCGTGGAGGTCATCTCCTCCATCGAGGAGGCCTTCCG
>MU158631.1:1871-5197 GCA_015711895.1 Candidatus Solincola tengchongensis | reverse complement strand
GGGAGCGGAGGGTAAACATGGCGGGCAACGCCGTGAAGTGGGGATTCGTCGTCCTCCTCGCCGCGCTGGCCGGGCTCATCGCCTTCCTCCAACTCTTCCGCACCCCGGCGGCCCAGAGACCTCTGGAAGAGGCGGTGCGAAGGCTGGAGGAAGGGGACCTTGAGGGGGCCATGGCGCTGGTGGACCCCCAGGGCCAGCTGGGAATCCTGTGGAACGAGAACGTGGGCGGGGCGCGGGACCGCCTCCTGGAGCTCTTTTCCAGGTACCGTCTGGAATTCTCCTCCCTGAGCTGGAGGACGCGGACGGAGGGCGATTTCGCGGAGTCCAGCCCGGTGAGGGGAAGGGTTACCGTTTACTCCCGGGAAACGGAGGGCCCTCCTCTGGCGATATACCAGTTCGGCGATGACGGCCTGGTGTTCTACCTGCAGAAAAAGGGCGGCTCCTGGCTGATAGAGGGGATAAATTACGACCTGGAGGAACTCCTCTCCGGAGGCCTAGACCTCCCGTGAAGGCCGGAGATGCAGCGGAGCCACTCGACCATGAGCAGAGCGAGCCGAAAGGCGGCGACCCACCAGTGATCGTGTGCGGCAAAGGTCAAGGCACACGAGAAGCACGCAAGCCTTCACATGAGGAAAAACGACGGTGTAAGGAAAGGGGCGTCCGGCGATGCCGGGATATAAAGAGGGACCGGCCAGTAGGGAAAACCCCAAGAATGGAAAACATGCATGGGTTTTCGTCCATTGGAGCCCTTCGAGAGGCGAAGGATAGACACCCTGGTGTTGAGCGGAAAGAGGAGAAAAGCCCAGACACGGCTGAACTACAGGGTTTCGGCGGCATGGCCGCACTGCGAAAACGAGAGGACGGGAAGGCAGGTACACCTCGGTCCTCGAAAATAACGGAATGGACCGCCGTGGGAAAAGAAAAGGGACAAGCCATCCAGTGATGCCCAGTGAATGAAGGGGGAACGGAATAAGAGAGGAATCTACAACCCGGGCATGACAAGGGGTATGGAGAAGAGCAGGCGAAACATCATCATGGGACTTCGGAAAGAAGGACCACAGGCAAGGGAAAGGCCAACGGGAGGGAGGGGGGGAGTCATAGAGGAACTCGCGGACGAAGGGATGAGGAAGCGAACTGTCCAGCCGAGGCCGGGTAGGATCGCCCGGCAGCCGGTCCGTGTCGAAACCGATAGACGGGATGCACACCCGATCAATCCGGGAAACCCGGGCCGTTATCGGCGGTGCGCGGCATGCGAGGCGCGTCATTCGTATCCGGTACGCCGCGGCAGAACGACCCGCAAGGTAGGCCGTGGGCCCATGCCCTTCGTGGCGGCAGTGCTACTCACGGTCCTGGCGGTCACCCTCGTCCCACTGCTGTTTCCAGGATGCTCGTCCTCCAGGCCGGAGGGCACGGTGCGCGATTTCATCCGAGCTCGGCTGGAGGGCGATGAACGGCGGGCGGCCGGGCTCACCGTAGAGGGCGACCTCTCCGACTTCCCGGGCGGGGAGGCATTTCTGGCCGGCTCGGGGGTCTCCTTCGACGCGGAGACGGCGGAGGTCTCCGCTGACCGCGCCCGGGTGGTGGTCCACTACCGCTGGGGAGAGGGGGAAAAGGCGGACGTGTCCTACATCTGCCGGCGCGAAGGATCGCGGTGGAAGGTCTCCCTTCGCGAAACGGAGGAACTCTGGCTCCCGGACCTCAAGCTCCTGCGGGAGGAGGAAGAACACTGAGACCATCCACGTGAAGCCGGCCGCAGGATCCTGCCTCACCGGTTGCCTTTTCCCTCAGGAAGCCTTTTTCCCGGAACGGGAGTTCCTCTTCGCCTGGGCGTTCCTCCGGGCCGCCTTTCCCGTTGAGGTGGTGTTCCCACGCGCCGCCGTCCTTCCGGAGGAAGCGCCCCGGGCCACCGCCTTCTCCTCCCCACCCTCCGCTGAGGCTTCACCGGCGGCTTCCTCGGCGGAGCGGGAGCGGGCCCTTCCGTCCGGGTAGAGGGCCACCTTGAAGACCTGCTCGATGTCCGTGACGGGCACGAACTTGAGTTCCTTGCGTATGAAATCGGGTATCTCCTCCAGGTACTTCTTGTTCTCCTCGGGGATGATCACCGTCTTCACCCCAGAGCGGTGGGCGGCGAGCACCTTCTCCTTGAGCCCTCCGATTGGCAGGACCTTCCCGCGCAAGGTTATCTCACCGGTCATCCCCACGTCCTTTCGCACCTTGCGGCCAGTGACCGCGGAGATGAGAGCGGTGGCCATGGTGACCCCGGCACTGGGACCGTCCTTAGGGATGGCCCCCGCGGGGACGTGGATGTGCAGGTCGTGTTTCTTGAAGAACTCCGGGTCCACCCCGTAGCGTTCAGCCACGCTGCGGCAGTAGGTCAGTGCGGCCTTGGCCGACTCCTGCATGACGTCCCCGAGCTTCCCGGTGAGCACAAGCTCTCCGCTGCCCGGCATAACCTGGCACTCCACGAAGAGGACATCGCCCCCCGATTCCGTCCAGGCCAGCCCGGTGGCCACACCAACCTCGTCCTCCTCCTCCAGGACCTCGAAGCGGAAGCGCACCGGCCCCAGGAGGTCGTGCAGGTCCTTCTCGGTCACCTTCTTGCTCTTGCGCTTGCCCACGGCGATGTCCTTGGCCACCTTGCGGCAGATGGAGGCTATCTCGCGCTCCAGGTTGCGCACCCCCGCCTCCCGGGTGTAGCCGCGGATGATGGCCCGCAGGGCCTCGTCGGTGATGGTCAGCTGGTTCTTCTTCAGGCCGTGCTCCTCCAGCTGCCGGGGGATGAGGTGCTCCTTGGCGATGTACAGTTTCTCCACCTCGGTATAGCCGGGGAGCTCCAATACCTCCATGCGGTCAAGGAGGGCGGGGGGTATGGGAACCACCGTGTTGGCGGTGGTGATGAACATCACCTTGGAGAGGTCGAAGGGGACATCAAGGTAATGGTCGGAGAAGGAGTAATTCTGCTCCGGGTCCAGCACCTCCAGGAGGGCGGCGGCCGGGTCGCCGCGGAAATCCATGCCGATCTTGTCCACCTCGTCCAGCATGAACACCGGGTTGTTGGAGCCCGCCTTGCGGATACCCTGGATTATCCTCCCGGGCAGAGCGCCGATGTAGGTGCGTCGGTGCCCCCGTATCTCCGCCTCGTCGTGCATGCCCCCCAGGGAGACACGCACGAACTTGCGGCCCAGCGCCCTGGCGATGGACTGACCCAGGGAGGTCTTGCCCACTCCGGGTGGGCCCACGAAGCACAGGATGGGGCCCTTCATGTCCTCCTTCAGCTTGCGCACCGCCAGGTACTCGATGATGCGGTCCTTTACCTTGTCCAGGTC
>MU158631.1:0-1861 GCA_015711895.1 Candidatus Solincola tengchongensis | reverse complement strand
TCGTCCAGGATCTTGCGCGCCCGCTTGATGTCCAGGTTGTCCTCGGTGCTCACGTTCCAGGGCAGGCTGGTAAGCCATTCCAGGTAGGTGCGGGCCACGGTGTACTCCGCCGCGGCCACCGGCATCTTGGCCAGGCGGTCCAGCTCCCTCTCCGCTTCCTTGCGCGCCTCCTCCGGCATCCCGCTCTGCTCTATCTTCTCCCGGAACTCGTTGATCTCCATGGTCCGCTCGTCGACCTCGCCGAGTTCCTTCTGGATGGCCTTGAGCTGCTCGCGCAGGAAGTACTCGCGCTGGCTCTTGGACATCTCCGTCTGCACCTGGGACTGGATGCGGGAGCCGATCTCCAGGATCTCGATTTCCTTGTTCAGGTAGAAGGTAAGTTTTTCCAGCCGCTCCTTGACGTTCACCGCCTCCAGGAGCTCCTGCTTCTCCTCCAGGGTTATGTTGATGTTGGAGGCGATGAAGTCGGCCAGGTTGTTGGGCTCGGAGATGTTCATGGCGGCGATGAAGATCTCGTTGGGCAGGTAGGGAGCCATGGAGACGATCTTCTTGAACTGGGCCAGGATGTTGCGGGCCAGGCCCTCCACCTCCACGGACTTCTCCACCACCTCCCGCACCTTCTCCACCCGGGCCTTCATGTAAGGGTGGGTCTGCACGAAGTCCACGATGCGTATCCTCTGCACCCCCTGCACGAAGAGCTGCATGGAGCCGTCGGGGAGCTTGAGCATGCGGATGATGGCCGCCGCCGTGCCCATGTGGTAGATCTGCTCGGGGCCCGGGGTCTCCACCTCCTCTTTGGCGGCCATGGCCGCCACCAGGCGGTCGGCGGTCAGAGCGTCGTCGATGAGCTTCACGTACTCCTCCCTGGTGATGAGGAGGGGCATGATGATGTGCGGGTAGATCACCGTGTCCTTCAGGGGGAGCACGGGAAGTATCTCCGGTATATAGGGCTCGGTCATCCCCATGGGGAAATCGCCGTTCGGCAACTCGCTTACCTCCTTCTCAGTCCCTCTCCCTGGAAAACGGTCGCCTCATTCCTCGTTGATGTCCACGCTGCGCAGGTTCTCTCTCCGGCGCTTGGGGAGATGGATCTCCAGGAAACCCCTCCGGTACACGGCGCGTGTACCGTCCGCGTCCACCTCCGCCGGGAGTTCGAAGGTCCTCTCGAAACCGCCGTAGCTTATCTCAAGGAGATAGGTGTTCTTCACCCCGGCGGGGCGGATGGGATTGCGCCTTCCCCGGATGTTGAGCACCCTCCCGTGCAGGGTCACTTCCACCTCGTTCTCGTCCACCCCTGCCAGGTCCATGAGGACGGTGAAATGTTCGGGACACTCATAGACGTCGCAAAGCGGCTTCCAGGCCTTCTCGAACACCGCGGAGGGCTTCTTCCAGCGCGGCAGGTGGCTGAAGAAGCGCTCCATCTCCGCGCGCATCACCACCACTTCGTCGAAGTCGTCGTCGTCACGGAATGCCCCAGCCACTTCCAAGACCCCTTTCGTCCATCCGGTGGATGCCGGAAATCCTCCGCCGGGATTGCCCCGGAGATGTATCCTCGACCCAACGGCAAACCGTCTCTCCAGCCACTCCTAAAGTTACCGACTTTCTCATTATACCCCAGGAAAGACCGTGCAATCGGGCGGTCGGGCCTTCCATCCCTCGCCCACCCCAAGCCCTAAGAAAAAGCGAAGACGCTCTCTGAAAGCGGCGCCCGGAGCATCTTCTCGAGGCGTCTCGCGGCCCCGGACTCCTTGGGCTCCATGCGGAGGAGGCATCACACGAACGACAGGGGTTCCTGCCGGAAGGGCCGCCGCGGCCCACGAAGAGGGTGATCTGCCGGTAGGCTTCCCTCCCGTGACGAAGG
>JACVJH010000255.1 GCA_015711895.1 Candidatus Solincola tengchongensis | reverse complement strand
GATCGGCGGTGTCTCGCACGGTAGCGGGTGGTGGAGGCGAAAGGTGTACACGTACACATGGGCGGATGGGAGATCTGCCGACCCTGGGAGGAAGGGAAGCGCGCTGGCAGCTTTACAGTCCGGGAGGCGGGGGAGGACAGAGGCCGCGGTATGAAATAATCCAGGATTATCGTCAAACGGGCAATATGCCCGTAGATACCGGATCTATGTAACGGGAATTGAGCGGAAGGCGGGCAGGGATGCTGGTTCTCACGCGCAAGATAATGGAGAGCGTGGTAATAGGAGACGATATAGAGGTATACATCCTGGAAATAAAAGGGGACAGGGTGCGCCTGGGCATCAAGGCACCCCGGGAGGTCTCCGTGCACCGCAAGGAGATATACGAGGAGATATTGCACGCCAACGTCGAGGCTGCCTCCGCCACCCCGGAGGCCACCCGTGAGATGGACCGCCTGTTGGACGAGAAATCACCCGGCGTTGGGGAGGGGCCGAAGGCCTGAGTGCCGCTGGTTACCGGACGGACGATCCGTGGCTTGATCAAGTTCGGCGACGGCCGGGTTCGGACCATGACGCGGAATCCCGTTCCGAACGCGGAAACCGGAGGGTACAGGAGGAAGATTTTGGAAGCAAAATTTTCCGGTTCTGGGAAGAGGATAGTATGCATCGAGGATGATCCGGACATCTCCTCAATGCTCCGGACCGTCCTCTCCATGCAGGGGTATGAGGTGGTTGAGGCGGCCAAAAGCACCATGGGGCTGGACCTCCTTTACAGGACCTTTCCCCACGCCGTCCTGCTGGACCTGCGTATGCCGGTCCTCGGGGGGATGGGGATCCTGGACATCCTGAGGGAGAAGAGCGGTCTCCGGGAGGTGCCCGTGATCTGCATAACGGCGTCGACCGACGCGGCCTCCATGTACAGGGCGCTTTACCGCGGCGCGGACGCCTACCTCTACAAACCCATCGATCTGGAGCTGCTCAAACTGGTGCTTGCCTTTCTCCTCGAACCGCGCGACCGTTCCGCCTGCGTGGCGGAACTGGCCGCTCACGGTCGGGCAGGAGAGATCCTGGAGCTGCTGGGCAGGGAGATCGACCAGCGTCCAAAGCTCGAGGCCCTGCTCTCGCTGTCCTCCGGTGGTCGGATGGCCAGGGACAAGCTTGCCCGCAGGCTGACTTACGAGGGAGAGGACCTTGGATGCATGCTGGAGGAGATGGTGGGGGCGGGCGTCCTGACCGCCGAGGGGGAAGAGCTCGCCTTGAGGGCAGCCTGGAGGAAAAAAGCACACCGCCTGGCGGTCCTGGTGGAGGAGCACCGGGGGCTGGAGCTGGCGGCCAACCTGGTCCAAATGGGGGTAAACCTGTACGAACTCCACGATCCGGAGACGGAGGGCGAAGAAAAGCAGACGGCAGGGCCCTGAACCAAGTACATGAGGGCGGCAACGGGCCCAACACGCAGGGGGACCCCTCGGGGTGACGCTCTTTCAAGATCTCGAGACGGGGGCACGCCGGCGACCCTCGCTTCGTATGCGGAACCGGTCGGAATCAAGGTCAGGGAAAGGCTTCCTCAAGGATAGCGCGTAACGGTTCCGCCTCCGCTGAAGCCCACCTTTTAAGGAGGAGCCGCAGATTGCGTTTGGAGGCCTCGTCCCACGACCTATCCTCCCTTCCGGGCTCCGGGTCCAGATGCAGGACCCGGGAGGCCCCGATCACCAGGCTGTGGTAACCGGCGAGGCAGGCCATGAGGGTCCAGTCCACGTCGGCATATGTACCGGGATAAGGGTACCCTTCCTCGTCGAAGGAGCCTATCTCCAGCGCCAGGTCACGACGCAGGAGTGCGCAGTGCAGCGCGAGGGCGGGAACTCTTTCCGTGCCCCTGAAACTCGCGGCCTTTTCTCCACCGCGCAGGGGAACCAGCTGGGCGTCGTCCTCCGAGGCGCGGCGGAGCTTGTACCCCGCATGATATACTTCTCCCCGGGCGTCCAGTACCAGGGAGGAAGCCACGGCCGCCTCCGGGTCCTCTTTCAGTGCCGCTAGAAGAGGGGGGAGCCAGTCCGGGCGAACCAAGACGTCCTCCCGCACCACGGCCAAGTACTCCCCGCGCCCCTCGAGCAAGGCCTGGTTCAGGATCGCCGGCAGGCTCGTTCCGTGCGGATTTTCCAGCAGCTTACAGGCAATATATTCCATTTGAGAACGAGATGAGGCTTTCTTCCCCGACAAAGCCACCACCAGCTCGCAGCCCCAGCCCAGGCTCTTGGCCAGCGCGGCCAGGCACAAAGAGGAAAGGCGGTGGCCGTGGATGACAGGAACCAGCACGGTCAAGCTCACTTCGCCAACCGTCTCTTCCGGCTCCTCCCGGGCAAAGCGCTCGCGGTTGGGATCGGTGAGGCGGGAGGAACAGCGGGGGCAGGGACTGAAGGGGAAAAGGAAGCGTAACTCGGAGAGGTGAAGGTTTCCGCAAAAGGGGCAGTGTAGTTCCACCATGGTGCCCCGGCGGAGGATTTCCTCGAGGTCCCTGAGTCCGGATGGGTTTCCGCTAAGTAACGCCTCCCGGAGCCTCTCGTTGGGGATAAAGTACTCACCAAGGCGGGCCACCTCTATCCGCACAAGGCGCCGTCCTCAGCCGGAGGAGGATGCCGCTTCAACGGAGGAGAGCAATCGACGGCGCAGAAGCAGGGCCTCGATTATCCCCTCCCAAAGGGGGGCGTAGTGGTTGGACATGCGCCGCTCCACGAACTCTTTGGCCATCTCGCCCATCCTCCGGCGCAGCTCCTCCTTTTCCACAAGGAGGCTCAGGCGTCCGAACCATTCCCTGCGGTGGGAACAGAGGAAGCCGTTCTTTCCCTCCTCAACCAGTCGGCGGTAAGCTGGCAGGGGGCTGGCCAGGAAGGGTATACCGAGGGCCGAGTACTCCAGGCCCTTGAGGTCGCTCTTACAGCGATTGAACGCGTTGTCCAGAAGGGGCACCAGGCCGATGTCGAAGCGTGCAAGCATTTTGGGGTAGAGCTCGAAGGGTACCGGCGGCAGGTATTCCTTTTGGTCCTCAGGTATGTTGGCGAGCAAGGCGTAGACCTCCTCGGGACCACCCACAGCCACCTTCACCTGCGGGTAACGGCGGCAAAGGGCCTCGAGCACCGGGACCAGAGGGCGAAAGTCATCCAGATGGGTAGGTGAGCCGGCCCATCCCACCTTGACCCGTCCCTCCTCTTTGTCCGCCTCGGGGTTCCAGACGGGATCCTCAAGGTCGATGCAGTTGGGGAGGGGGAAGGTGTTGGGATTAAGGGGCGTGAAGATCTCCGCCAGCTCAGGGGTGGAGACCGTAACCCCGTCCGCCGCGCGGGCGCATTCCTCAACCGCGCGCGCCTTCCCGCCCCGGCCACGGAAGGAACGGAAGGCCGGATTGTAGAAGGGCGTGGCTCGCACATGGTCGTCCACCTCCACCAGACCCACTTTTCCCAGGGCGGAGAGCCTCTTGAGCAAGGCGAGCATTCCCTTGTACTGGGCCATCTGTATCACATAGACGTCATAGGAAAGGTCTGTAGGCTCGAAGGTCCGCGGGTCGAGGGTCACCCCCAACTGCCAGTCGGCCTCGTGTCCACGGCGGCGCAGGGCCCGGGCCGGGTAGACGCACCGATAGTGGCCGCTTCCCGAAAGGTTGGCGCAGCAGAACAACACCCTCATGCCCATCCCTCCTTCGGACCTGCGGATAAGGGCGGACGGCTACGTCCGAAACCTGAACCGTGGGAATGCGGGAAGGCCGCCCGTCCCCCCCGCACCGCCGAGGGCCATTCCACCATTCCTCTCGGCGGCGCGCAATAACCCTTCGGCGACCTGACGGTCAACCTTTGGGGGGATTGACGAGGGCGGAGCGGGCCGGGACCGGGACGGGGAGGGTTTGATCTCCGGACCTTGTAGTCTGTTGGCCTACTCCCGGAGAGGCTTCCACGGGACCCGGGACGTGGAAAATTTGATCTCCGGACCTGATAAGGGTGCCGGATCCATCCGTCCCGCTGCGTCCGTCCCGCCATCAATCCACCCGGCGGCGGGAAGTCGGGGGACATTCGGTGGATGGAGGGAGGCGGCGGTGGCCACATGATGGTGTCGATGGGAAGTCGGCCTTCCCGGACGGACCAAGGAGGGATGCCAGTTGACCAAGGAGGGAAGGATGGAGCTCACCGACAGGCAGCTGGGACTGCTGGAGAACGCCGTTTTCCTCTGGCTGACCATACTCCCCCCTGTATCTGCCGAGGTGCAGCGGGAACTGGGGGAGCTCCTCAACCAGCTGGGCAGGATGCGCTCCGCTTCCATTGTGGGCAGGGAACAATCCACCTCTTGACCGGTATGCAATCCGTCTACGGGGGGATGGGGGAACCCGGCACAAGGGGCGAGATTAAGAGAAAAGAAGGCACGGAGGCTTTTTGGAGTTCAGGGAAGGACGGTGATGCCATGGAGAGGGGACCTTGAGGATGCCCAGGGAGGGGCGGAGCCGGCCGGCCCCGCCGATGCGAACAGGCCGGGCGCAAGGCAGGAAGCCGAGGGGCCCAAGCGGCCCGAATAAGATTCGTCAAGGAGGATGATAGAAGATGGCTCTGCGTATCAACCAGAACATCGCGGCTTACAACGCCCACCGCAACCTGACCCTCACCGACAACCTGCTGTCCAAGTCGCTGGAACGCCTTTCCTCGGGCTTGCGCATCAACCGGGCCGCGGACGACGCAGCCGGGCTGTCCATCAGCGAGAAGCTGCGCAGCCAGGTGAGGGGCCTGCAGCAGGCGGTGCGCAACGCCCAGGACGGCATATCCCTCATCCAGACGGCGGAGGGTGCCTTGCAGGAGACACACGCCATACTCCAGAGGATGAGGGAGCTCGCCGTGCAGGCTTCCAACGGCACCCTGACCGATAACGACCGCGCAGCTATCCAGCAGGAGGTCTCCAGCCTCATAGAGGAAGTGACCAGGATCGCCGAGTCCACCAAGTTCAACGGGGAGACGCTGCTCGACGGCGGCCTCGCGTCCAGCATCAGTGTGGTTGGAACCTCTCTGGCCCCGGCTTATGGGATCAGCAAGGTGGAATCGCTGGGGGCGGCTCCGGGTACCTACTATCTCTCGTTCGATGACGCCGGAACCCTTACCCTGAGCGACGGGACCGACTCCGAGGTGGTGGCGGTGACCGTTCCCACGGGAGCGTTCGAGACCTCCGTGGTCACCTTCTCACGCTTCTCCGTGGCTGTGACCATAAACTCCGCCCTCACCGCGGACATCGCCAGCGGCGACGGAGAGTTCCAGGTCACCGCGGGTTCCATGTACCTGCACATCGGCGCCTACAAGGACGAGACCATCACCGTGAGCATAGGGGACATGCGGGCCGATGCTCTCGGCATCTCGACCCTTGACGTCAGCACCATCGCCGGTGCCGAGGCGGCTATCTCCGCTCTGGACTCGGCGATTGGAGAGGTCTCGGAGCAGAGGTCCGATCTGGGGGCCGTGCAGAACCGGCTGGAGCACACCATCGCCAACCTTGGCGTTGCGGTGGAGAACATCTCAGCCTCGGACTCCCGCATCCGCGACGTGGACATGGCCGCGGAGATGGTCAACTTCACCCGCCAGCAGATCATGATCCAGGCCGGCACGGCCATGCTGGCCCAGGCCAACGCGGTTCCCCAGACCGTGCTGCAGCTGCTGCGGTAAACGGAAGGACAGGGTGGGGGTTACGGCCCCCGCCCCCTTCCCCTACATCGGTGGGAAGCCGCCCTTCCCGGGCATGCCCGGGAGGGCGGCCCCGCCGGCCAGGGATGGAAGGTGATGGACATGGACGTCGGAAAGGTAGGAGCAGCCTACGCCTCCTTCTTCCACGGGAGCAGTCCAGCGGGAAGGCCCCGGGAGGGAGTGGCTTCGGGCAGGGCCCCGGCCGTACCTGAGGAGGCACCGCTCACGGCGCTGCGCGAGGAAGAGCGCCAACGCGCCCGCCAATCCGAGGCCCCGGCGGAGAGCCTCCTATACCGACTGGTGCAGCGGCATCCCCGGGAGGTGAAGCTCCAGGTCCACGAGGCCACCAACCGGGTCATCATCCGTATAACCGATGCCCAGACGGGCGAGACCCTGACAGAGGTCCCACGGGAGAGCTACCTGGACATGGTAGCCAACTTCCTCTCCCGGCTGGACCGGCTGCAGGGGGAGGCCAGGGGGGTTAACTTGGACCGGGTCTTCTGAGCGTGGCGAGTGTCCGTTAGTAGGTATGCTCCGGTTGATCGACCTTGAATAGGCAAAATTTCCGGGAGTGAAAACCCATGAGTCATTACATGAGCTCCCTGGGGGGTGTTTCCGGCCTTTCCAGCGGTCTGAACTGGAGGGAGGTCATCGATTCCCTGCTGGCCCTGGAGAGGAAGCCGGTCACCCTCATCGAGCTGAAGCGGCAGAGGTTGGAGGCCCAGATATCCGCCTTGACCGAGATCAACGCCCGCCTCCTGGAGCTCAAGAGCAAGGCCTTCACCCTGGGAATGTATTCCAGCCTCGCCGCCAAGAAGGTGGAGACGTCGGGAAGCGCGCTCGCGGCCTCGGCCGCCGCCGACGCCCAGCCCGGCACCTACCGGGTCACGGTCCTCTCCCTGGCCACACCCACCACCGCCGCCTCCGCACTCCCTCTGGGATCCGCGGTTGACACCGCGCTCCCGCTCTCTCAGGCATTACCCACCGCTCCTAAAGTGGGATATTTTTCGGTGAACGGCGTGCGCGTGTACGTAGATTCCGATACCACCTTGGCCGCCGGTACGAACTCGGTGGTGGAGGGGATAAACGCTTCAGGAGCCGGCGCGCGGGCCGTGCTCCTCGGAGACGCAGCCGGACGCCTCAACGTCCTGTCCGTCTACACCACCGGAGACCGACTGGTGCTCGGAAGCGTCTCCGACACCAGCGACCTTCTTGCCCTTGCCGGACTCTCCGGCGCAGCGGAGACCGCCGCATGGGTGGGGGGCGTTGCTGAGGGCACCGCGGAGGGGACGGTTTCCGGCGACCTCTCTGCGGACGTCACTGTGACCTTCGTCTACGGCGGGAACACCTATTCGACCGCCGTCGGCGATCTGGGCCCGGCTCAGGCCGGGATCACCACCCTCTCCGAGCTGGCTTACCAACTGGAGGCGGCCATGAACCGCGCCCTGGGCGGGGCGGGCTCTCTGTCGGTAGCCGTGGACGACCCCTCGGGATCCGGAAACGGCCGCCTGGTGGTCGTGGACCGCGGCGGAAAAGGGGAGGTGGCGGTGACCGCCCTCTCCGGCACGGACACCACCGGCCTGGAGTCCCTTCTCTCCGCCGGGGGGGCGCAGGACGGAAAGGCGATAGCGGGCCAGTTGCCTCTGGGAAGGCTCTCCACCTCGCGATCGCTGTACCAGGCCGGCTTCAGCGCCCACCTCAAAGACGGATGGCTTTCCGGGTTCCTCTCCGTCCAGGAGGAAAAGGCGGGCTTCGACCTGGAGGGAACGGAGACGGTGACCTTCAACTATCGGGGTGTCGATTACGAGACCGCGGCTCTGAACGCCGCACAAGCGGGCGTCACCGACCTCACCGCGGTGGCCGCCGACCTGGAGGCCAAGATGAACGCCGCCTTGGGGGGAGCCGGCTCTGTGAGCGTCTCCCTGCTGCGGGATGAGGAAGGAAGGGTCCGGCTGGCGGTCACCGACATGCTCGAGGAAACGTCGGCGTCGCGGACCCTTGAGTTCACCTCGGGGCCCGAAGCGCTTCGTATCATGGCCTCCCAGGGCGGCAAAGCGGGAGGAGCGCTGTCAATCAACGGAAAGACCCTCTACTACGACAAGTACGCCGATACCCTCTCCGGCCTCCTCTCCCGCATCAATATGGCCGGGGCGGGGGTGCGGGCGACCTACGACCCCTTGGCCGACCGGGTTAACCTCACCTCCACCTCCACCGGTCCGCTCTCCCTGGAACTCGCGGATGCGGCGGGAAACCTGTTGGAGGTCCTGGGGGTTGCGGATGGCGATTCGCAGGCCCTGGGCAGTTCCGCCTCCTTCATCGTGGAAGGCTACAACGGTGGCCTGCCCATATACAGCGCCACGAACACGGTCAGCGGTGTGATACCCGGATTGACCCTTCAGCTCAAGGAGGTCAGCGGGAAGGATTCCGGCGGGAACTACCTCCCTTGCGTGCTGGTCGTGGAGCCAGACGTTGATGCCGCGGTCGGGAAGGTGAAGGACTTCGTCAGTTCATACAACCAGACCATAGCCAAGATATACGAGTACCTAAAATACGACGCGGAGAAGAAGGAGGCCGGCCTGCTGGCCGGGGTCTCTCAAGCGCGGGACATCCTAAACCGGCTTCGATCTCTCCCCTCGCTTCTGCCGGAGGGGGTGGAGGGGGGCCCCAGGACCCTCATGGACATCGGCATATCGCTGGGTAAGGTGGGAACTGCGGTTGATGCGTTGAAAAGCGGACAACTTCAACTGGACGAGGAAAGGCTTTCCGCGGCGTTGCGGGAAAACCCGGAGCGCGTTTTCGGGATCCTGGGCGCTTATGCGGGGGAGGTGAGCCTGGAGAGCGGGGGAACAAGCAGCATTTTCTCGGTCTTTGGCCGACCCGTGAACGAGACGCGGGCCGGCACTTACCGCATCGTGTCCGATTCCCAGGGGAACCTCACCGTCTATTTCACCCCTGCGGGAGGGGAGGA
>MU158630.1:13206-15119 GCA_015711895.1 Candidatus Solincola tengchongensis | reverse complement strand
TGGAAAACCTTCTCAACCCGGCATCAACGCTCCACGGCCTACCCACCCTTCCCTCCTCACTCCATCCCGTGTCCGCCGCTACTTGGGACGCTGTGGCTCACTCCACCCCATCCCCTCATCCGCGGACGTTTCTTCTTATGGGGATACATCCTACATCGTCATCCGCGTGGCAGGGTTTCCCAACCCGTCATCCGAGCGTCAGTTTCTCGTCCCCGGAGAGGGAGGGCCTGAATGCAAGTCATTTAAAATGCCCGGTTCTTGCGCCGCCCGCCATCGCTCAGCGTAAAGGCCCGTAGAAGACGCTGATGATGGTGCAGCCCTCCTCGCCGGCGAAAAAGGGGCCGTGCTTCATCCCGGCCGGCAGGAAGACGAAATGACCCTTGCGGAATATCTCCTCCCCGCCCTCCGGGAGCGGCTGCCGCAACTCGCCCTCCATGACGTAGGCCGCTTCGTCGGATGCGGCGTGGGCGTGCTCGGGCATCTCGCAGTGGGGTTCGAAGCGCACCAGCAATATCTGCCCCCCACCTCGCGGATCCATGTACAGTACCTTCATCTGGGCGCGGGGGAAATCGGCCGGCACCCATTCCAACCCTTCTTCGTGTACCACGAACCTATCCATGCAGTGACCACCCCTCCATCTCTATCTTCCGCGAACCACGGGGCGCCGCCCCCGACTCTGTCCCCGGAGAATCAAAGGTCCCCTCGCTCGGCGAGGTCCCGGAAGCTCTCCCGCGCCTCCTGCAGGCGGCGGAAGAGGTCCTCCGGGGCCAGCCGTACCTTCTGTCCGGTGGCCCTCTCCTGGAGCTCCAGGGTCCCTTCCTCCTCGTATCCCCTGCCGATCACCGCCCGGAAGGGGATCCCCAAAAGGTCGGCGTCGGCGAACTTCACTCCGGCGCTCTCCTCACGGTCGTCGAGGAGGACCTCCCAGCCCCTCCTCAGGCACTCAACGTAGAGGTCCTCGGCGGCTCTCCTCCTCTCCTCCCGCTGGTAATCCAGGGCCAGGACGTGCAGGAAGGCAGGGGCCACCGAGAGGGGCCAGATTATGCCCCTTTCGTCGTGATGCTGTTCCACCACCGCGGCCATCAGGCGCGTGACCCCGATCCCGTAACAGCCCATGTACATAGGCCTGGTCTCGCCGTCCTCGTCCTGGTAATAGCAGCGCATGGCCTCCGAGTACTTGAGGCCCAGCTGGAAGACCTGCCCAACCTCAATGCCCGCCTCCACCCGCATGGGTTCACCGCAACGGGGGCAGGGATCGCCCGTCCGCGCCGAGGTCACGTCGGCGAAGCGGTGGGGCCGGAAATCGCGTCCTTCCTCCACGTTCACCAGGTGATGATCCTCCTGGTTGGCCCCGCAGGCCAGCCCGCCGGCCCCGCGCAGGGACTCGTCGGCGATCACCTCCGCGGTATCCAGGCCCACGGGACCCACGTAACCCTGCAGGTATTCCGGGTGATCCCTCCAGTCCGCCTCGTTGAAGAGCCGGAACTCGTCGGTGCCCAGGACCCGGGCCAGTTTCACCTCGTTGGCCTCCCGGTCCCCTGGGACCAGAACGGCCACCGGCTTTCCCTCAACCAGGTACATGAGGCACTTTATCATGCGCCGCGGCTCCAGCCCCAGGTAGGCGCTGACCTCCTCGATGGTGCGCTGCCCCGGGGTGGAAACTCTCTCCATCGGTTTCCCTTCTCCCCTCGGGGGTTCGACCCGGCGGTAACCGGCCAGCTCCAGGTTCGCGGAGTAGGAGCAGGCGTCGCATAAGGCGATGTGGTCCTCTCCCACTGCGGCGGGGACCATGAACTCGTGGGAGACGTCGCCCCCGATGAGCCCAGTGGCCGCCTCCACCGCCCGCCAGGTGCAGCCGCAGCGGGTGAAGATGCGCCCGTAGGCCTCGTACATCGCCTGGTAGGAGAGGCGCA
>MU158630.1:0-13196 GCA_015711895.1 Candidatus Solincola tengchongensis | reverse complement strand
GAAGCTGTAGGCGTCCTTCATGAGGAATTCCCTGGCCCGCAAGAGGCCGAAGCGCGGCCTCACCTCGTCCCGGAACTTGGTCCCGATCTGATAGAGGTTCAGAGGCAGGTCCCGGTAGGAGGACACGTTGGAGCGCACCAGGTCGGTGATCACCTCCTCGTGGGTGGGACCCAGCCCGAAATCCCGGCCGGCGCGGTCCTTGAGGCGCATCATCTCCGGCCCGTACTTGGCCCATCTACCGCTCTCCTCCCAGAGCTCGCGGGGCTGCATTATGGGGAGGATGACCTCCTGAGCGCCGGCGGCGTTCATCTCCTCCCGGATGATGCGGCTTATGCGCTGCACCACCCTGGTCCCCAGGGGGAGGAACTCGTAGATGCCCGAGGCCACCTTGCGCAGGTAACCGGCGCGCACCAGGAGGCGGTGGCTGGCTATCTCCGCGTCCGCCGGGCTCTCCCGCAGGGTGGGGATAAAAGTACGCGATTGTCTCATGCCTCTCCCTCGCCTCGTCTTCCTTCCCCGGTCACTCCCTTTCTCGACCGCCGTCCTCCCGGCATGGAAAGGGACGGCTTCCCTCAATCCGGCCTCCCGTGCTCATCGTCCTCCCGAGCCGAACCTTGGGAGCCCGTGGCCGCACGCGCCTCGAACTCCTCCGCCATCCGGAGGGCTTCACGCAGGAGGACCTCCAGAAGCTCGTCCTTGGGATACCACCCCACCGGTTCTCCCTTCCGGAAGAGGAGCCCGCGCTCCCGACCCCCGGCTACCCCCAGGTCCGCCTCGCGGGCTTCCCCCGGGCCGTTCACCGAACAACCCATGACCGCAATGCGCAGGGGGGCGCGCAGGTCACGCAGCCTTCTCTCCAGCTCGCTGGCCAAAGCGGCCACGTCCAGGCGGCACCGGGCGCAGGTGGGGCAGGCCACAATGTCCGGGCCCCGCCTGACCAGCTCCAGGGCCTTGAGGATGGCCAGGCCAACCCTGACCTCCTCCACCGGGTCCCCGGCCAGGGAAACCCGTATGGTGTCCCCGATCCCCTCCGCCAGGAGGGCTCCGATGCCCACCGCCGAACGTATGGTTCCCGTCCACGGGGGGCCCGCCTCGCTCACCCCCAGGTGCAGCGGGTAGTCCACCGCCTCGGAGAGCATGCGGTAGGCGCTGACGGTCAGCGGGACCGAGGAGGCTTTCACGGACACCTTTATATCATAAAAGCCGCAGCTTTCCAGGATCTCGATCTCCCGGAGGGCGCTCTCCACCAGCGCCTCCGCCGTGGGGTGCCCGTGCCGGGCAAGGATGTCGCGGGGGAGGGAACCGGCGTTCACCCCTACCCGGATGGGGACCCCTTTCCTCATTGCCGCAAGGGCCACCTCCCGCACCTTCTCCTCACCCCCGATGTTCCCGGGGTTGATGCGCAGTCCGTGTACCCCCGCCTCCAGGGCCAGGAGGGCCAGGCGGTGGTCGAAGTGCACGTCTGCCACCACCGGGATGGGGGAACCCTCCACTATCCTGCGCAGGGAATCCCGGAGTTTCGCCTCGACGCCCCTGAGGGCGGGCACGGCCACGCGGACGATCTGGCACCCCGCCTCGTGCAGGCGTTGGATCTGCCCCAGCGTGGCCTCGGCATCCTGGGTGGGAGTATTGGTCATGGACTGCACGCTGACCGGTGCCCCTCCCCCCACCGGGACGTCACCGATCATCACGCGACGGGTCAGCTTGCGCACGCTCATGGCAGTGAAACGGGGCTGGTGATGTCCAGCCGCAAGGTGAGAAGGAAGAGGACGGCGAAGAAGGCCAGCACGGCGGCGGCCACGGGATAGAGCTTCCGCAGGTCCACTTCCTTGCCGGTAATCCTTTCCACCAGGAGGATGAGGATGTGGCCCCCGTCCAGGGGGGGCAGGGGCAACAGGTTGATGTAGGCCAGGAAGAGGAGGATGAAGGCTATGAAGTTGAGGAAGTAATACATCCCCTCCCCGGCCAGCTCTCCCGCCACCCTGGTTATCCCCACCACGGTCATGGGGCGGTCCTCGGTGGGGCGTGATATCCCCAGGAGCTGCTTGAAGGTCGATAGGTTGAACACCCGGTAGATGCTGTAGAACACGCCTCCCGAATAGGTGAGGAACCACTTTCCCGTCTCCACCAGGGAGGCGGCGAGGGAATAATGCTCCTCTCCCGCTGAAGGGCTTATGCCCAGGAATCCCCGCCCGCCGGGAAGCTCCGCCAGCCTGGCGTCCAGGACGACGTTTTCACCGGCGCGCAGGCGGATGAGCTCCACCTCCTCCCCGGGATGGGAGGCGATGAAACCGCGTACCTCCTCCCAATCCCGGGTCTCCCTCCCCCCCATGGAGATGATGGTGTCCCCCGGCTGCAGGCCCGCGCGGTGGGCGGGGGTCTCCTCGCCGGTCTCCTCCACGTACTCCCCCACCGACCCGACGGTGTTGGTGAGCACCGGCACCCCTATGAGCCAGATGACCAGGAAGGCGATGAGCAGGGCCAGCACGACGTGGGCCAGGGATCCGGAGACGATGATGCAGAGACGTCGCCAGCGGGAGACTCCCTTGTAGGAATGGGGCCACTCCTCGGGGCTGACCTCCTCCTCCGGGTTCATGCCCAGGATCTTCACGTAGCCGCCCACCAGTATCCACTTTATCCCGTATTCCGTGCCCCTCCGGCGGGTGCTCCAGATGCGGGGCCCGAAGCCGATGAAGAACTCCGTGGCCCTCACGCCCACCGCGCGGGCGGCCAGGAAGTGCCCCAGCTCGTGGGTGAGCACCAGGAGGATCACCACCCCGAGGGCTCCCAACACGTAAAGGACCGCACTCAACCTAATTCACCTCTTGGTAGTTCCGCCCATTGCTCCTCCCGGGCCAAGCCCGGACATCAGGACCTCCCGGGCTCGGCCGGGTTACCGGCCTGGGTCTCCACCGCCTCCTCCGCCCGGGCGCGGGCCCACTCCTCCACCTCCTGCACGTCCTGCAGGGTGCGCACCGGGCGGGGACGGTGTTCCTCCAGGGTGGCGGCTATGACCTCCTCGATGCCCAGGAAGGGGAGCCTTCCCCGCAGGAAGGCCGCCACCGCCACCTCGTTGGCCGCGTTGAGCACCGCGGGTGCCGTCCCCCCCGCCTCCCCGGCCCGGTAGGCCAGGTCCAGGCAGGCGAAGGTCTCGCGGTCCACCTCTTCAAAGGTAAGTTTTTCCAGCTCGGCCAGGACCGTGCGGGTGAAGGGTGGGCCCCACCTCTCCGGGTAGGAGAGGGCTAGGGATATGGGCAGGCGCATGTCCGGGAGGCTGAGCTGGGCGGCGAAGGAGCCGTCCACGAACTCCACCAGGGAGTGGATCACGCTCTGGGGGTGGACCACCACCTTTATCCTCGAATAGGGCAGCCCGAACAGGAAATGGGCCTCGATGACCTCCAGCCCCTTGTTCATGAGGGTCGCCGAGTCCACGGTTATCTTGCGCCCCATGCTCCACGTGGGGTGGGAGAGCGCCTCGCGCACGGTGACCGAGGCCAGATCCTCGCGGCGGCGGCCGCGGAAGGGGCCCCCCGAGGCGGTGAGGACGATGCTCTCCACGTGGCGCATCTCCTCGCCGCGCAGGCAGTGGAAGACGGCGCCGTGCTCGGAATCCACAGGTACGATCTCCCCTCCCTCCCTAAGGGCCTGGAGCACGAGGTCCCCCCCTGCCACCATGCTCTCCTTGTTGGCCAGGGCCAGGCGCTTTCCCGCTCCCAGGGCGGCCAAGGTTGGAGGGAGCCCCGCCGATCCCACCACGGCGTTGAGGACCACCTCCGCCTCCGGGTGCACGGCTGCCTCCAGGAGGCACTCGGCTCCCGCACTCACGGCCATGCCCGTGCCCGAGAGCCTTCGCCGCAGCTCGGCAGCCGCCCCTTCATCCACGAGGCCCACGAAAAGAGGTCTGAAGCGACGTGCCTGCTCTTCCAGGAGCTGGTAATTGCTGTGAGCCGTCAGGGCCACTACCCGAAGACGGTCGGGGTGGGCCTCCACCACCTCCAGCGCCTGCCTGCCTATGGAGCCGGTGGAGCCCAGGATGGACACGCCCCTCTTCCCGGTCTCCTTATCCATACGAACATTATAAGGGTTGGCGGGGCGGCGGTGAGGCGCGCCTCACGGAGCCCATGCGGACGGAAAAGGTCTCATCCAAGACTTTTCCAAGGATGCGGAGACACTTCACGTTCTGGAAAAGCCTGCCAGGCCAACCGACGGGGGCCAAGACCGCCGCGCCATCCGGCCCGGTCCGGCATCTTCCCCAGGGGACGTCCCTTCCCGCAACCCCCGCCGGCACGGCGCCCGTGCTTCCGGGGAGGAGGGGTCCGCGCCCCGGCTAGGCGGACTGCTGGCGCAGGAGGTATTTCATGACCTTTCCGGAAGGATTGCGCGGCAGGCTCTCCACGAACTCCCAGAGCCGCGGGATCTTGAAATCGCCGAGCTTCCCCACGCAGAACTCGCGCAATTCCTCGGGCGCCGCCTCGGTGTCGGGCTTCAGGACCACGAAGGCCTTGACCGTCTCCCCGTATATCTCGTGCGGGACGCCCACCACGGCCACATCGGCCACTTTGGGGTGGGTGAGGAGCACGTTCTCTATCTCCCGGGGATAGATGTTCTCCCCCCCGGAGATGATCATGTCCTTCTTGCGGTCCACAAGGGTGACGTAGCCCTCCTCGTCGACCACCGCCAGGTCTCCGGTGCGCACCCAGCCGTCCGGGGTGAGGGTCTCCGCCGTGGCCTCCAGGTTCTTGTAGTAGTAGAGCATGTTGCTCTCACAGCGCACCAGCCACTCCCCGACCTCCCCCACGGCAACGTCCTCCCCCGCTTCGTTGACCACCCGGGACTCGCAGTTGACCACCGGCAGGCCACCGGCTCCCGCCTTTCTGACCTGGTCCTCCGGGCGCAGGCGTACCCCGCCCGGACCTCCCTCCGTCAGCCCGCAAAGGCAGAAGAAGCGGTCGGTCTTGAACATCTCGATGGCCTTGAGCACCTGCTCCCGGGACATGGGTGCCGCCCCATAGGCCCAGTAGCGGACGGAACTCAAGTCGTACTTCTCGAAATCCGGCACCTGCATCATGAGGAGGTACATGGCCGGTGCCCCGAAGAAGAGGGTTATGCGCTCCTTCTCGATGGTCTGAAGCGTTTGTTCGGGGACGAAGAACTTCATGACCACGTGGGTGGCCCCCAGGAAGGTGCCCGGCCATAGGTAGAGGTGGAGCTCCGCGGAGTGGAAGAGGGGAGCCACATGCAGGATGCGGTCGGTCTCGTTCATCCCCAGCTCGGACATCATGGCCGTCCCGATCATCAGGTGGCAGTAGTGGTTGAACACCGCGCCCTTGGGCCTCCCGGTGGTCCCGGAGGTATAGATGATGGCCGACTCGTCGAAGAGGCCTATCTCCACCTCCGGCTCCGACGCGTCGCCCTTCTCGAGGATTTCCGGCAGATACTGGAAATCCTCCGCCCTCTCCCCGTCCAGGAGGATCCAGTCCCGCACCGCCGGCAGACGGTCCCTTATCTCCCTCGCCAGGGGCGCGAACTCCGCGCCCAGCACGCAGGCCACGGCGTCGCAGTTGTCCCGGATGTCTTCCACCTCCGGCGGAGCCAGCCTGAAGTTGAGGGGCCGTCTTCATGACGGCGAAATAGGAGATGACGAAGGAATCGGAGTTGAAGCTCAACATACCCACCTTGTCGCCCTTCTTCACCCCCCGGGCGATGAGGTGGTTGGCCAGCCGGTTGGCCGCCTCGTTCAGCTCCCGGTAGTTGTAGCGCCTGTCCTCGAAGACCAGGGCCTCCTTCTCGGGGAACTTGCGCGCGTTGCGGGCCAGAAGCATACCGGTGTGGATCATAGTTCACCCCTCCCTCGATAGGCCTCCCTTTTTATGACTCCTTCGCGGCCCGATGCCGATAAGCGGAGGGAAGACTCGCGAACCGCCTCCCCCAGCACCAGGAGCATTCTAACATATTGAAGGAGAAACGATCCGCCGGAAATCGCCTCCTAAGACTCGTGGGGTTCTCGCGGGGGAGCAAACTGGCCGAGAAGAAGGATGTCACCGCCTGACCCTTCGAACCCGGCTGGCTTGGGGTGTGTGTCCCCCATCGCTGAGGTGGCCAGGAGACATAAAGATGACCATCGGGCAGTATTCCGAGAGCTTCATCGCCGGTTGGATGGCGAATCGATGACGACCATTCGGCAGAAGGCGAGCACCGGCCTCGGCGCCTTTTCTCCATCCTTCCAGCGGGCGGGAAGGCGGACCCCCACATTCATTAAAAGTCGCCCGGAAGCGGAAGGGGATCGACACACATGGCCTCTTTTAATAGGCAGCGAAGTGTACCAGAAGCATACGGTCCGGAAAACGGGCAGAAACAGTAAAACGGCGGGGAATATGCAGCAATACGGTTCACCTTTTTCTCCCTCCGCCTGAAACGAGAAAGCACGGGAAGCGACCGTGGTCGTCTCGGGTCCCCGAAACGAGGGTTCCCGCGCGGAATTCGGCCTTACGGTCAAGGAAACACAGGAAAAGAAAAAGGGCGGCGGTGAGGGGCGTCCCGGCGAAGGTCCGTCGCCCCGCGCCGGGGGCGGAGGCGGAGCGCGCATCGCCCGCCGGAGGGGGTCAGGCCTTGAAGACCAGGAAGCGGAGGAAATAATAGGAAACTGCGGCGGTGAGGAACATGCTGTCGAAGCGGTCCATTATCCCCCCGTGTCCGGGGATTAGGGAGCTCATGTCCTTTATCCCCAGCTCCCTCTTGACCATGGACTCGGAGAGGTCGCCCAGGGGACCGAAGACACAAACCACGGCCGCCAGCTCCATACTCACCCCCAGGGTAAGCCAGGCCCGGTTGAGGGTCAGGTAGAGGATATAAGCGGCTATGAAGGCGCCCGCCGATCCTGCCAGGGTCCCCTCCCAGCTCTTGCCGGGACTGATGCGCGGCGCCAGCTTGTGCTTCCCGAAGGCCGAGCCGGCGAAATAGGCCACGGCGTCGTATATCCAGACCATGACGATGACCGCGAAGGGCGCCGTCCAGCTCACGGTGTCGAAGCGCAGCATGAGCACGAAATGGGAGAGGCAGAACCCCACCAGAACCACCCCCAAGAGGGAGACGGCCACGTCGGTGGTGGGGGATCCGGAATGCGGACCGAAGAGGCACCAGGCCAGGAGCACTGGCATGCAGAGGGCCAGCGCGGCGACCATAGGGGTCAGGTCGGCGCTCTCCCCCCTCTGGAGGAAGTAGGCCATCACCGGAAAGGAGCAGCCAGCGGCAAGGGAAAGCCAGCCCGCGGGGCGGTATCCGTGGCGGCGGAAGGTGGAATGGAGTTCCCAGAGGCCTCCCGCCACGATGAGGGTCATTCCCGCAGTGAAGGGAATCTCCCCCCACCAAAGGAGGATGACCACCACCAGGACGAGGATGACGGCGCTGACCACGCGCGCCGCCAGGTCGGCGAAACGTTCCCGGAGGGTCCTGCCGCCCGGCGCGGCCACCTCCCTGCCCCCATCCGCCAAATCAGACCTCCATGAGCTCCTTTTCCTTCACCTTGAGCATCTCGTCCGTCTCGGCGATGTAGCGGTCGGTGAGCTTCTGGACCTCCTCCTGGCCACGGTGCAGGTCGTCCTTGGTGATCTCCCCCTCCTTCTCGAAGGCCCGCAGGTCCTCGATGGCGTCCCTCCTGATGTTGCGGATGGCCACCCTGCCCTCCTCGGCCCTGGCGCGGACCATACGGGTCAACTCCTTGCGCCGTTCCTCGGTGAGCTTGGGGATGGGCAACCGGATGACGTTCCCGTCGTTGACCGGGTTCAAACCCAGGTCCGAGGCCAGGATGGCCTTCTCGATCTCGTTGATTACGCTCTTGTCGTAGGGCGAGACCACCAGAAGGCTCGGTTCGGGAACGGCGATGGAGGCTATCTGGTTCAGAGGGGTCTGCTGCCCGTAATAGTTCACGTATACCCGGTTGAGGAGCGAAGCGCTGGCTCTCCCGGTCCGGATAGCCGCGAAATCGTCGCGGACGTGCTCCACCGCCTTCTTCATCCTTCTCTCCGCGTCCTTCAACACGTCCTCGACCACTTGTCTTCCCTCCTCCATCCACGAACATACCGCGGGTCTTCCTCAAGACCGTCCTCTCATGCGCCGACCTTCGACCTCTCCTCCCTCCCTTCCCGCCACTCCGCCTTCCCGGAGGAGACCCCTCACCTTCCGGTCATGGCTTCCTCCCCTCCCCCTCCCTCTCCGAGGAGGGGGAGGTTCGCGGGAAGGCGTCCGCCGACGGTAAAAAGTACGCGCCCTAATCTTTCTCGTCCTTCTCCGAGGAGACGATGGTCCCGATCCTCTCCCCGAAGAGGACCTTGATGATGTTTCCGGGCACGGTCATGTTGAAGACCACTATGGGCAGGCTGTTGTCCATGCACAGGGACACCGCGGTGGCGTCCATGACCTTGAGGCCCTGCTGGAGGACCTCGATGTAATTGAGGGAACTGTACATCACCGCTTCCGGGTTCTTGAGGGGGTCGGAGTCGTAGACCCCGTCCACCATGGTGGCCTTGAGGATGGCCTCCGCCCCGATCTCCAGGGCTCTGAGGGCAGCGGTGGTGTCGGTTGTGAAATAGGGGTTCCCCGTGCCGGCGGCGAAGATGACGATCCTACCCTTCTCCAGGTGCCGTATGGCCCGCCGGCGGATGTAGGGTTCGGCCACCGCCTGCATCTCGATGGCCGATTGCACCCGGGTGAAGACCCCCCTCTTCTCCAGGGCATCCTGGAGGGCCAGGGAGTTCATGACCGTGGCCAGCATGCCCACGTAGTCCGCGGCGGCACGGTCCATCCCCTTGGCGCTGGCGGCCACCCCGCGGAAGATGTTGCCGCCTCCCACGACGATGGCCAGCTGTACGCCCAGCCGGTTGACCTCCGCGAGCTCGTCGGCGATGGCGTTCACGGTATCGGGGTCTATCCCGTATTCCTTGTCGCCCATGAAGGCCTCGCCGCTGAGCTTGATGAGCACCCGCTTGTAACGGGGCCGGGCTTTTCCCTCCTCTCCGGCGTTCATCCCCACCTCCGCCATCGGCCCTGTTCCGCTCGGCAACTTTCTAAGATTTATTCTATCCTTCCAAGGCGGCTACCTTCCCACCCCCGGGGAGCGGCCCGGGAAAAGGCCCGTCCGGCCTTCATTCGGAGAGGGTCTCCCCAAGCTGGTAGCGGACGAAGCGGCGCACCACGATGTTCTCGCCCACCGCAGCGATGGTGCGCTGTACCAGTTCACCCACGGTGATCTCGGGTTCCTTGACGAAAGGCTGGTCCAGGAGGCAGACCTCCTCGTAGAACTTCTTCAGCCTGCCCTCCACGATCCTGTCCACTACGTGCTCCGGCTTCCCCTCCTGGAGGGCTCGCTTGCGGTAGATCTCCCTCTCCTGCTCCAACACCTCCGGGGGTATGTCTTCGGCGGAGACGTAGAGGGGCGCGGAGGCGGCGATGTGCATGGCGATGTCGTGCACCATGGAGCGGAAGACCTCGTTTCGAGCCACGAAATCGGTCTCGCAGTTCACCTCCAGGAGCACCCCGACACGGTTGTTCAGATGGATGTAGGCGTCGATGATGCCGTCCGCGGTACTGCGCCCGGCCTTCTTCTTGGCGCCGGCCAGCCCCTTCTCCCTCAGGATGCGCAGGGCCTTATCCATATCCCCTTCCGCCTCCTGGAGGGCTTTCTTGCAGTCCATCACGCCGGCACCCGTCCTCTCCCTTAGGGCCTTCACCTCTGCAGCGTTGATCTCCATAACTCCTCCTTCAATCCATGCCTCCAACCGGCCCGTCGCCGCCGGCGTGGTTCATTCGGCGGCCGTCTCTTCCTCCGGCGGTGAGCCTTCCCCGTCCCCTCCGGCGACCGCGGCGGACGCGTAGGCTTCTTCCTCCTCGCCGCCCGAACCGGCCTGCATTATCTCGCGGATCTGCAGGCCTTCCAACACCGCGTTGGAGATGATCTTGCATATCAGGTTGGCCGCTCTGATGGCGTCGTCGTTCCCGGGGATGACGTAGTCCACCAGGTCCGGATCGCAGTTGGTGTCCACCACCGCCACAACCGGTATCTCCATGCGGCGCGCCTCCATGAGGGCTATGTTCTCCTTGCGCGGGTCGATGATGAAGAGGGCGTCCGGCAGCCTCTCCATGTCCCTCAAGCCCTCCAGGTTGCGCCTCAACTTGGCCAGCTGGTGCCGGACTCGCGTGGCTTCCTTCTTGGGCATGGCATCGATGTCCCCCGAGGCCTCCATCTCCTCCAGTTCCCTGAGCTTCTCGATGCGTCGCCGGATGGTCACCCAGTTGGTCAAGGTGCCGCCCAGCCAGCGGTTGACCACGTAGGGCATCCCGCAGCGCTGGGCGTTCTCCCGGATGGCCTCCTGGGCCTGCTTCTTGGTGCCCACGAAAAGGAGCGTGCCCCCGTTTCCAACCAGGTCCCGGATGAAGTTGTAGGCCACCTCGATGAGGGCGAGGGTTTGCTGCAGGTCGATGATGTAGATACCGTTGCGCTCGGTGAAGATATACCGAGCCATCTTTGGGTTCCAGCGGCGGGTCTGGTGACCGAAGTGGAACCCGGCCTCCAGGAGATGCTTCATGGATACGACGGTCATGTTACCTCCCATGGTTCTTCCTCCGCCCGCTTCCCTCCCGCATCCCCACCCCGGAGGGCACCCGGGGACCGGGTCCGCGGACGTGTGTGATGTTACGGCCAAAAAAAATCCCGCTCACGGCGGGCCTTCCGCACCCCTCTCTTCCCTGCGCTCCTTCCGCGGCCCACCTCCTTCCTCCAAAGTCTGGGTGCGAGATAAATATAGCACAGGTTAAAGGGGGGTCAAAGAAGTAACCTGCTCATGAGCGATGAGAGGATGCCCCCTCGACCTTTTTCAACCCGGAACGCACCCATGGGGACGACAGGGTATCTTGAGCCATACCGTCTTAACCCTACACCTCGAGCAACCCCTTGGCGTTGGCCAGACGGCCCCGGAGGCGGAGGATGGCCTTGGTGTGCATCTGGCAGACGCGGGATTCGGTCACCCCCAGCACCTCGCCGATCTCGCGGAGGGTCAACCCCTCGTAGTAGTAGAGGGTGACGACTATCTTCTCCCTCTCCGGTAGGCGGTTGATGGCCTCGGCCAGGATCTGCTTCATCTCCTCTATCTCGTAGGTCTTGGAGGGGTCCTCGGCGCGGGAATCCTCCAAGGTGTCCACCAGGCTGACCTTGTCTCCCTTGTCCCCTCCCACGTTCCAGAGCTCGTCCAGGGCCACCAGGGAGATGAAGCTCATCTGCTGCAGGAGCTGGTTGTACTCGTCAAGGGTGATGTTCATGTGTCTGGCGACCTCCTCGTCGGTGGGGAGGCGCTTGAGCTCGTTCTCCAGGGTGACGAAGGCCTTCTCGATCTCCCGCGCCTTGAAGCGTATGGAGCGCGGCACCCAGTCGATGGAGCGTAGCTCGTCGATGATGGCGCCCTTGATGCGGGCGATGGCGTAGGTCTCGAACTTGATGCCTCTATCGGGGTCGTACTTCTCGATGGCGTCGATGAGCCCGAATATCCCGTAGCTGACCAGGTCGGCGTATTCGATGTTCGGAGGTAAACTGGAAGACACTCTACCCGCCACGTACTTCACCAGGGGGGCGTAGTTCAGAATAAGTTTTTCCCTGGCCTCCTGTGACCCTTTCTCCTTGAACTGCTTCCAGAGTTCGCCGACTTCTTCGATGCCTTCCAACCTCGCCCCTCTTTTGTAAAAGTCTGCCGTGTTCAACATTCTCCCTGTCTCGATTTCCGGGCGCTCGCTTTTGTGGGAGCTTCACGCGCGGGGGTGGGCCTGAAAAAAAGCTTCCTTGAGTTTCTTCCTGCTCAGTTGAGTATATATCTGGGTAGTAGATAAATCAACATGACCCAGCAGCTCCTGCACAGACCTGAGGTCTGCTCCGCCCTGGAGGAGATGGGTGGCGAAGGTGTGCCTGAGTGTGTGCGGGCTCACCCTCTTCCCACCCTCCAGGTTGCGAAAGAAGCGCTCCACCACCCGTCGCACCCCCCGATCGCCAAGCCTGCCGCCCCGCACGCTGAGGAAAAGGGGGTTGCCGGACGTCTCCCCACCGACACGATTGGCGGCCAGGATGGGCCTCTCCTTTTCCATGTATGCCCGGAGCAGCTGAAGCGCCGCCTGGTGCACGGGTATCACGCGTTCCTTGCGCCCTTTACCGAGAACCTTCACCTCCCCTCTGCGCATATCCAGGTCCTTCACGTCCAGGCCGGCGAGCTCACCCACGCGCATCCCCGTGGCGTAAAGGAGCTCCACAAGGGCCATATCCCGCAGGGAAGTTCGGTACACCTGAAGTCCCTGTCGCCTTTCCGCCTCCTCTATCTCCCTCAGGCTGAGGACCCGCGGCAGCCGCCTCTCCCGTCGCGGCGGTGTGAGGGCCAGGGTGGGATCGCACCTCAGGCGGTTGGTCCTCACCAGATAGCGGAAGAAACTCCTCACCGCCGCCGTCCTCCTGGCGATGGTCGTGCGGGCGTAACCCCGGGTCTGAAGGTAAGCCAGGTAGCGCCGCAGCAGGCGGTGATCCACACGGGAAGGGTCATCCACGCCCCATCGCCGGCAGAAATCGACGAAGAGCTCCAGGTCCGAGCGGTAGGCGCGGAGCGTCTGGGGCGAGAGCTGCCTTTCCGCGCTAAGATGCCTGAGGTATCCCTCCACCAACTCCCGCATCATTCCCCCTCCGGGCAGCACTGCTGTTAAAGTATAACATAATATTAAACTAAAATACATTATTGTCAATATCTGAATTTAAAGTTGAATAATATTATTATTGTTGAAATAGTTGAGCTTTGGATGCCCTTTCAGCCGAAAGGACCTTGTGGAGGAAAGGGAGAGAGGCAGTAGCGCCCGCCGGCATCCTGGCGCACCCATCCCTTTATGAGCAGGGAGGCGAGCGTCGCCAGGAGTTCATGGGGTTCCACTCCGGTGCGGAGGGAAATAAGGTCCAGCGTGCCGGGTTCCTGGCCCAGGACGGCGATCACCGCCCTCTCATGGGGTGACATCGAACTGAGGGGAGGCCACCCCTCCAGGGAATCCGCTTCACCGGCGGCCCTCCCCTCCTTCCCCCGCTCCAGCTGTCGCAGGGCCTCCACGGGCAGTTCCTCCAGTATGTCCTCGACCCCGGTGACCAGCTTGGCCCCCTTCTTGATCAGGGAATGGGTGCCCTCGGT
>MU158629.1:1577-2610 GCA_015711895.1 Candidatus Solincola tengchongensis | reverse complement strand
CCTTTGGCTCGTGGGTGATGCCTAGGCATGTGAGGGAAGCGAGGGTGCGAACAAACCCGAGTCCGTAGCCGGGCGCCGCCCGCGGGTCGCCGTCGGGGATCTCCGGCTCGATGGCAAGGTTTGGTCTGTCACCGGGTCTCGGATACAATAATGGCGTCGACAGAAAGCCAGATAAAGGGAGAAGAGTTGAGCCGCCTGGCCCTGGTCCTCGCCGCGGGCGAGGGGACGCGCATGAAATCCGACCGGCCCAAAGTGCTGCACGCCGTGTGCGGCAAGCCCATGGTGGCCTGGGTGCTGGACGCCCTGCAGCCCCTCAGGGAAGAGGGCCTGATCGACCGCATACTGGTTGTTCTGGGAAGCGGTGCCCACGAGGTGGCTTCCGTGGTCGGCGACCGCGCCGAGTGCGTCCACCAGGAGGAGAGGAAGGGCACGGGCCATGCGGTGATGGTCGCCGCTCCCCAGGTGAGGGAGGACGAGGTCCTGGTGCTCACCGCAGATTCCCCGCTCATCACCACGGGAACCCTCCGCGCCCTGATAAGGAGGCACGAGGAGAGGCGGCCGGCGGCCACCATCCTCGCTGCGGTGCTCGAGGACCCCACGGGATACGGGAGGATAAAGAGGGACGAACGGGGGGCGGTGGCCGCCGTGGTGGAAGAGAGCGAAGCGGGCGAGGAGGAGCGGTCCATCCGGGAGGTGAACACCTCCACCTACGTCTTCGACTGGAAGCGGCTGGAAGCGGTGCTCCCCCGCCTGAGGCCGGACAACGCCAAGGGCGAGTACTTTCTGACCGATGCCCTCGCCCTTTTAGCCCGCGAGGGAGTTCTGGAAATATATACCACTCAGGACCCGGAGGAGGTGCTGGGGGTCAACTCCAGGGTCCACCTGGCCATGGCGGAGGAGATCATGCGCGCCCGCATCAACCGGCGGTGGATGGAGGAAGGAGTGACCATGGAGGACCCGGCCACCACCTCTATAGGTCCCGAGGTGGTCATCGGGGGGGCTACCGTCCTGCGGCCCCTGGTCATCCTGGAGG
>MU158629.1:0-1567 GCA_015711895.1 Candidatus Solincola tengchongensis | reverse complement strand
GCGCCCTCGCCCTGGGGCAACTTCGAGTTCTTCGTCACGTATTCGTGGCGCACGGGGGTAGGCCCGGTCGGCCCGGTGCGGGGCCCGCCGGGATGGAGTCGCTGCGGGCGCGGCTGCCCCCTGGGGCCCGGGGTGCGCAGCGTGGACTCCCGCCTGGGGGACGGGGTGACCGTGGAGCAGGCGGTGATCAGGGAGAGCGAGCTCGAGGACGGGGTGAGCGTGGGCCCCTTCGCCAGCCTACGGCCGGGCACGGTGCTGCGCGCCGGCTCCAAGGCGGGGACCTTCGTGGAGATGAAGAAGACCGTGGTGGGGAGGAGGAGTAAGGTCCCGCACCTCAGCTACATGGGGGACGCGGAGATCGGTGAGGACGTGAACGTGGGGGCGGGGAGCATCACCTGCAACTACGACGGGGTACGCAAACACCGCACGGTGATCGGGGACCGGGCCTTCATCGGCAGCGACACCATGTTCGTGGCCCCCGTGCGCATCGGTGAGGGTGCGGTCACCGGTGCCGGTTCCACCATCACCAGGGACGTGCCCCCGGGGGCCCTGGGGATCGAGCGCAGCAGGCAGAGGAACGTCCTTGAATACGGTAAGAGGGCCAAGAAGGAGGCGGAGGGACTTGAAGGAGATAACCCGTAAGAAGTTGATGATCTTCAGTGGAAGGTCTTATCCGGAGCTGGGGCGCCGGATCGCCGGCCACCTGGGGATAAGCCTGGGGAAGGTGGAGCTCAAGACCTTCAGCAACGGGGAGCTCTACGTACGCTACAAGGAGAGCGTGAGGGGCTCGGACGCCTTCGTCATCCAGACCTGCTCGGAGCCCATAAACGACCACCTGATGGAGCTGCTGCTGATGATAGACGCCCTCAAACGGGCCTCCGCCAAGCGCATCTCCGCCGTGATTCCCTACTATGGGTATTCCCGCCAGGACAAGAAGACCCTGGCCCGGGAGCCCATAAGCGCGCGGCTGGTGGCGGACATGATCCGCGTGGCCGGAGCGGACCGCATCCTGACCATGGACCTGCACGCCGGACAGATTCAGGGTTTCTTCTCCGGCCCCATGGACCACCTCACCGCCGTGCCCCTGCTGGCCTCCTATATCTCCCGCAACGTGGGCGACGACGTGGTGGTGGTATCGCCGGACGCCGGTCGGGTGAAGATGGCCAAGAAGTACGCCGACCATCTCGGGGTGCCCATGGCCATCCTCCACAAACGGCGGCCGGGCCACAACCAGGCCGAGGTCCTGCACATCGCGGGAGAGGTCAAGGGGAAGACGGCGGTACTGGTGGACGACATGATCGACACCGCGGGGACCCTGGCCGCCTCGTCGGAGGCCCTAGCGGGAGCGGGGGCCAAGGAGATATACGCCTGCGCCACCCACGGCATCTTCTCCGGTCCGGCCAAGGAAAGGCTAGACGGATGCCCCCTGAAGAAGGTGGTGGTCACCGACACCCTTCCCATCCCCGAGGAACGGCGTTCGGAGAAGGTGGAGGTGCTCTCCATCGCCTCCATATTCGCCAACACCATCGCCAGCGTCTTCAAGGACGAATCGGTGAGCGAGCTCTTC